>JBJMVK010000059.1:0-15886 GCA_045810725.1 Sphingomonas sp. | reverse complement strand
TCACAGCGCATGGGATGGAATAGATCCGGCCTGGGCACGAAAGCTCCGCCGGTTCTCCGCCATTTCCGTTCGCGACGAAAATAGCTGGCACATCGTTCGAAACGGGACCGGCCGCGAGCCCATCGTCGTCCTCGACCCGTGCCTGCAGTTCGCCGACGAGATCCACACCAGTCCCGTCGAGGAGGAAGTGCCGTTCGCCCTCGTCTACGGCCACGGCTTCCCGGAATGGCTTCGCGGCAGGGTTCGCAGCTGGGCGGACGAGCGCCGAGTGAAACTCATCTCCGTTGGCTATGCAAATGCGTTCGCCGACGAGCAGAGGGTTCGCGCCGGCCCGCACGAGTTCGCGCGGTTGATGGCGGGCGCTCAAGCGGTGATCACCAACTTCTTTCACGGCTGCGTCTTCGCCCTCGCGAATGGAAAACCCTGGGTCAGCGCGCCGAGCGACTATCGTTCGATCAAGATCCCCGATCTCGCTCGCTCCCTCGGCGTTGCGCACCGGCTGGTCGACGAGGGATGTTCGCAGACCCGGCTTTCCGACCTGCTCGAAACGCCGGCCCGCGAAGAAGCCGCAGCGAGGATCGACAATGCGCGCACGCGCTCCAACGAATTTCTGGATGCGGCACTTTCCTGACCCGACGGCGAATTCAGGCGATCGCCTGGTTAGCGTCAGCGAAATCGTTGATTCTGGCATGTGCGTCGGCTGCGGCAGCTGCGCCGCATCGACGCGCGGAGCGATGGAGTGGGACAAGAACGGGTTTCTAAAACCGCGCCCTGGTCCCGGATGGGCGATCCCTGGTGAGCGCTTCTCCGCCCAGTGCCCCTTTTCTCCCGCGGCCGCAAAGGAGGACGAGATCGCCGATCAACTCTTCGCCGGCGCGAGCTCGGCCGACCCTCGCATAGGGCGCTTCGAAGCGGCCTACGTAGGCCATGCCATCGAAGATCCGTTTCGCGCCAACGGCAGCTCCGGAGGGCTCACTAGCTGGGCTGCTGCCGAGCTGTTGCGAACAGGCGTGGTCGACGGCGTCGCTCATGTCGCTCCTGCCGATCCGGAGACGGAGGGCCGGTTCTTCGCCTACCGAATGTCGCGCTCGCTGGACGAGCTCAGCCGTGGCGCCAAATCTCGCTATTACCCTGTTGAACTATCGTCCGTGCTGCGCGAAATCCGAGAAATTCCCGGCCGGTACGCCGTTGTCGGCGTTCCCTGCTTCATCAAGGCGATCAACCTCCTGCGGCGCACGGACCCCCTGGTCCGAGCCCGCGTCGCTCACACGCTCGGCCTCTTCTGCGGCCATATGAAGAGCGCTGCGATGGTCGAGAGCTTCGCCTGGCAGCTAGGCGCCGAAGTGAACCGAGTCCGTGCGCTCGATTACCGAATCAAGGACGAGAGCCGCCCAGCGAACTGGTACCGGGCCCATCTCGAACTGGACGACGGGTCGACCGCCGCAAAGGATTGGTGGCACCTTGCCGACGGGGATTGGGGCGCCGGCTTCTTTCAGAACCCGGCGTGTGACTGGTGCGACGACGTCGTCGCGGAAACTGCGGACATCAGCTTCGGCGATGCGTGGGTGGAGCCATTTTCGTCCAACGGGCGCGGCACCAACGTAATGGTCGTACGGTCAAAGGCTCTGGTGGAAATGATCGAGCGGGGACGATCCGAGGGCCGGCTTCAGCTTGAGCCGGTCGATGCTGATTTCATCGCCGCGACGCAGGCGGCTGGCCTCAGGCACCGCCGAGACGGCCTCGCCTATCGGCTGAGTTGGCGAAAGCGCGGGCTGACCCCGTGCAAGCGCGTCAGGGCGAGCCAGGCGCTGCCGCTTCGGCGCAAGCTCGTCTATCGCCTGCGCTATTCTATTGCCCGAATGAGCCATCGCATGTTCCGGCTTGCTCGGGCCCTAGGATCGCCCGTGATCTATGTTTCATGGGCGCGAATGGCTTTGCGGCTATACCAGTCGCTCGCCTGGTCCCGAGGACCGCTCGGCAAGCTGCTCGATGCTCTGCTCGCAGATGCTAAGGGTTAGGTCGGAAGTCGAAGCGACCACGCGAAGCCAACCAGCAACTCGATATCCTGCAGTGCTCGCATGCGTATCCGCCCGTGCGGGGCCGCGGAGCTCCCTCCTACCTTCTTGCCGTCCGCGCGAACCTTAGTTTCGGGTTGGGGGCCAGGCGTGACCCCTCCCTCCTCAGTAAAACTATGGATGGTCGATGTGGTCGGCGCGTCCATGATCGGGCTTTGCAAGAAGCAAGGAGGCGTCGTCATGCAGGCCGCGATTCAGATCGTCGCGCAAGCCAGTCTGGTGCTGCTCGTACTTGCCATCGGGCTGCAGAGCAGCTGGTCCGACATTGCCTATACGTGGCAGCGCCCGGCGCTGCTTGTGCGGGGCTTCGTCGCTGTCAACGTAATCGTCCCCCTCTGTGCCGTGCTCCTGTGCCTGGTCCTTCCAGTCGACAAGATGACGAAGGCCGGGCTCGTGATCATGGCGGTATCGCCGCTTGCGCCGTTTGCGATCGGCAAGATGATGAAGACCGGAGCTGACCGCGCCTATGTCGTTGGCACCTATTCGGCGCTGATGGCGATGTCGATCCTCGTTGTGCCAGTCACCTTTGGCCTCATTGGCATCCTTGCGGGCCGCGACGCATCGGTTCCGATCGCCATGATAGGACGCTTCGTGCTCGTTTTCGTAGCTGCTCCCCTGGTCCTCGGCGTCATCATTGCAACTTGGTTCGAGGACTTCGGTCGCCGGGCGGGGCCGGTTGCGACGAAAATCGCCTTGGTTTGCCTGGTGCCGATCATCCTCCTCATACTCTACCGGTCGACGGGTGCCGCATTGGCACTGGTCGGTGACGGAAGCCTTGCAGTGATCGTCCTGACAGTGGTTGCGGGAATAGCCGCAGGCCACCTCCTTGGAGGACCGGATCCAGCGCGCCGAACGGCGCTCGCACAAGCCGCGGCCACTCGCCATCCAGGGGTCGCCGCAATGGTCGCAAACCGCCACTTCAACGATCAGCAAGTCCCCCTCGCCATCATCCTCTTCCTTCTCATCAGCATCGTCGTTTCTGCTCTTTACGGAAAGTGGGTCACGAACCGGCCTCCGACGAAGAGGAGGCACGCGGCAGCGGCATGACGAGGGCGCTGGCGACCGAAGGCAAGTTTGATAGCGAACCGAGCGCGAGCAATCATTTGGCCTGGATCCGGACCATGATCGCGCTTCAGCGCACGCTGATGGCAGCGGTTCGAACCTCGGTGTCGCTCATCGGCTTTGGATTCACCGTTGCCCAATTCTTCGAAACGCTGCGGGGCGATGTGCCCGAAGGCGTTCGGACCGTTCGGGTCAACGCACCGCGCGATCTGGGACTGCTGCTCATCTCTGCTGGAGTGATTTCGCTCTTCAGCTTCATTTGGCAGTATCGCGAAGCCGTGAAGTATTTGAGGACGGGCGCGCTCGGAGGGCTCGCCGCTGCCTCGAAGGCACCGCTCCACAGGTCCACCTATTTGGCGGCCTGCACCGTCCTCGTGATCGGGGTTGCGGCATTCGTATCGATCCTCGCGCGTTTTTGATGTCCGCCTCGGGGATTTTCCCGAGTTTCCGGCGGACTGAGGACCGAGGCTGCCGATGAGAAGTCGCAGCCAAGAAAGCACAAGAACTCCGCGCACGAGGCGAAAACTATGATCCCTCGGAAAGCACCCGGGTTAATCACCGATGGTCTCGGGCCCCGTTCGGGCGCGAAACCTGCGCGGAACTGAGGGGTCGGACGGGACATGGCAGCATTTGGTCACTGGCTGATCTTCGCGCCGCTCTGGGCGGTGGCGCTGGCCCTCGTCGTCGGCCTCGTCGCCGCGGCGCTCCTCGGCTGGGGCCTCCGACGTCGCAGCTCATCCGACGAGAAAGGGCCGACCGACCAGGAAGGCTATATCCTGAGCGCCGTCAGTGGTCTTCTTGCGCTCCTGATCGGCTTCACCTTCTCAATGGCAATCGACCGCTTCGACGCGCGTCGAGATCGGGTTCTCGAGGAAGCACGCTCGATCCAGTCGGCCTATCTCAAGACGCAGCTTCTTGCCGAGCCCTACCGTTCGAGCATGAGCATGCTTCTGGTCGACTATACGGACAACAGGATCGCACTCGGCGAGGCGAAGCCCGGGGCATCTCGCGATCGGCTACTCGCGAGGAACGAGCTTTTCCTGACGAAACTCTGGTCGGCGACCTTGGCCGTGTTCCCGACCATCAAGTCACTGGATTTCTCGAGCAGCTATGTGGACACCATGAACGCCGTCTTCGAGGTGGACATCGCGCGCAAAGAGGGCCGGCGCGCGCATGTCCCGGCGCAGGTCTACGCGCTCCTGTTCGTCTATGAGTTCGTTGCCGCGGCGGTCTTTGGCTACGTTCTGTCCGGCAAAAGGGGACGGGAGACCGCGGGGTTCCTCCTCCTGCTCTTCGCGCTGTCGATGATCCTCGTCATCGATCTGGATCGACCGGCGACGGGGCGGATCACGGAATCACAGGACGCTTTAGTCCTTCTCAGCCAGGCGCTTCATGCCCGTCCGCCTGCGGCATTCGGCGGTTTGCAGTCCTAGGCGCCTTCGAGCCCCCGATCGGTGACTTGTCCCAGTCCACCCTAGGGGAATGCCCGATGTTGCCGACCCTCGTCGTCCCTTAACGCGCTTTCGAGCAAAACCGGCGCCGACGCGCCTGCCGCTGGAGTGGAGCGCATGAAAATCTCACTGTCGTTTGTCCCGACACTCGTGGCTGTTGGATTGTCCGCCTGGGCGTTGAGCGCTCCAGCGGGCCTTTCCGCGGCGCCAAAGGCGGCCAAGCCGGCGAGCAGCAGCAAGTTCCCCAAATGGGCATCCTCTGCCCAGTCGCCGATCACCCAGGGAGCGGTGGATCAGAACGCCGTGGACGCGCTCAAAAAAATGAGCACATATCTCATGTCGTTGAACACACTTGCGATTACTTCGGACGCGAGCATCGACATGGTGACTTCCGAAGGTCAGCGAATTCAGTTCGATGGCACGACCGACTACAAGGTGAAGCGGCCTGGTTTCGTGATCCGTTTCGCGAGCGACGCCAAGAGCCGCGACTTCTATTATGACGGTAAGCAGTTCACGATGTACGCCCCGAAGCTCGGCTATTACGCCACCGTCGCGGCGCCGGCGACCAATCGCGAGGCTCTCGACACTATCTACGACCGGTACGGCATTCGCCTTCCGCTCGAAGACCTGTTCCGCTGGAACGACCTCGGCAACGATCGAGCGAAGAGTTTCAAATCGGCAATGGTGCTTGGCCCGGCGACCATCGGCGGCGTGAAGACCACGCACTATGCATTCCGCGAGCCTGAGGTCGATTGGGAAATCTGGATCCAGGACGGTGACCAGCCTCTTCCGCGCAAGCTCTCGATCGTAGATCGAACCGACACCGCTCGCCCGACCTTCACGAGCACGCTGAAGTGGACGATCAATCCGACGTTCAACGACAGCGACTTCACGTTCACGCCGGGCGCGGATGCCCAGAAGATCCAGCTGGCAACCTTTAAGGGACAATAGTCATGGCCAAGCGCACCTGGTTCAACATCGCGCGCGCAGGCGCCCTGCTCTCTCTCCTCATCTTCGTTGCCGATGAAGGCATGGCTCGTGGAGGCCGCGGCGGCGGCGGCGGCGGCATGCGCGGAGGGGGCGGAGGATTCAGCCGCGGCGGCGGCGGCGGCGGCGGCGGCTTTAGCCGTGGAGGCGGCGGGGGCGGCTACGGCTCCCGTGGCGGCGCCTCGACGAGCTTTGGCCGGGGGGGGGCCGGATCTTACAACCGCGGAGGCGGCGGACGAGGCGGCGATCTCAGCTCGGGCGGGACGTTCGCCCGTGGTGGCAGCTACAGCAGGCCCGGGGGCGCAGGCGCCAATCGCGCCTCTTCCATGCCATCTACCCGTCCTGGCGCCGGAGGCGCTGGGGCCCAGCGCCCGGGAGGCGGTCAAATTGCGCAGGGGAACCGCCCGGGCCAGGGAGGATCTGGTACCCAGAGGCCCGGCGGAGGCAATTTCAACAACGCTGGAAGCGGCAACAACGTCAACAACGGCAACCGCATCAACAACGGCAACATCAACACCGGCGACGTCAACATCAACGGCGGCTGGAACGGGGGATGCTGTGGTGGTTGGGTCGACCATCCGATCGCCGCCGGGATAGCGGTTGGAGCGGTCGCGGGGATCACAGCTGCAGCGATCGGCTCATCCTATTACGCACTGCCGTCCGGCTGCCCTCCATATCCGTACGGCGGTTACACCTATTATTCGTGCGGCGGCTCATACTACCAGCCGCAATACGAGGGTGACACGGTCGTCTACGTGACCGTGCCCGACCCAAACACTGGCCAGTCCACGACGAGCGTTCAGGTCCAGAAGCCGTAATCGCGTAAATTCCGGCGCTCGGCGGAAAATTTCCACTCTGCACGCGCCGCCGCCTGGTCCGGGCGGGCCAGGGTAGAAGGCCGCATTCTTGCAGCGATGTAATTTGCGCGGGCGCATAGCTGTCGCTACCCCCTTGCATGTCCGTGTAATGTGATATTATCACGATGCTTGGCTTGTCGCTGACAAGCGCTTCGTCGCTTCCCGGTCCGGAGGATCCATAGCCTTGCATTCGCTTCGACGATCGCATCTGCCGTTGCTGGCGCCTTTGATGGCGTCCGCGTGCGTCGCCGGGCCGAACTTCATTCCGCCCAAGGCACCGGAGGTTTCGAGTTATACTCGACAGCCGGCACAACCCACTGCCGCGACGCCGGGCGTACCTGGAGGACAATCACAGCGGTTCGTCGGCGGCGGCGACATCCCCGCTGACTGGTGGAGATTGTTCCACTCGAAGCCGCTCAACGACCTTATCGAGCAGGCGCTCGCCAACAACGCAGACCTGAAGGCGGCTCAAGCGGCGATCTTGGTCGCGCATGAGAACACGAAGGCGCAGCACGGCGCGTACGCTCCCCAGGTCAGCCTCGGCCCGGCAATCACACGTCAGAAAGATCCTGGCGAAACCCTCGCTCCGGTACCCGCGAACAACGCCTTTCTCTACACGCTGATCACCCCCCAGGTCAGCGTCTCTTATGTGCCGGACGTATTCGGGCTGAACAAGCGGACGGTAGAGGCCGCGGCTGCGAACGAGCAGGCGACCCGATACCAGATGATCGCAACGCACATCACGCTGAGCGCGACGGTTGCTCAAGCCGCCATCCAGGAGGCCTCGCTCGAGGACCAGATCGAAGCCACAAATGAGCTGATCGGTATCAACCGCCAGATACTGAGCCTGCTCCAATTTCAGAAGTCCAAGGGTTATGCGGCGGGAACCGACGTTGTCGCACAAGAGGCGCAGCTCGCGCAGCTCGAAGCATCCCTGCCCCCGCTCCTGAAGCAGCGGGACCAGCAAAACGATTTGATTGCGGTCCTCACCGGACAATATCCGAGCCGGACCCCGGCCGAAAAGTTCACTCTTGCGAGCCTGACCCTTCCCTCTGACCTGCCGCTCAGCCTCCCTTCAACGCTCGTTGAGCAACGGCCCGACGTTCTACAGGCAGAGGCCAATCTCCACGCCGCCAGCGCTCAGGTCGGAATTGCGACTGCGAACCGGCTGCCCAACATTACACTCAGCGCAAACGCCGGCAGCAATGCGTTGGCGATCGGGCAAATATTCGGGCCCGGGACGGGCTTCTGGAACATCGGCGCGGGGCTTCTTGCTCCGATCTTCGACGGCGGAACCTTACTCCATCAGCAGCGTGCAGCCCGCGCTGCCTACCAGCAATCGGCGGAGCAATATCGCGGCACGGTACTAACCGCGTTCCAGAACGTCGCCGACACCCTCGCAGCGCTCGAGCACGACGCCGAAACCTTAAAAGCAACGGCAAGGGCAGCCGATGCCGCAAAGGCGAGCCTCGATCTTTCCAAGATCCAGTACAGAGACGGCTACGCAGCCTATCTCGTCGTCCTCAACGCAGACCAGGCCTATCAACAAGCGCGGCTGACCCTCGTGCAGGCCGAAGCCGACCGGTTCACAGATACGGCTGCCTTGTTCCAGGCCTTGGGTGGCGGCTGGTGGCGACGGCCCGAATTCATGAGCGCCGCCAATGCCCTCTAGGCGGTTGGTTTCAAGAGCCCTGGTCGCAGGGCTCACGCTCAGCCTCGTGGTGGGCTGTTCGTCCTCCAGCGACGACAACAGCGCCACTCCAGCTATTCCGAACGTCCGGCTGACGAAAGCCCAGCTGGCTCACATCCATCTCTTCACCGTCGCTCCTGTCGGCTACCGCCAACGCGTCGAGGCGCCGGGCACCGTGGACTTTGACAACGACCAGGCGACCTCCGTCCTCTCGCCGTTCACGGGACCGGTGACGCGCATCTTCGTTGCGCTTGGTCAGCCGGTTGCCAAAGGCCAGCCGCTCGCGCTCGTCCAGTCGGCCGATTATGCCGCGGCCGTCGGCGCCTATCGCAAGGCTGCCGTCACCGCAGCCAATGCACGGCGGCTCGCCGCCGCTGACCGCGACCTTGCCGCGCATAATGGCATTTCGGAGCGCGAGGCTGCCCAGGCGCAGACCGACGCTGCAAACGCCGACGCTGACCGCGATGCCGCCCTTCAGGCCCTGGTCTCGATGGGCGTCGATCGGAATACGATCGCAAGGGCGATGGCTGGAAATTCCGCGGCCGGTCTCTCCGGGGTCATCCGCGCGCCCATCTCGGGCGTCGTCGTCGACAAGCAGATCACTCCTGGCCAGCTCCTTCAGGGCGGATCGTCGGCTAGCTTCACGGTCGCCAACCTGTCGCGTGTCTGGATCCTCGCGCAGATTGCTCCAGGCGACCTTGCTTCGGTCTCCGTTGGCAGTGCCGCGACAATCGATCCGGGTAACGGAACCGGGCCCTTCCACGGCGCCGTGGAAAACATTGCCGCGAGTGTCGATCCGAACACCCGAGCAATCGTCGCCAGGATCGTGGCGCCCAATCCGGGCGACCTCCTCAAGAAGCAGATGTTCGTCGATGTCTCGATCGAATCGGGTCGTGTCAGCACCGGGCTCTTGGTGCCGGTCTCTGCAGTGCTCCGCGACGACGCCAACCTGCCCTTTGTCTACATCGCATTGCCCGATGGTGGCTTTGCCCGGCGCCACGTGACCCTTGGATATCGCGACAGCCAGAATTACGACGTGACGAGCGGCCTCGCGACGGGCGAGAGGATCGTCGCCGACGGCGCGATCTTCCTCCAGTTCATGCAGAGCCAATGAGCGAGGGTCCGGCCGAGCCGCCACCAAGCGGCTCTTCCTTCATCAACAGGATCGTCGCCCTCAGCCTCGAGCAGCGGATCCTCGTTGCTTTTCTTGCTGTGCTCCTGGTCGCCGCGGGCGTTCGCGCATGGTCGCGGCTCCCGGTCGACGCCTACCCCGACCTGTCGCCGCCGATGGTCTCGATCAGCGCCCAGTGGCCCGGCCACTCAGCGGAAGAGGTGGAGAGGCTGATTACCGTTCCGATCGAGCGCGAGATGAACGGGATCCCAAAGGAGAATAACCTCCGCTCCGTCTCGCTCTACGCGCTCTCCGCAGTCGACATCACGTTCGACCAGGACACCGATCGCAATTTCGCTCGGCAGCAGGTCTTCAACCGATTGGCCGACCTTGATCTCCCGAGCGGGGTCACTCCCGACGTCGAGCCGCTGACCTCGCCCTCCGGTCTCATCTACCGCTACACATTGCAAAGTCCCGACCGCTCGCCGACCGAGTTGAAGACGTTCGAGGACTGGGTCGTCGAACCGCAGTTCAGGTCGGTATCAGGGGTTGCAGACGATTCGGGCTTCGGCGGCGGGACGATGCAGTACCAGGTCCTCCTCGACCAATTCCGGCTGGCCGGCGCTGGGCTGTCGCCGCAGCAGGTCGAAACTGCGCTTGGAGCCAACAACGGCAACGGCGGCGGCGGTTTCTATTCGGAAGGAGGGCAGTTCTACTACGTCCGCGGCCTTGGACGGCTCGCGTCCATGGACGACATCTCCAACGTCGTTGTTGCCGTGCACGATGGCATTCCGACGCTCGTGAAGGACGTCGCCGAGGTACGAATGGGCATAGCCCCTCGCCTCGGCCAGTTCGGGATCGGAAAGCAGGATGACGCCGTCGAAGGCGTGATCATGCTGCGCACCGGCGAGAAGACGCAGGACGTGTTGAAGGGCGTCGAAGCGAAGACCGACGAGCTCAACTCCAGCATCCTGCCGAGGGACGTCAAGGTCGTTCCGTTCTACGATCGGACCGACCTCGTCCACGAGACCGTGCTCACGGTCGAGCGAAACCTCCTTCGAGGCATGCTGCTCGTCGTCGTAATCCTGATCTTCTTCCTTTACGACGTCCGCTCGGGACTGATCGTCGCTGTCACCATCCCTCTATCTCTTTTATTCGCCTTCGCCTGCCTCGATCTCCAAAAAGCGTCGGCGAACCTGCTTTCGATCGGCGCGATAGATTTCGGCATCCTGGTCGATGCCGCCGTCATCATGGTGGAGAATATCTACCGGCGCCTCGCGGAGAGCAAGGCGTCTCCCGACAAGCTGATGGCGACCATTCGCGAGGCCGCAGCCGAAGTTGACCGCCCGCTTTTCTATTCAGTTGTGGTCATCGTGATCAGCTTCCTCCCCATCTACGTGCTCTCCGGCCCGTCGGGCGTCCTGTTCAAGCCCATGGCCGACACGATGATCTTCGCGCTCATAGGCTCCCTCATCGTGACTTTGACCTTGCTCCCCGTTCTCTGCTCGTGGCTGATGCGGAGCGGCGTTCGCGAGCGCCGTAATGCCCTCTTCGAGCGCATTCGGTCGGCCTACACGCGCGGCCTCGACCATTCGCTTGCGCGCCCACGCGCGACCATTGGAATGTCCGCGCTGCTCCTGCTCGCTTCGCTGCTGCTGTCGGCGGACGTCGGCGCGGAGTTCATGCCCCATCTTGACGAGGGCGCGCTGTGGGTACGGGCGACGATGCCTTATACCATCTCCTTCGATGAATCAGCGAAGATCGTGCCCCAGGTCCGTTCGATCATCGCTTCCTTTCCCGAGGTCACCACGGTGGCGTCGGAACATGGCCGTCCCGACGACGGCACAGACCCAACGGGTTTTTTCAACGCCGAATTCTATGTCGGACTGAAGCCCTATTCACGGTGGCATCGGGGCATCCACACCAAGCCGCAGCTGATCGCCGCGATCAACGAGAGGCTCCAGTCCTTTCCCGGCATCACCTTCAACTACACGCAACCCGCCGAGGACGCCGTGGACGAGGCCGAAACCGGCCTCAAGAGCGCGCTTGCGGTGAAGGTCTTCGGATCTGACCTCAACCTGCTCGAGCAGAAGGGAAAGGCGATCAAGGCCGTGCTGGAGCATGTCCGAGGCATCAGGGACGTGACCCTGGTGCAGGAGCTCGGCCAGCCCAGCCTCGCGATCCAGATCGATCGCACGAAGATCGCCCGCTACGGGATCAACGTCGATGACATCAACACACTCATCCAAACCGCCATCGGCGGCGATGTCGCGACGCAGGTCGTTCAGCAGGAAAAGGAATTCGACCTCCTCGTCCGCCTCGAAGGGCAGTACCGCAACGATCCCGTCGCAATCGGCAATATCCTAGTCGCAACTCCAGACGGCCAGCACATTCCTCTCAAGGCGCTCGCCAGCATAAGCGTCGGGAACGGCGCTTCTTTCATTTACCGCGAGGACAACAGCCGCTTCATCGGTGTCCAGTTCTCGGTCGAGGGCCGCGACCTTGCCGGAGCGGTGCAGGACGCGATGGCGCAGGTATCGCAGAAGGTTCGGATGCCCCAGGGCTACCGCACCGACTGGGGTGGAGAATATAGCGAATATACAGCGTCCAGAGCGCAGCTGATGGCGATCGTGCCGCTCACCTTGCTGCTGATTTTCCTGCTGCTCTTCTTCCTCTACCGCAACTTCAAGTTCCCGGCGATCGCCCTTACCGGCGTCCTCATGTCCGCGCCGGTCGGTGGAATTCTGGCGCTTTGGCTCTCCGGCAACCCTTTCTCGGTTTCCTCCGGGATCGGCTTCCTCGCCCTGTTTGGAGTCTCGGTCCAGACCGCGCTCGTCTATATCTCCTACGTCAACGAACTGCGCCTCGCCGGAACCCCGCTCGCGCCGGCGATCCGCGAGGCCGCTATCCTCCGCTTGCGTCCCATCATGATGACCGCGCTCGTCGCGGCGCTCGGCCTCCTTCCAGCGGCACTCGCGACGGGAGTTGGAACCGACACGCAGCGCCCATTCGCGGTGGTCATCGTGGGCGGCCTCATTACATGCCTCGCGATCATCATCTTCCTGATGCCGGCGCTCTACGCGATGGTCGCGCGCGAGGGCGATCGCCTCGAAGTCTGAACATCCCCCGCGACCCGCGTCCGCCTTTCGATCGCTCGAGCCCGCAAACCGTCCCTGTCCTCTTCGGTACCAAATTCACGATCGTCCGAGCAGCCAATGTGGCCCACCAGTTCCTGGCGCTTACGCAGGCCGAAGCGCAGGCGCCGCGATGGGGTCGTCATTGAGCCTGCTTCACCTCCGGCGTGACCAAGTTTGCGGGCGCACGACGCGGGTCACGCCGCCACCATATCGTGGTCCGTCGCTAGATCTTCCTCGTTCTGAAAGGATTTGCCGTCGGTCCTGGTCCATCGGGGGTCTTCGACGAACATTTCGTGAAGCATGTGTGCTTGCATCATGTACATGATGACCTTGTTGGCGTTTCGACGGAGCTGCCTCAGTCCCAGACGCTTCCAAGGCGGTACGCTCGCCAACAGTCTCGCGAGCCGATAGGCGCGGTAGGAAAATATGCCCGCTCGCTCGAATTTCCGCCTCGCGAGATAGGGCGCGAAGCGAGCGGCACTTGCCTGGTCGGAACCGAAAAAATCGATGGCCTCGCTGGTCAACATGAAGCCGCTCTTCCGGCGAAGGCGGAGGTCCTCGGGAAGGATACCCTTTGCGGCATCCCGAAGCACGGCCTTTTCCACGCCGCCACGCATCTTGAAATCGACGGGGATGTCTTTGGCGCGATCGTAGAGCTCGTGGTCCAGGAATGGCAGCCGTGCCTCGAGTGAATGAGCCATTTCCTCGCGGTCACCAAGGAAGCAGAGAATATCGAAAGGCATGGCGGCGATGCGCGCCTCCTGAACGGAATTGATAATCGGTCGTTCGCAAGCTCGGTTCGCGGACCCCTTGTGCCTCGCCGATTGAAGAGCGTTCCGGTGGCTCCGTGCAAAGAGATGGAGCGAGGCCTTCTGAAGGATGCTGGCAAATCGCCCAAGTTTCAGCCGCCTCGACTGCGCAGATGAAGTGCGCTGGGGTGAGGTCTCGTTGCGCGTGTCGCGGATCGCATCGGCGAAGAATCTGCGATAGCCGAGGAAAATTTCGTCCGCTCCTTCGCCGGTCAGGACAACGGTCACAAATTTGCGGGCTTCTTGCGAGAGCAGGAACTTTCCAACAGGCGCCAAGCTGACGAAGGGCAGTTCCGAGAACCAGAGGCACTGTTCAAGATTGTCCCAGAGCATCTGCTTACTGACGACGAGCTCGTGGTGATCGGTTCGAATGAAGTTGGCCGCACGCCGGGCGAAATCGCGTTCGTTCCGGTCGCTTCCCTCAAAAGCGATGGAGAATGAATGGAAAGGAGTTTCGAGGTTGCGTTTCATCAGCGCTGCGATGAACGCTGAATCGAGCCCGCCACTGAGATAGAGCCCGACCGGAACGTCCGCGCGTAATCGCAAGCGAACCGCCTCCTCAAGCGCCTCCAGCACCGATTTCGCGTAGGCCGCTTCCCTTTCGGCCCCAACACCGGCAACGGGATCGGCAGTCGCGGTGGGAAGCTCAGCTGACCAGTAGCTTTTGTTCTCGGCTGCGCCGGTCTTAAGATTGATCAGAATATATGAGGCTGGTGGCACCTGTTCGATCCGTTCGAACGGGAACTGCGTATTGTTCGGGTCCTGCTCGTTTAGCGGATCAAATCCCGCGGCATTGAGCTTCGGTACGACAAGCCCGCTGGCGAAGATCGCTTTCATCTCCGAGGCGAAGACGAAGCCTTTCGCCAGTCGCGACAGATAGAGCGGCTTGATTCCGAAGCGGTCGCGCGCCGCGATGAACCGCGCATTTGGCTTATCGTATAACAGGAACGCGAACTCGCCCCTCAAATACTCGAAGCAGCCGAAACCATATTCCTGGTAGAGATAGAGGATCACTTCGGAATCGCTGTTCGTCCTGAAGCGATAACCTTTTTGCTCCAGCGAGGCCCTGATCCGCTCGAAATCGTAGATCTCGCCATTTACCGCGAGGACGAGACTGCCATCCTCGCTCTCCAGCGGCTGAGCGCCGGTCGCGAGATCAATGACTGCAAGCCGCGTGTGCGCAAGCGTCACTCCGGCTGCGCTGTCGACGAATGAGCCGAGCCCGTCCGGGCCGCGATGCTGCAGGACCTTGAAGACGCTATTGAGCGCGCAAGTTGAAAGCTCCCGACCGACCACGCCGAAGATCCCGCACATGCCCGGCATGTCGTGCTGACGGCGTTCGGATTGCATTGACGTTACATTACGTTTTCCCAACGTGGTCGATGCCGTTGGGCAATGCACAGGCGACTGTGCGCAAAAGCGCTAGCTGCCACTCGCTCGGCAGATCGATGTTGGGATATTGTATAGCTGTCGCCATTCGTCACCAACACTGGAAAGCGGATATGCGCAGCGCCGTGTATGAGTAAGGAACCAAGCAAGATGAAGACGTTGTTTATAATTGCCGTTGTCGGCTCGTTTGGCCTTGGAGGTGTCGCAATGGGGTCTACTGCGCCAGCGCCCAGGGTTTCGAAGGCGCGCGCGCAAGCGATGGCTCTCAAACTGGCCCCGGGGAAGATCATCTCGAGCGAATATGAAAAAGAGGGCGGCGGCTGGCGTTGGTCGTTCGACATCCAGCAGGAGGGCCACGTCCAAGAGATCGGCATCGACGGGCGCACTGGAAAGGTCGTCGAGAACAAGTCCGAGGGCAAGGTTGACCACGACTAGGCCCGGTAGTCGTCGACGGTGAGGATACTTGTCGCCGAGGACGATACGGAGACTGCGGAGTTCATCCGGCGCGGCCTGTCTGAACTCGGCCATAAGGTGGTCCTGGCCGGGGATGGCTTCGATGCATTGCACCGGCTTTCCATCGAGCCGCTGGACGTCGCGATCCTCGACCGAATGCTTCCACGCCTGGACGGGGTGTCAATCCTTCGTCGCGCGCGAACGGCTGGAATTGACGTTCCAGTCCTCTTGCTCACTGCCCTTGGCCGCATCGAAGACCGGGTGACGGGCCTCGAGGCAGGCGGCGACGACTATCTCGTGAAGCCTTTTTCATTTCCAGAACTCGCGGCGCGAGTGAACGCCCTTGCTCGGCGCAAGCCAGTCCACTCGGAGCCGACTTGCCTCGAACACGGCGGGCTCATCGTCGATCTTCTGAAACGGCAGGTGCTGCGCGATGGCACCACCATCCAGCTGCAACCGAGGGAATTTCGGATTCTTGAAGAGCTGATGCGCGAAGCGGGCAAGGTCATGACGAGGACGATGCTTCTGGAACGCGTGTGGAACTATCACTTCGATCCGCAGACCAACATCGTCGATACCCATATCAGCCGCCTTCGGTCGAAGCTCAACGGGGGTGGGAAGCCCGACCTGATCGAGACAATCCGAGGCGTGGGCTACCGAATGGGCAGCAATGCGTAGGTGGCGCTCCAGCGCAGCCTACCGGATCGCCTTCATCAATTTCGGCGCCTACTCAGTCGGTCTTGCCCTGCTTGGCGTGATCGTATTTGCAGTGATGCACATCGCCTTCTCCCGTCAGCTCGACTCGATGGTCTTGGATGAGTCTGAAACTCTCCGGAGCGAGTACGTCAGCGGCGGGGACAGCGAG
>JBJMVK010000058.1:0-26087 GCA_045810725.1 Sphingomonas sp. | reverse complement strand
TGTCTCCCGGCAATCCGCTGAAGGATGGGGCGAAGGACATGGCGCCGTTTGAGGCGCGCTTCGCCTCGGCGGAGCGAATGGCGAGAGGGATCCGCATCCGAGTCAGCGACTTCGAACAACGGGAAGGCACGCGTTTCAGCGTCGATACGGTGCGACAACTCAAGCGGCGGCACCCCGAGCATCGCTTCATCTGGTTGCTCGGAAGCGACACCCTGGCAAATTTTCACAAATGGCGCGATTGGAGAGGCTTAGCACGCGAAGTCCCGATTGCGGTGATTCGCCGGGCCGGTTATGATTCACTTGCCCACGCGGCGCGCGCGTTGGGTTGGCTGAGGCGGTTCGTCCACCCGTCCAGCCAGGCAAATCACTGGACGGAATGGAGTGCACCGGCGATCGTCTTCCTTCGCCTGCCCCCCGATCCGACCTCTGCAACCGCCATTCGCGCGCAAGACCCCAGCTGGTATCGCCGATCCCCAAAGCTCGCGCCTCGGCACGGGCAGGTCGCGATGCCCCTGTTCGCCAGGAGACCCCTTGACCGAACATCCCGCTGAAGCAGCCACCGACGCCGGCCCCCCAGCCGATGTCGAAGATCTCCACAAGCTCGTGCTGAAGTCGCTCGATGACGACCAGGCGCAGGAGGTCGTTTCAATCCCGCTCGCCGGCAAATCGAACATTGCCGATTATATGGTCATCGCGTCGGGCCGATCGACGCGTCAGGTTGCATCGATGGCCGTTAAGCTTGGCGACAAGATCAAAGAGCGATTTGGAAGAAACGTCCGGATCGAAGGGTTGCCGGCAGCCGACTGGGTGCTCATCGACGCCGCCGACGTCATCGTTCACATTTTCCGCCCCGAGGTCAGAAATTTTTACAATTTGGAGCGAATGTGGGCGTTCGGCGACGAGGCAAATGTGAGCGCGGCTCGCGGGTGAGGCACATGCGATTCATTGCGTTACTTTTGTCGCTACTGGCGTTCGTCGCAGCTCCTGCGACGGCGGCGACATCGCCGGATCTCATCGCGGTCGAACAGCAGCTCGGCTCGCTGGTTTCGGGAAGCTCGGCCGACGTCGGAATTGCCGCGCTCGACCTCAACACGGGCGAGAGCATCAGCATCAAGGGGGACACGCCCTTTCCAATGGCGAGCACCGTCAAGGTCGCGATCGCCACTTTGTACCTTTCTCAAGTCGATCACGGCCAAAAGACGCTCGAGGACACCATTCACGGTGAGCCGGTGCGCGGGCTCATGGCGAAGATGCTGATCCACAGCGACAATCGTGCCGCGGATGTCCTGTTCAAGGACGTCGGGGGACCCCATGCCGTCCACGGTTTCCTGGTTCAAAATGGAATCCATGGAGTGCGTGTCGACCGCACGATTGCCCAGCTTCTCGCTGACAAGCGGGATCTTTGGGATACGAGGGATTCGAGTACTCCCAAGGCGATGGTTGAGCTGCTGCGGCGCATCTACAAGGGCGACCTGATCAGCGCCCGAAGCCGCAATTACCTGCTTGGCGTGATGGCCAAGTGCGAGACGGGCAAGAACCGGATGAAGTGGCTGCTTCCCGCCGGAACGCCGGTCGAACACAAGACCGGGACTCTGAACGGCCTTTCGGACGACGTCGGCTTCATCACCATGCCGGACGGCCACCGAGTCGCAGTCGCGATCTTCGCTCGCGGCGGCTCCGACCGTCCCCGCACGATCGCCCAGGCCGCGCGCGCGATCTACGACGGGTTCAAGACGCTGTTCAGCTGGCCTTACCGTCCGGCGCTCACCACCGCTCAATAGGGTGCTTCTCCACATCGTCGCTCGAGGAAAGATCGGCCGCTCACCGGAAGCCGATCTGGTGGAGCGCTATCTGAAGCGGATCGCCTGGCCGACGAAAGTGACCGAGCTTCCCGATCGCGGCGGCAAGGCGTCCGATGCGGGATCCGGCACAATTGTCGTCGTGCTCGACGAGCGCGGGGACGCCTTATCCTCGACGCAGCTCGCAACGGCGCTCGAGCGCTGGCGCGACGGCGGCACGAGGGAAGCGCGTTTTCTCATCGGCGCTGCCGACGGCCATGGCGCGGCCGAGCGCAGTACCGCCGACCTGCTGCTTTCCTTTGGGCCGGCCACCTGGCCACATCTAATGGCGCGGGCGATGCTTGCCGAGCAGCTCTTCCGGGCAACGTCGATCCTTTCGAACCATCCCTACCACCGGGAAGGATAAGGCACAGTGAGGACGCTGTTCCTGTCCTTCCTCGCGCCTCTCCTCCTCTCCGCGAGCGCCATCGCTCAGCCCGAGGTCCAGCCGCTCGACGAGGCTCTCAAGGCTGCTCGGCGGGAACAGGCGTCGGCAAGTGCAGAGACTGCGCGCCTGGAACGCATGGCGCAGAGGGCCAATGACGAGGCGCAGCGCCTCCAGGCGGAGCAGGCGGCGGCTGCTCAGGCAATCGAAGCTGCGGAGGCTTCGATCACGGCTTCCGAGGTCCAATTGCGCCTCGCCTCGGCTTATGTTGCCGCACACCGGCAGCGTCTGGCGCAGCAGCAGGGGCCCGTGTCGTCCTTGCTCGCGGGACTCGCGGTTTCAGCGCAGCGTCCGCCGTTGCTGGCGCTGATCGACGACGGCGGAACCGACGAACTCGTGAGGATCGGCGTGCTGCTCGATGCGACGTTGCCGGTGATCCGAAGCCGGACGCGCGCCCTCTCGGCGCAGCTAGCGGAAGGCAAACGTTTGGAAACGGCCGCCTCGTCGGCGCGGGCCGAGCTCCTGAAAAGCCGCGTCGAACTCGTTGGCAGAAGGCAGCGGTTCGCCGAGCTGCAGCGGCGAGCGCTCGAGCAGTCGCTCGCTGCAGGCGGCGAGGCCTTGAGTGCCGGAGACGTGGCGATTGCGGCCGGTGAGCAGGTCGAGGAGCTGCGCAACAAGGCTTCCGGCAGCAGGTCCGCGCGCGAACTCGCCGCTCTCCTCTCGTCAGAAGGCCCGGCGCCGCCTCGCCCGCTTGCCTCGGCTGGACCGGGGGCGAGGTCGCCGCTCAGCTACGTCCTTCCCCTTAACGCGCCGGTGCTCGAGGGGCTTGGCTCCGTCAATGACAGCGGTGTTCGCTCGCGCGGGATCAGCTTCGCCAGCCGTCCAGGAGCCTTAGTCATCGCGCCGGCCGACGGCATCGTCCGGTTTTCCGGCCCGTTTCGTGATCGGGACGGGATATTGATCATCGACCATGGTGGTGGGTGGATGAGCCTGATCGTGAACGTCTCTTCGCAACTCAAGGCGGGCGACAAGGTACGGCTCGGCGACCGGCTTGGAAGAGCGCTCGGCCCGACGGCCGTTGAAGTGTCCCATAATGGGCAGCGATTCTCGCCGGCTCTCATCGCAGGTTCATCTCGGAGTCTGTCAAAGCAAGTGAAAGGCGGCTAAATGCCCGAACCCTGTCCGGATAGCCGCGCAAATGGGACGCGACCTACGATGAAATTCAACGCAAAGCTTCTTCCGCCGCTCGCGCTCGTCGGGGCCCTCGCCCTGGTTCCAGTGACCGCAAGCTCCTTTGCTGCGGCGGACACGACGAATTACCAGGAGCTCGAAAAGTTCATGAGCGTCTACGAGCGCGTCAAGGCGAGCTATGTCGAGCAGGTCGACGACAAGACGCTGATCAAGGGCGCGATCGACGGCATGCTGGCCGCGCTGGATCCGCATTCGAGCTACGTTGAAGGCGCTGATTTTGACCAGCTGAAGACGACCACGGACGGCAATTACGGCGGGCTTGGCCTCACCGTCTCAATGGAGGACGGGGTGGTGAAGGTCATCGCTCCGACCGAGGACACTCCGGCGTGGCGCGCCGGCATCAAGTCGGGCGATTACATCACCCACATCAACGGCGAGTTCCTGAACGGAATCACCCTCGATCAGGCCGTGGAGAAGATGAAGGGCCAGCCGGGAACGCCCGTGAAGCTCACCATCGTTCGACCCGGCAAGGACAAGCCGCTCGATTTTACGGTCGTTCGCGAGCGGATCGAGCTTCGCCCGGTCAAGTGGGAGATCAAGGAAGGCGTCGGCTACATCAACATCGATACCTTCTCAGGCAACGTCGGCGAGCAGGTAAAATCGGCACTGCTGTCGATCGACAAGGCGACCGGCGGCCATCCGACCGGCTACGTGGTCGACCTTCGCTCCAACCCCGGCGGCCTGCTTGATCAGGCCGTGGACGTCGCCGACGACTTCCTCGACAGCGGCGAAGTCGTCTCGCAGCGAGGCCGCACCAAGGACGATATCGAGCGCTATTACGCACGTCCCGGAGACATGGCGCATGGGCTTCCAGTCGTTGTCCTCACGGACGCGGGCACCGCTTCCGCGTCGGAAATCGTAGCCGGCGCGCTGCAGGATCATCACCGAGCACTCATCATGGGCGAGACGAGCTTCGGCAAGGGCTCCGTCCAGACGGTTGTGCAGACCGGACCCGACGCTGCGCTCCGCCTGACCACCGCCCGCTACTACACGCCGTCGGGCCGATCGGTTCAGGCGGGCGGGATCCAGCCGGACATCGAAGTGCCGCAGCTGACCGACCCCGATTACCGGGACCGCCGGTTCATCCGCGAGGCCGACCTCAGGCGGCACCTGCTCGCCCAGGCGAAGGTCGATGACAAGCTCCTCGAGACCGACACGACGCCCGATCCGCGCTTCACGGCCAAGGCCGACGATCTCAAGAAGCAGGGGATCAAGGACTTCCAGCTCTATTACGCGCTGAACACGCTGAAGCGGCTGGCAGGACCGGGTCCGGCGAACATCGCCTCGGGCGGCAGCGCGTCGAAGAAGTCGCGCTAGGGCCATCGATATGAGCGAAGCGGTCGCCATGCGCTCCGCCGGCTCGAGCCTGTCGCAGCCGTGGACAATCGCGCGGGCCATCGCCCTCGCACTTCCCCTGGCGCTTCTCGCAGGTGCGTTCGGCTCGGAATATTTCGGTGGGCTCCATCCGTGCGAGATGTGCTGGTGGCAGCGCTATGCGCACATGGGAGCCCTGGTTCCGGCACTTCTTGCGTTCTCGGCGCCGGCTTCGACGCTCCGTTCGCGAACTTTGGTCCTTCTCGCAACGCTCGCAATCGCGGTTTCAGGTGTCATCGGGGTCTATCATGCGGGAGTCGAGGCCAAGATCTTCGAAGGCTTTACGCAGTGCACCGCACTCGCGACGACGAAGGGCGCCAGCACGGCCGAGCTCCTCAGGGAAATTACGCACGCTCCGCTGGTCCGGTGCGACGAGGTGCAATTCAGGTTCCTCGGCATCTCGATGGCGGGCTGGAACGCGATCCTTTCGCTCGGCGGAGCCGCTTTGATCATCATCCTGAACCTCAAGGCGAGGCGCCGGTGACGGGATGGCTGCCTGGCGACCGGCGGGCCGACAGCGCGTCGATGCTCAGGGTCGACCAAGCCGGCGAATATGGCGCGACGCGAATCTATGCGGGTCAGCTGGCGGTGCTTCGCGCCAATTGCCCCGAAGCCAAGCTGATCTCGCGCATGGCAGCGCAGGAGCAACGGCACTTGTCGCGCTTCGACCAGCTGATTGGGGAGCGTCGGGTCCGTCCAACCGCACTGCAGCCCTTGTGGAACGTCGCCGGGTTCATGTTGGGAGCCGCAACTGCCCTCATTTCGGAAAAGGCAGCGCTCGCCTGCACTGACGCGGTCGAGACGGAAATCGATCGCCATTACGGCCGACAGCTCGAAGAGCTGGGCGACGACGATCCTGAATTGGCCGCGGATATCGCCGACTTCCGCGCCGACGAACTCGAGCATCGAGACACGGCACGTGAAGCGGGCGCGGCAAGCGCACCGGGTTATCCCTTATTGACCGCGGCTATCCGTGCAGGTTGCAAGGTGGCTATTGGTCTCTCGAAGCGATTCTGAAGGAACGAATGGGAAGTATCGGCCGCTGTAGCCGTGGAAGGATTGTTATGAGCAAGATCAGGACATTGATGAGCGCGGCCGCGATCGCCGTAACGAGCGGTTACGGGGGCCTTGCTGCGCCAGCGCTGGCCCAGGCGCAGCCGAACGTCGCGGAGATCATCGTCTACGGAGCCGATCCTTGCCCCCGCTCGACGGACGATCAGGTTGTCGTGTGCGCCCGTCGCCCTGAAACCGAGCGCTATCGCATACCGCCCAACATGCGGCAGAGCGGAACGCCTCAGGAGATGGAATCTTGGGCGCGCAAGTCACAGTCGCTGTCGACTGTCGGCGCGACCGGGATCAACAGCTGTTCGCCGGTCGGACCGGCAGGTTATACGGGCTGCCTGATGCGCGTGATCCAGGAGGCCAAGGGCGAACGCAAGCAGACCGCCGACCAGGAAACGCCGCCGCAGTAAGTCTCGCGCAATTCAAAAGATCGCTTCCAGCTGTCCGCGCTGCTTGTTACGCAGCGGTAGCATCGAAGGGGCGGTTGATTGAGCACGGCGCGCGCTACTTTCACCGCCGAACAGCGGCATTCTCGAACTTTCCTCGGACATCCTAGAGGGCTCGCCTATCTCGCCTTCACCGAGGCGTGGGAGCGCTTTTCTTATTATGGGATGTCGGCACTCCTGGTGCTGTACATGGTCAACCAGCTGCTGCTGCCGGACCACGTCGAGCATGTCACCGGCTTCAGCGGGTTCCGGCGTGGGCTGGAGAGCCTTTTCGGCCCGCTCTCGACGCAGGCACTCGCATCGCAGATCTTCGGCCTCTACTCGGGCTTCGTCTATTTCACGCCGGTACTCGGCGGCTGGGTTGCCGACCGCTGGATCGGACAGCGCAAGGCGGTCGTGCTCGGCGCACTCTCGATGAGCGCTGGTCATATCGCGATGGCTTTCGATGAAAGCTTCCTCCTCGCGTTGCTGCTGCTGGTCGCGGGGTCCGGCCTTCTCAAGGGGAATATCTCCGCCCAGGTAGGGGGGTTGTACCCGGCGGACGAGGACGCCCGCCGAACGCGCGGATTCGCCATCTTCAGCACGGCAATCAACTTTGGCGCGGTCGTGGGGCCACTTGTCTGTGGCTTTCTCGGATCGCGCTACGGCTGGCACATCGGCTTTGGTACCGCCGCCCTGCTCATGCTGGCGGGGCTCGCGACCTATCTTTCGGGCTATCGCTCCTTTCCCGCGAAAGTGGAACGCAAGGTTATGGCCGCGGCACCGATGACGGGCCGCGACTGGAAGGTCGTTGCCGCGCTCATTGCCGTCATGATGATCGCGGTATTCCAGTCCATCGCATATTATCAGCTCGCGAACGTGCTCCCTGTATGGCTCCAGCAGCATGGTGACATGAACGCGGCCGGCTTCGCGATCCCAATACCCTGGTACCAGTCCATCGACCCGCTGTTCAGCATCCTCTTCGTGCCCGTGCTGTTTGCCTTGTGGCACTGGCAGCAGGACCACGGCGGCGAACCTTCGGAACTGGCCAAGATCGGCCAGGGCGCATGGCTCTGCGCGGCGGCCAATCTCGTTCTCGTCGCAGCGATCGCGGCGTCTGGATCGGGGAAGGTGCTTTGGGTGTGGCCGTTCCTTTACTGCGCGGTCCAAGGCATTGCCTTCATTTATTACTGGCCGACGCTTCTTGCGCTGGTCTCGCGGACGGCACCGCCCAAGATCAATGCGACGATGATGGGGATCGCTTTCCTGACGCTCTTCGTCGCCAACAACCTGATCGGCTGGATCGGCACTTTCTATGAAAGCACGACGCCGCTGAAATTCTGGCTGCTTCACGCCGGCATCGCCGCCACAGGTGGGATTCTCGTGTTGCTGCTTGGCCCGGCCCTGAGGCGAGTTCTGGAACCTCGTGAGACGCGGACGCTTAGACCTGCAGCGATGACGCAGGAGGTCGAACGATGAGTGTGGCCGAGGCAACCCCGGATCTCGAACAGGGATCGCTCGAGGACCGCGCGTTCCTGGGACACCCGAAAGGCCTTGGCTATCTCGGCTTCACCGAGGCGTGCGAGCGTTTTTCTTATTACTCCATGCAGACGCTGCTCGTGCTCTATATGGTCAATTACCTGCTGGTGCCGGGGCGAATGGAACATGTCCTCGGCCTCAATTGGCTCCAGATGCATGTCTATCACGGCATTTCCGGCCAGCCGCTGGCCTCGGCGATCTTCGGAACATACGCGGCGCTCGTCTACGGAACCCCGATCATCGGCGGGATTATCGCCGACAAATGGCTCGGCCGGAACAGGACGCTGATTCTCGGCGGTGTCCTGATGGCGATCGGACATTTTCTGATGGCGGTCCAGCCGGCGTTCGTGCTGGCGCTGCTCGCGCTCGTGCTTGGAGTTGGAGCATTCAAGGGCAACATAGCGACCCAGGTCGGAGCGCTGTACGGACCGAACGACCTCAGGCGCGCAATGGCGTTCCAGATCTTCTATATCTTCATCAACGTCAGCGTGATCCTTGCCCCGCTGATTTCGGGCACGCTGGGCCAGAAGGTAGGATGGCATTACGGCTTCGGCTGCGCCGGCGTGGTGATGGTGCTCGGCCTCTTCATCTATCTCGCCGGCCGCCGTTACCTGCCGGGCGAAGAACTAGCGTCGCCAAGGGAGGACCAGGCGAGGAGGCACCCTCTGACCCGCAACGATTGGCTGTCGGTCGGCTACCTGGTCATTCTCATTCCCGTCCTTGCCGTGTCGCTTCTCACCAACCAGCAGATCTTCAATGCCTATCTCGTCTGGGGCGACCAGCAGTTCGACCTCAAGCTGCTCAACAATACGAGCAGCTGGCTGATCACCGTCGATGCGACCGTCAGTTTCACCATGCTCGTTGCCGTCGCAGCCTTCTGGAAATGGTGGGGTTCGCACCACCGCGAGCCGGACGAGATCAGCAAGATGATCATCGGCAGCGTCTTCACCGTCGCCGGAGGGCTTTGCCTGTTCATGGCGGCATTGACCCAGCCTCCTGGCGGCAAGATCAGCCTCGCCTGGCCGATGATGTTCGAACTTATGAACAGCATTGGATTCGCGCACGTCCTGCCGATCAGCCTCGCGCTGTTCTCGAAGATCTCGCCCAAGCAGATCACCGCGACCGTGATCGGTCTCTATTATTTCGCGTTCTTCATCGCCAACGCGCTCGTTGGCTACGTCGGCGGCCTATATTCGAGCCTCCCGACCACCACCTTCTGGCTGATCCATGTCGCCAGCGCCGCCTTCGGGCTGGTCGCGTTCATCGTCTTCAAGATGCTGATTGGGCAGCGGATGCAAAGCACCGCCGAGGACCAGGCGGCGGCTCTAAGCTAGAAGCTGACCTCTGCCACCTTTTCCTTCATCCCGGCTTCGGGCCTGCGGCCGAAGAGCTTGTTGAACGCGGGGTTCAGGAATCCCTGCAGGTCGCTCAGCCAGATCTTGGCGTCGTCGACATCGAAGCGAACCAGGGCGAGCTTGGGATCGTCCTTGCCTTCGTACCACTCAGCGACGATCGGGCTCCAAAGCCGTTCGATGGTCGAAGGATCATTTGCGATCTGCAACGTGCCCCGAAGGCTTGCGAACAGGCCATGGCCCTTCGCCGAATAGGAGGCGATGGCCCGGTTCGACTGCCCCATCGCTCGCGTCAGGTCGTGATCCTTCGCCGTGAATATCCAGAGCCGCCCACTGTCGCGGTCCTGGTCCTCGAACACCACGGTCATCGGTTGGGTCGCGCCGTCGCGCATGCCTTCGATGCCGAGCATGATGAAGGGGCTACCCTCAAGCTCGCTCCAGAACCTGTCTTCGATCTCGCGGTCGTCGGCCATGCTCGTCTCCACTGTGGTCGATTTGAGAACGGCCGCCGGTCAGCCGGCGTTCCGTGTTTTAAGGGACCATGGGCAGATAGACTGCGCTCGCGTTGCTCCCGCCATAGAAAATGCTTTGCGTCACCGGGCGATAATCCGCCTTTTTCGCGTAGAAGATGTTGGGGACGTAATTTTGAGGATTAAGGTCGTAGAGCGGGAACAGGCTCGACTGAACCTGCACCATGATCCGGTGGCCCGGCAGGAACACGTGATCGACGTTCGGAAGGTTCCATTTGTATTCGGTAACCTTGCCGGGCGTCAGCGCATGGGGCTGTGCGAAGCTGTCGACGTAGCGGCCGCGGAAGATCTCGATTCCGATCGGAAGCTCGAACCCTGACATGTCGCGTTTTGACCCTTGCGAAGGTTCCTCCGGATTCTCGCTCGGGTAGACGTCGATCAGCTTTACGATCCAGTCGCTGTCTGTGCCGCTAGTGGCAGCGAAGAGGTCGACGCTGGGCGCCCCCATGATGTGGACGGCCCTCGTGAGCGGAACCCCGGTGTAGCTCAGCACATCCGTTCGGCCGTCGACGAAGCGCTGGTCGTGGACGAGCCAGCCGTGCCACTGGTCGGCATCGTTCATTCCTACCGGCCTCGGCAGGAAAGGCACGGGCTTCGCGGGATCGGAGACATAGTCGTTATGACCGCTTTCGGCCGGCCGGTCGAAGGTGACGCCATTCGAGGCAGCGAGATAGACCGGGGTCGGCGTGCCCATTGGCCAGCGCGGGCTCGACTCCCATTTGTTGATTCCCGTCGCGTACGTGTAGGCGGCCGGCGTGTGCGGATCGGGCCCGCCCTTGAGGTAATGATCGAGGAACGGCTTCAGCTCTTCAGTCCGCCATTGCAGTGCCGTGTCGCCGTTGAACGTGAGATCGCCAAGGGCGTAGCCGTAATGGTTCGCGCCCGAGTGCCGCCACGGGCCGATGACGAGGTGGAGAAGGCCGGAGCCCTCATATTTGTCCTTAAGCGCCCGGTAGACCGCGGGGGCGCCATAGCTGTCCTCCTGGTCCCATTGGCCGACCTCGAGCATTGTCGGTACGGTCAGCGGGTGCGCGACCATCCATTTGTCGACCGCCTGCAGCGACCAGAAGTCGGTATAGGCCGGGTTCTGCATCAGCTTCTCGACGAAAGGGACGTTCTCGATGTTGTACTTGCGGGCGTAGTCAGCCATCGATCCCGCCTCGAGATAACGGGTGTAGTCGTCCCCCGTGCCCACCGGGATGCTCGCGCCGGCCTCTGCCTTTCCCGTGCTCTGCGATACGGCGAAGTCGAAGCCGCCGACGCGAAACGCGCCATTGTGGAACCAGTCGTCGCCCATCCAGCCATCGACCATGGGGCTTTGAGGCACGGCGGCTTTCAGGGCCGGGTGCGGATTGATCTCCGACGCAAGCGTCAGGAAGCCGAGGTAGGAAGAGCCGATGGTCCCGACCCGGCCATTCGTCTCCGGAACGTTCTTCACGAGCCAATCGATCGTATCGTAGGCGTCGGTGCTCTCGTCGATCTTCGTGGGGTTGAGCGGTCCCGCGATCGGCCGGTTCATGACGAACGTGCCTTGCGACTTGTGAAGCCCGCGGATGTCCTGCTGGACGATGATGTAGCCGTCCTGGACGAACTCCTTGTACATGATCGGAAGTACGTCGACGACGGATTCGCTCGAGGTCCGCGATGTGCTGCCCTTCGCGTCATAGGGCGTGCGCGACAAGAGGATTGGCCCGTTCGTCGTGCCCTTTTTCATGAAGATGACGGTGTAGAGCTTGGTGCCGTCGCGCATCGGCACCATCGCCTCGCGCCGAACGAAATCAGCCTGGGGAAGAACCGAATTGTAGGACGCCACGACGTCGGGCGTCATCGGAGTCACGGGGCTCGGCGCCGGTGCGGCGGCGATTGCGAAAACGGGAAGGGCGGCGGCCGTCAGGCGAAGCGCGAACTTGTTCATCTTGTCGTCCGTAAGGGTCGCCGGGACAGGCCGCAAGCGCAGCGATCCTCCTCTGCTAAATGCCTGTATCGACGCGAAAATATTTGGAACATATTAGGAACGAATGGCACAATTCGAAGTTCGGGCGAAGGTCGCGCGATCCTCGCAGGGCAGCGAAACATTGTGCGTCGAAGCGCTTCGTCAGGAACAACCAAGCGTGACGGCCGTCGGCAGGGGCGTGGGCCCGAGCGAGACAGTGGGCATTTACGATGCTCAATACCGTCGGTGCGACGCTGAGGAGATGCCGAAAAGTGCTGGCGCAACATGCCGGCGACCTCGCTCGTTCAGCCGCTGATCGCCGGCGCTCGGCAACGGGAGATCGAGATGATTGATCGGTCAGTCGCCAGGGAAGGGCTGGAGCATGCGCTCGATGCGGCGCGCGGGATCGAGCCCGGGGAGAACCTGCGCGCGTCGTGGGAAGCGTTGCTGATGGATGCGCGCAAGTGCACGCGGTGCGACCTCTACAAGGATGCGACGCAGACGGTATTCGGCGAGGGGCCGCTCGATGCGACCATCATGTTCGTAGGTGAGCAGCCGGGAGACCATGAGGACATCGAGGGCCGACCGTTCGTCGGCCCCGCGGGGGCGCTGTTCGACGCCGCGCTCGAGAAGGCGGGGATCGACCGTTCGAGTGTTTATGTCACCAATGCGGTGAAGCACTTCAAATTCGTCCAGCGCGGCAAGCGGCGCATTCACAGCAAGCCTGACAGCGGTGAGATTTCGGCCTGCCGGTGGTGGGTCGAGCACGAGCGCGAACTCATTCGGCCGCCGGTGACGGTCGCGCTCGGCGCAACCGCGGCGAGATCCCTGGTCGGCAAGACGGTCACGATAAGCCGCGCTCGTGAAGCGCCGTTCGAGCTTCCCGACGGCGGCGAATGCTGGGTCACAGTTCACCCCAGCTTCCTGCTTCGCATTCCCGAGGAAGCTCGCAGGCGCGAGGAACGCGTGCTCTTCGTCCGCGACTTGAAGCGCATCAAGGCGAGAGCTGGCGAACTCGCCCGTTAAAGCGTTTGGGATCGACCGCTCGGCCTTCCTTCGTGCGGCTGGGCAGAGGCCAGATTAGAAGCTGTACCCCAGCGTCGCCTTCATCGTTCTCGGCGCGCCGGGCGCGATGTTGTTGTCGTTGCTGGCGGCCGGGAAATAATGCGCACCAAGGATGTTCTCGAGGTTCACCTGTGCCCGCAGGCCATCGCCAAGCCTGGCGAAGAGGGCAGCGTCGAGGCGTGCGTATCCGGGGAGCGTGACGGCGTTGCTGATCGAGGCGTAAGATTTCGATCGGGCGATGATTCCGAGGCCAGCGCCGAACCGCCTGGTGAAATCATAGCGGTTCCAAAGCGAGAAGCTGTGTCGGGGAACCAGCGGGACCTTGCGGCCCGCCGGAGCCGATGACGTCGTGCTCGTGATCTTTGCGCTCTGGAGGCTGTAGCCGCCTGCGATCATCCACCTGCTCGTGACGCTGCGTTCAAGTCCGAGTTCGAACCCTCGGCTGATTTGCTCGCCGGTAAGGACGGTATGGGCGGGATCGAGCGGATCGCTTGCACGGGTGTTGCTGCGCTCCAGGCGGTAGATCGCGGCGGTAGCGAGCAGGCCCCCGACAATCTCCCATTTCGCGCCGACCTCGTAATTGTCGAACCGTTCAGGCTCGAGACCGTCGGTGACATCGGTGAGGCTGCTGAACTGGTCACCCGACTGGGGGAGATAGGAGCGGCTGTAGCTCGCGTATAGGGATAGCTTGCCGGACGGCCGGGCGATGAGCCCAAGGCGAGGCGACCAGAGTTCGTCGCGGCGTTCGAACTTGCCGCCGCCGAGCGCGCGAAGATCGTCCACGTCGATTTTCAGGCTGTCGAAGCGAAGCCCGGCGACGATTTCAAAGGCACCCGATATCCTGATCTGGTCCTGCACATAGGCCGCGGCGACACTCGCATTAACTCGATTATTTGCGTCGCTCGAAGCGGGGGCGAAGATCACATCGACATCCACGGTTGGATTATTGATCGGCGTCGTGTTGCCCTCGAGGAAGCGAGCGGTGTTGCGCGTGTTGCGCGAATTCTGGCGGCCGACCTCGAACCCCAGCAACAGGGTCTGGTTCACGCCGCCAAGCCGGTTCTCCCAGACGAGATCGGTTTGGCTGAACAGGTTCCTGCGATCGTTGCGATTGTTGTAGCCGGCGAGGCTGACCAGGCCGGTCGCCGGGTTGAAGCCACTCGAATAGACGTTCTGGTAGAACTTGCCGTAATCGCCGAAGAGCGTGTGATTGCGGAACTTAAGGCCGCCGCCGAAATCATGCTCGAGGGCAATCGTTCCAAGGTCGACGTCGGCCTTGGCATAACTAATGTGGGGGTCGCCAAAGAAGGTACGGGTGAAGCCCCGGATCGGCCTGCCGCCGTCGGCGGGGACACCGCGGTCCGCGGTGCGCCGGTCATGCAAATGTTCGTAAGCGAGATCGATGCGGGTGCTTCCGCTGACGATTGCCACTTTAGGGTTCACGCCGTAGCGATGCAGGTCGACGTGGTCGCGGAAGCTTGCGCCCCCCTCGTACATCGCATCGAGGCGCAGGCCTGCAGTCTTGCCAAGGGGCTGGTCGACACCTCCGGTGAGGCGGACGTCGCCCCAATTGTCGAAACCTGCTTCGGCGCTGCGAGACGCAATAAGCGCCGGGCGCTTCAGCACTCGATTGACGAGCCCGCCACCGCCACCGCGACCGAAGATCATGGCGTTGGGGCCTTTGAGCACCTCGACCCGGTCGACGTTGTAGAAGTCGCGGAAGTACTGGACGTCGTCACGAACGCCGTCGACGAAGAAGTCGGCAGTGCTGGAGTTGCCACGCAATATGATCGTGTCGCGATTGCCTTCGCCGCCGTTGTACGAGGCTCCAGGTACATAAAGGAGCATTTCGCCCACCGAGCGAAGCTGCTGGTCTTCGATCTGCCGGCTGGTGACCGTCGTCAGCGCCTGCGGGATGTCCTTGATGTTTGTGTCGGTCTTGGTCGCTGTCGAGGTTGAGCGAACCCCATATTTGACCTGCTGCCCCGTGATCACGATCGGGTCCGAGCCGCCCGAGGAAGCTTCGGTAGCGGCATCAGAGGCGTAAACCGGACCCGCGCCGCAGGCGAGCGCCGCGGCGAGCGGAGTCAAGAACAGGCGGCCCATGCGTTCCCCTTCGGACTTCGCGCCGCTTCTTATCGTTACTGATAGTCATTCGCAATAGCACTGAACTGTACTCAGGCCGTTGTTGACGAAACAGGCTCGACCACTCGGTCGCCGAACCGATGTATTTGCCCCGAAGGCCTCGCTGTGGCTAACCACAGGCGGGGATGTAGGGGCTGTCGGGCGTGCTTTTGCGTCGAGCGAAGCGTTAGTCGGGGAGGTGCTCGGTCGAAGTCATTCGGCCGCGAGCAGCGTCTCAGCGCCGACGAGGTCGACGGACACGAGCCGGCTCACTCCCTTTTCGATCATCGTGACGCCATAGAGCCGGTGCATTCGACTCATCGTCACCGCATTGTGGGTAACGATCAGGTAACGCGTGTCCGTCTCCTTGGTCATTCGCTCGAGCAGTTCACAGAATCGCTCCACGTTCGCGTCGTCGAGCGGAGCGTCGACCTCGTCGAGGACGCAGATCGGTGCCGGGTTCGTCAGGAACAGTGCGAAGATGAGGGCGATGGCCGTCAGCGCCTGTTCGCCGCCCGAGAGGAGGGTGAGCGTCGACAGCCGCTTTCCTGGGGGCTGGGCCATGATCTCGAGGCCAGCTTCGAGCGGATCGTCGCTTTCGACGAGCTCCAGGTGGGCTTGGCCACCTTCGAACAAGGTCGTGAACAGGCGACGGAAGTGAGCGTCGACGTTCCGGTAGGCGTCGAGAAGCCGTACGCGCCCCTCGCGATTTAGATTGCCGATCGAGCCGCGCAGCCGGTTGATCGCCTGGGTAAGTTCCTCGGCCTCCTCCGCGCCCTTGCTCCGGGCCGCGTCGAGCTCGGCAAGTTCCTGCTCGGCCACCAAGTTCACCGGGCCGATGCGCTCGCGCTCTCCCGTCAGCCGTTCGAGCGACACTGCCTCCTCGTCCGCATTGCGCCGTTCGCCGGGGTCGAACTCGAGCCTCTCCGGAAGGCGTTGCGGAACGCACTCGAACTTCTCGATGCTGGTGCGCGCGAACTCGGCGCTGCGGGCCTGTTGAGCTTCCGCGCGCGCGGCCGCGGCGGCGCGGCGCTCGCGCGTGTCAGCGGAGCGTTCGTTCGCCGTTGCAACGGCGTGCCCGGCCGCGACGACGGCCTCTTCGGCTGCGCGCTCCGCGGCCGCAGCCTCGCTTATGCTGACCTGGCTTTCGTCGTTCGAATGCTCGAGCTCACGGATCTTCGAATCGAGCTCGGAAGGTTCCTTGGCCAAATCGGCACGTTCGGCCTCCTGCTGCCTCTGCCGCTCGAGCCCTTGTGTTAGCCGCTCCTGCGCATTCTCGCGGCGCTTGCGCCATTCACCCTGCTCGCGTGCGGCAGCGCTTAGCCGCTCGCGATCGGCTGCACTTTCCCGCGCACGCGTGGCTGCCTCGGCGCGCTTGTCGGCGACAGCCGACCCAGCGCCGGCTGCCGTGGTCCGCGCGCTCTCGACGTCATGTTCCAGCGCTGCTGGATCGGGCAGTGCGGCGAGGGAGCGTTCGGCCGAAGCCACGGCTTCCCGAACCGCCTCGAGCACCGGCTCAAGGTCCGCCTGGCGCTGCTCCAGGCCGCTGCGTTGTGCCTCGATGCGCTCGAGCGCCGCAGCCGCGGCATCGATCGCGCGCGCGGCGTCTCGTGAATCGCGCTCCGCGGCGAGCGCGCAGTGCCGAGCGTGCTCGGCCTCCTTGCGACATGAGTCCATTTGATGAAGCGCCTGGTCCCGCTCGGCGCAGGCTCCCTCGACCGCTTCCTGAAGCGCCGGAAGCTCCTCGGCGAGCTGCGCGAGGCGGTTTGCACGCAGCAATCGCTCCGCGGCCGCTGCGCCGGCGCCCTTCGCCACGAACCCATCCCAGCGCCGCATCACTCCGTCGCGAGTGACAAGGCGCTGGCCAACGGCGAGCGCTTGTCCCTCGTCAACATCGCACACCGCGATCTGTTTGAGGCGCCGCGCGAGCGCTTCGGGCGCGCGGACATGATCGGCGAGGCAGGTCGTTCGAGGTGGCAGTGGCGGGTCGCTCGCCTGCAGGGCGCTTCCGGTCCACCGACGGGGACTGTCGCCCTCGCCGATTGCGGCATCCGCATCTTCGCCGAGGGCCGCAGCGAGCGCGCGTTCATAGCCGGGCTCGGCGGAAAGGCTCGCGATCGCCGAGCCGCCGCCGTGTTCCAGCGCAGCGGCGAGCGCATCATGCTCCGATCTTGCCGCGGACTGCGCCGCCCTTGCAGTCGCGAGCCTGGATTCTGCCTGGTCCCTCCGTTCTGCTGCCGTCGAACGGCCTTCGTCGGCCTTGATGCGCCGCGCTTCGGCTTCGCCCGCGGCACGAGCGGCAGCGGCGGCTCGCTCCTCGGCGATCTCGCGCGCTTCGACTTGTTCGCTCCCGTCGCCGATGGAGGCGAGCTGCTCCGCGAGTCGAAGGCGCTCCTGCTCGGTCCGGGCAAGCTGCGCCTGCGCTGCCTCGAGTGCTGCATCCGCGACGCGCCGTTCCGCGCGCATCGCGGCCTGGCGCGCGAGCAGCTCCGCAAGTGCTGCCTCGGCTTCGCGCGACTTGGCTTCGGCCTGCGTCAGTTCGCTTGCTATCCGCGCGGCTTGCCCTTCGGCATCGTCGAGTCGCCGCTCGATCGTGGTCCCTTCGTCTTCGAGCTGCCCGATAGCCCGCGTCGCGTCGCTCTTCAGCGCCTCCTCGCGTGCAAGGTCGGCAGTCAGCGACGCTTCGAGGCGGTCGAGTTCAAAAAGCCTGCGCGCGACAGTGTCGCGCCGTGCGCGGGCCGTCGCGAGCTGGTGGGCGAGCGCGTGGCCGTGCTCGCGAAGTTCCGCCACGGCGTTGCGCCGCGCCGCCAATAACTCGGCGGCCTGATCGTGCGCGGCCTGCGCCGCAGCAATGGCTTGGTGAATCCGCTCGACCTCCTCGGCGGCGGCCTTGGCTTCGTCGCTCGCCGCTTGTGCCGCCTGCTCGGCCTCCACCCATCGCGCATGGAGCAACTTTGCTTCGACGGAACGGATCTGGTCGGTGAGTTTCCGGTATCTTTCAGCCGCGCGCGCCTGCCGCCGCAGCTGCGCCGCGCGCTGTTCCTGGTCGGACAAAATCTCGGCGAGGCGCGTAAGGTTGGCCTCGGCCGCGCGCAGCTTCTGCTCCGCGTCCTTGCGCCGGGCGTGCAGCCCGGCGATGCCCGCGGCCTCTTCGAGCAGGAGCCTGCGCTCGACGGGCTTTGCCGAAATGATCGAGCTGATCTTGCCCTGGCTGACGAGGGCCGGCGAGTGCGCGCCGGTTGCCGCATCGGCAAACAGCAGCGCGACGTCCTTTGCGCGCACATCCCGGCCATCGATCCGGTAGGCCGACCCGGCGCCCCGCTCAATCCGGCGGGTGATTTCGCCTTCCGTCGCGCCGCCTGGCTCGCCCGGGTCGCGCTCGATCAGGATCGAGACCTCGGCGAAGTCCCGAGCCGGCCGGTTGGCAGTCCCGGCGAAGATCACGTCGTCCATTCCGCCGCCACGAAGCGACTTCGGGCTGGACTCGCCCATTGTCCAGCGGATCGCTTCCAAGAGGTTTGATTTGCCGCAGCCGTTGGGGCCCACGACGCCGGTCAGTCCGGGCTCGATCCGGAGCTCGGCCGGCTCGACGAAGCTCTTGAAGCCGCTGAGCTTGAGCCGCCGGATTCTCAACCTGTTTTCCCTCCCCCTTGAACCTGCTTACCCGCGCCCCGCTGCCTTCCGGATCAGCGGCTCCAGCTGTTCCCACGTCGCTGCGTCGGTCAATTTCCCGTTGATGAAGAACGTCGGCGTATGATTGACCCCGCTGTCCATCGCCGCTTGCGTCATGTCGAGAAGCCGCTTCATTCCCTTGGGATCGGCGAGGCATTGCCGCGCCTGCGCAGTCGTCACTCCGAACTTCGCGGCAATCCGGCCCATGTCTCCGAGCTCGGCGAAGCGTACCACGCGTTGCTGGTCAGTCATCTGATCGACCGCGGCCTTTTCGGCCTCGCTAATCCCCGCAATCTTGTCCTGCCACTGGGCCTGCGTCGCATAGACGAACTCGGACATGGGGAAGAACTTCGAGGCACCCGCGCAGCGTGTGAGCAGGCTGATCGAAAGATCCGGCCCGCTGATCAACAGGTTGCGGAACTCGTAGCTGACTTGGCCGGTGCGGATGTAGCGCTGGACGAGCGGCTTGAACCCAGTCTCCTCGAAGTGCCGGCAATGCGGACAGGCAAGCGAGCCATATTCGACCAGCTTCACTCGGGCTCCAGGATTGCCCATCCTGAAACCGCCTTCGGAAGTGACCGCGACGGCCTGTGTCCAGTCGTGCGTCGCCGGGGCCTTTGCAGCGGGCTTCGCCGCTCCCGGATCAGGAAGAACCGACAGCGCGAGGGCCGCCGCGATCGGGCCTGCGAACTTCATCACTTGAGCGCCGCGTCCAGCTGCGGCTTGAGCTTGTCCCAGCTCGCCGTGTTCGAGAGCAGCGTTCCATTTACGATGAACGACGGCGTACCCTGGAAATCCGGATACTGGGTGTTGACGTCGCTGGTCAGCTGGACCTCGCGGTCAATCATCTTCTGGTCGCTGAGGCACTGGTTGCTCTTGGCCTGGGGGACTCCCCTGGCAGCCGCCCAATCCTGGAAGCCGAGGAGGTTCGCCATCGTGACGAACACCTGGTTGGTGGGAAGGTCCTGGATCTGCTGGAGCTTGTCCTGCGGTGTCGCTTCGACCTTGGCCATCCACGTCGATTGGTCCGTGTAAAGGGCCTGCACCAGCGGGAAGAAGGTTTTGAGGCCGTTGCAGCGCACGATCAGATTGGCTGCCATGTCGATCGGCCCGTGGATGACGTACGGGCGGAACTCCCAGCTGACCTGGCCCGACTTCACATATTTGTCGCGCAGGGTGGGAACGCCTTCATCCTCGAACGCCTTGCAGTGCGGGCAGGACAGCGATCCGATCTCGACCAGCTTCACCTTGGCATTGGGGTTGCCCATCATGTAGCCGGCGGAGGTCGCGTTCACGACATCGGTCCACGTGCCGCCAGGCGGAGGGGTGGACTCGGTGATCGTGACGCTCTCGTTGGCCGAGGCGGCGGTGCCGCCCTCGGTCTGTTTCTTGTTGCAGGCAGCGAGCGCTAGGACTGCCATCGCGCAGGTGAGAGTGGTGCGGGCTTTCATCGGCTTCATTCGCTCCGGTTGATCTGCGGGATCGCATCATCGCTCTCCTTGGAGAGCGAAGGCGGCCCGCTGCTAGCCTCAATTCGCGCAGCAAGCGACTCCAGACACGCACGTAATTCCGGATCGGCAATCTCGCGCAGCCCTTCACCAAGCTCCTTCGGCACCGCTCGAAGCTGGGAGCGAGCCGGCCTCGAAGGTGCCGTGATGGGCTTCCCCTGCTTGAAGACGACGCGATTAACGGCGGCATAACCGAAGAAGCGGTTGACCCGCTCGACAATCATCGGCGTGAGATGTTGGATCAGCGGAGCGTGCGCCCCCTCGACGAGCAGGGTCAGCACTCCGCCGGCCTTCTTACCCGCCGGGAAGCGGATTGATTCTGGAGACGACACTTTCGCGTAGCGGCCGCCGACGATCTCGCCCCAGCGGCTGACGATCGAGCCCTGGACAAAGCCGAAACGGCGGAATGACGGGTCGCCGATTGCGCCGATGAGCTCGCCAGCCGCTCGCGGGCGGCAGCTTCGCGGCGGAGCGTCTTTTTCTACCTTACCCTTCGACATGAGCCCCGAGCATGCCATAGCGAAATGGTGACCGCCAATGCCGCAGGACGACTGATCCAACATTATGTGGATAACTTCCGGCACCTTCCCTGGCGTTCGCCGCCGGGCGCTGCGCCGCCCAATCCTTACCTCGTCTGGCTGAGCGAAGTGATGCTCCAGCAGACGACGGTCGCGGCGGTAAAGCCGAGGTTCGAGCGCTTTCTTGCGCGCTGGCCCCGCCTTGATACGCTTGCCGCGGCTGCCGACGAGGACATCCTCTCGGAATGGGCCGGACTTGGCTATTATGCCCGGGCGCGCAACCTGATTGCCTGCGCTCGCGAGATCGCCGCGCGCGGCGGATTTCCGACAAACGCTGCGGATCTGCGAAACCTCCCCGGCATTGGCGCTTACACCTCGGCTGCGATCGCAGCGATCGCCTTCAACGAAAAAGCGCCGGCCGTCGACACCAACGTCGAACGGGTGATCGCGCGGCACAATGGATGGCCGTCACCGACGCGGCGCGACATCGAGAATGCGCTGCTCGCGATGATGGAGGACCAGCGGCCAGGCGACATTGTTCAGGCACTCATGGATCTCGGTGCCGCCGACTGCCGTCCCAAGCAGCCGCGCTGCGGTACCTGTCCGCTCCGCCTCGATTGTCTTGCGTTCGCAAGCGGCGACCCCGAAGCCTTCCCCGCCCGGCGCGAGCGGAAAGTCCGCCCGCGACGCCATGGCGTCGCTTTGTGGATCGAACGCGATCGCCACATCTGGCTCGTTCGGCGTCCCCCATCGGGCTTGCTTGGCGGCATGGCCGCTTTGCCTGGGGACGGCTGGGGCGAACATGCAAGAAGCGGGGGCACTGAATTAGCGAAGGTGCGGCACGTATTCACCCATTTCGTCCTCGATCTTCACGTAATAGCCGCCGAGGAGCCCGTCGGAGACGGCTGGTGGCACCCCATTGCCAGGATGACCGAGGCCGGATTGCCGTCGCTCTATCGAAGGGCTGCCGAAATTGTCCTTGAACGCCAGAAGCGCCTTGCTGCCTGAGACATTCTTTTCAGGACCCGGCCTCGACCGCGCGGATGCACTGCGCGGGTCGCCCCAAAGGCTTGCCGAGCTTGCGGCCAGCGACGATGCTCTCGAGCTGGTCTGGAGTGACGGGCTGCCGTCGATGGATGCCTCGGGATCCCTGCGATGGCAGGCGCTGACGAATGCTCCCTTATTCCTGGGTCTAGAGGCGGGCGCTCCGAGGTTTTCGGGGCTTGTCGAACCGGCAGCGCCCGCATTCAGCGTCCTGCCGCTGATCGCCGGGCTCAATGCCGCCCAGGCCCCACTCTTCGCGGCCGCACTCAGCCTTTCGAGATGGCATGCGAGGCATCGCTTCTGCGCGAATTGCGGTCACTTGAGCGACATCGTTCGCGGCGGATGGTCGCGGTCATGTCCCAGGTGTTCGGCGGAGCATTTTCCGCGCGTCGATCCCGTTGCGATCATGCTCGTCGAGCATCGTGGAAGCGTCTTGCTCGGACGTCAGCCGCATTATCCGCCCGGACGCTATTCGGCGCTCGCGGGCTTCATAGAAGTGGGTGAATCGGTCGAGGACGCGGTTGCGCGCGAAGTGAAGGAGGAGGCAGGTCTCGACACGCGGAACGTCCGTTACATCGCGAGCCAGCCGTGGCCCTTCCCCTCCTCGCTCATGATCGGTTGCCGCGCCGAGGCGCTGAGCGCGACGCTTACCATCGACACGAATGAGCTCGAAGACGCGCGCTGGTTCACTCGCGAAGACGTCGCGCTCGGATTGGACGGCGCCGAGGATGCGCCCTTCCAACCACCCCCGCACACGGCGATTGCCCGGGCTTTGCTCGAGCACTGGCTCGCCGCTTGAAGCTTCGCAAACTCGCCCTTAAGAGGCGGCGAAAATCAACGCGTTGCATTCCAGAAAAACCAGGGAATATTCATGGACGATCGCTTCAACACCATCGCCGGCTGGGTGCTGTTCGCGGGGATCGTCGCACTCGGGTCATCGATCGTTGCGAGCGAGTATTTCCACAGCGAACGTCCCGAGAAGATGGGCTACCCGATCGCTGGCGTTGAGCAGGAAGGCGACGGCGCTGCGGCCGCCGAGCAGCCAATTGAAGTTTACCTCGCCAAGGCCGACCCGGCGAAGGGCCAGCAAGTCTTCAACAAATGCATGGCCTGCCACAATGCCGACAAGGGCGGGGCCAACCAGCTCGGGCCGAACCTCTGGGGCGTGCTCGGCGAGCCGATCGGCCAGGGCAAGGGCTTCGCTTTCTCCGACGCTCTTGGAAAAAAGGGCGGCACATGGAACTGGGACAATCTCAGCCAGTGGCTGACCAGCCCCAAGGCATTCGCTCCAGGTACCAAGATGACCTTCGCGGGGCTCAGCAATCCGCAGGATCGCGCAGACGTCGAAGCGTTCCTGAACAGCCACAGCGATTCGCCGCAGCCAACTCCGAAAGCGCCCGAAGCTGCGCCAGCGGCCGCTGGTACGGCCCCTGGCACGGGTCCCAACAACGGGCCGCAGAAAGCGGGTAAGGAGCCGGTGGTTAATACGGCGCCAGCCCAGGGCAATGCGAAGGATTCCGGCGGACCGGCAGCCCAAGGGGCTGCGAAGACGCACTGACCCGGCGGGCGCCGCTATTACTCCGGCGGGCCCCGCTGGATGGGCTGCGGCGAACGGTTATCGGCATAGAAGTTCGTTACGAACTCCCAAGCTTCTTCAGCCTGTTCACACCAGTGGATGAGGTCGAGGTCGTGCGGAGCGATCACGCCCTCCTCGACCATCGCCTGAAAATTGATGACTCGATTCCAATAGTCACGGCCGAACAGCAATATGGGAAGCGGGCGCACCTTGCCGGTCTGGACCAGCGTCAATAGCTCGAACATCTCGTCGAACGTGCCGTAACCGCCCGGGAAGACCGCCACTGCTCGAGCGCGCAGAAGGAAGTGCATCTTGCGCAGAGCGAAATAGTGGAATTGGAAACTGAGGTCGGGCGTGACGTACCGGTTCGGCAGCTGCTCGTGGGGAAGGACAATGTTGAGGCCGATCGATTCCCTTCCTTCGTCAACCGCGCCGCGGTTCGCGGCTTCCATGATCGAGGGTCCCCCGCCCGAGCAAACGACGAAATGATGCTTGCCTTCCTCGTCGCACTCGCAGCGGCTGGCCAGCCGCGCGAGCTCGCGCGCGACGTCGTAATAGCGTGATTTGGATTTCAGCCGCTCGGCGATCGCCTCCTGCTCAGGGTTCGTCGCAGCCGCGACGAGCGCGTCGGCCATGTCCGGCGCTGGGATGCGGGCCGAACCATAGAAGACAAAGGTCGAACCGATGTTCGATTCATTTAGCAGCAGCTCTGGTTTCAGCAGCTCCAGCTGGAATCGCACCGGTCGGAGATCGTCACGAAGCAGAAATTCGGTGTCCTGGAACGCGAGCTTGTAGGCGCTGCTCTCTGTCTGGGGAACCGACGGCACATGCTCCGCCGACTTGGCGTCCACTTTCGAGGTAGGGAAAATACGCTTCGGTGGACGCGGGTGGTCGTTCATGGCCAGCCGACTAGCGACAAAGTCCGGCGCGGTCACCCGTCCGCGGCGACAGTCCGCGGCGCTCCCCAATCGATGCGCCGGGTCGCATACATGACGCCGGCCAAAGCTGCGAAGAGCAGAAGCGAGCCGATCAGGAGGGAGTAGGCCTCGAGGCTGAGCAGGATGTAAAGCACGGCATAAAGGCCGACGAGCAGCGCGGCGATAAACGCAGCGCGGCGCCAGCTCGCCAGCACCGCCGCCGAATAGGCCGTGTTCAGGCCCGCGATGGCGGCCGAAGCAAGCACATAAGCCGGTGTGAAGCCGATCACTTCTGCGAACGCGAGAAGGAGCACGAAAAAGAGAATCAGCGCCGCACCCATCAACAGATATTCAACCGCGGACACGCGTACTCCGCCGATTACGTCGAACATGAGAAGCGCGAGGAAAGTGAATCCGATGAAGAGGAATCCGTACTTCGTCGCGCGATTTACCTGCGAATAGAGGTCGACCGGCTGGATGAGGCTGATCTCGGCATTCTGGAGCTGGTTCCCGTCCGGCGGCGGCGCCGCGCCATCGTTCGGACTCCGGTCAGGCTGCGCGCCGGCGTCCGCGGTGCTCACGAGCGAACGGCCGAGCGCCAGATTGCCAACCCGATAAGTGGCTTCGAAGCCGTTCGCGCTGATGGAACGCGCGCCGGGGAGGAAGTCGCCTCCAAAGCTCGGACTCGGCCACGACGATTTGACGGTCCATCGGGTGTCGCCGGAGAACGGAACGAGGCTAAGGGAGGCGTTCCCCCTGAAATCGTAGGCGAATTCAACCGAGAGCGACTGAGCACGTAGCCTGCTCGCATCGACCCAGGCGAAGAAACCGCGGCCGCCATTGCTACCGGCTCCCGGAAGCATCCTCAGGGGGACCTCGCCCGCAGCTACGCGCGGGTTCGCGCCGAGGCCCTTCGGGTCCGTGAGGCCGAACCGCAGTTCCGCCCGGGCCATGTCCATTTGGCCCGAAGCGACGCCGGCGCGGCTAAGGTCGGGTGGAAGCGTGAAGCGCGCTCTCCCGGACACGGCGGCGTTGTAAACAACGGCCTCGTAGATTGACCTTTTACGCACCTCCGGTCGGAGAACCGTCGAGAGTTCGACCGCTTCCGGAGCAAGTGTCAGCTCCCTGATAACGTCGTTGCTGCGAGTGACGCTCTGCCCATTCTGAACCACTGTTTCGGTGGCTGTGGCGCGGTAGGGAATGACCAGCACCGGGCCGGAGACGACCTGCGGCCCGCCCCAGCCGGCGGTGATCGAGCCGGTTGCTTGCTCCTGCTGGGACTGCCGATCGTAGACCAGCAGCCAAATCGAGAAGAGGGGGATCGTCAGTAGAAGGCCAACGACGATGGCGAGGAACAACTTGAACCCGGGCGTACGTTCGCCGTCCATTCTGATCACGATCTTCTTCTTTCGCTAGAGGCTCAGCGAGGCTGGGCCACCGCCGCATGAACGTCATGAGCGAGTTCTGAGCAATTGGTGAGCTGTTGGGCGGGAAAGGCAAGGGCCGGGAACAATCCTGACACTTGAACCCCCTCCCGCAGGCGCCATTTCCACGTTCATGATCGATGTTCGCAAATTCGACAGTCTCGGCCATGCCGAGCATGGCTGGCTGAACGCTCGCCACCATTTCTCCTTCGCCAATTATTACGACCCATCGCGTATGGGCTGGGGCCGGATCCGGGTCTGGAACGACGACCAGATCGCGGCGAAGAGCGGCTTCCCACCCCACCCGCACCGGGACATGGAGATCGTGACCTACGTGCGCACCGGGGCGATCACCCACCAGGATTCTATGGGAAACAAGGGCCGGACCGGCGCCGGCGACGTCCAGGTGATGAGCGCGGGAACGGGTGTCACGCACTCGGAATATAATCTCGAGGACGAAGAGACGACCCTGTTCCAGATCTGGATCGAGACTGACAAGCCGTCCGCCAAGCCCGGTTGGGGCGCCAAGCCCTTTCCGAAGGACTCTCGC
>JBJMVK010000057.1:0-9016 GCA_045810725.1 Sphingomonas sp. | reverse complement strand
CATCACGCTGTAACCCCGCACCCCCATAGCTGCCTCGGAGGGGCCGGGATCATTTGCGTAAATGTCGACGGTGCTGTCGTCGGTCGGGCGGTTTTCGGAGAAGCCGCGCCCCGCGATGAGCTTGACGCGCATCGTGTCGAAGAAGTGCGTGTCGATCCGGTAGAGGTTGAGCTCTATAGGCTGCCGAAGCGCGGCGCTCGAGAGAAGCATGTTCTCCATGCCCCACGTCGCAACTCCGATGGTCGAACGGCCCGTCTGCCGCACACCCTCCACCTTCGCGATCTCTTGCGTCAGCGCCTGGACGCGGTTCGCGAGTGCTCGTCGGTTGATGTTCGCAATCTGGAGGAGGTTGGTTCGATCGAACCCTGGATCGACGGTGCGCGCGAAATGGGTTTGCGCGGCGATAACCGAGGTGCAGACGAACAGGCCGATCGCAACCGCGAATTGAGCAACGACGAGCAAGGTTCGCAGCCTTCCCGCGCCCGGAGTGTCCGCTGCCGAGCGATTGGCCTTCAGGACCTGCGCCGGTCGGAAGCGCGAAAGATAGAATGCCGGATAGAGGCCGCCGACGACGCCGACGGCGATCACCAGGAGGATGAGCGGAAGAGCGACACCGCCCGGGCCGAAATAAGCGAGCGTAATGTCGGCGCGAAGGACGGCATTGAGCGCCGGGAGAGCGAGTTCGACCAGCGACATCGCGAGCAGCATCGCGACCGCCGTGAGGGCGACGGACTCGCCGAGGAACTGGAGGATGAGCTGTCGGCGCGAGGCGCCGACGAGCTTGCGGATCGCAATCTCGCGGGCCCTAATTCCGGCCCGGGCGGTCGCCAGGTTGATGAAATTGACGATTGCCATTCCAAGAATGAGCGCGGCGATTGTCACGAAGGTAACGACCGTCCGGCGATCGTTGCCTGGCGTCATTGACGAGTCCTGGACGAGGCCCAGGTGAATGTCGCGAATATTGACCAGCTTCCAGTCATGACCCTCGCCGGGATTGTCGCGCTGGCCGCCGGCGACCTCGTCCGGAATATTGCGGCGCTTCCATCCCGGCATCTGTCGCATGATGTCGGCGACGTTCACGCCGGGCCGGAGCCGGGCATAGACCCAGCCGTTCTTCATCATCCAGTTGGTGAGGAATTGGGTTTGCCCGGCGAAATAGCTGTCGGGGTCGTAGCGGGCGACAATCGACAGCGCGAGATGGCTATGCTTGGGATCAGCGACGACTCCCGAGACCTTGTAGTCCGCCGACTTGCCGGCAGCGACCAGGGTCAGCGTGCGCCCGAGTGCCGCAGCGGGCGTGCCAAAGCGCCGGCTCGCCTCGCTCGCGGTCAGAACGAGTTGGCCAGGCCTTGAAAGCGCGGCACGCGGATCGCCCTCGAGGAAGGGAAGCCGCAGGATTTCGAATAGCGGCCCGTCGACGTAGACGAAATCCTTCGCGACCGACGCTTGACCGTCCTGGATGATCGCCGGCTGGCCTTTGCCCACATAGACCACCCGGTCGATCTGCGGGAAATCCTTGCGGAGCGCCGTCCCGGAGCGGAACGAGGTCATCTGCGTGCCGGGGCCGCCGTCGCCGCCGATGTTCCATTGCTGCAGCTGGAAGGCGCGGTCGGCACCAGGCAGCCATGCATCGTAGCTGGTCTCGTAGCGCACGAAGAGAAGGATGAGGACGAATGCGGCCAGGCCGAGCGCCAGGCCGGAGACGTTGATAACGGTCCCCATTGGACTTTTCGCCAGCGACTTCAGCCCGGTGTGCAGATAATTCCGCCACATGATGACCGTCCTCCTTCGAGGAAGTGGACTTCGTTCGAACGTGTCTTACGCGGCGCGCCTGCGCTCCTGGAGGATCCGCCCGTCGAGCATGTTGACGACGCGGCTCGCGAAATCGGCATGGGCCGGAGAGTGGGTGACCATGACGATGGTCGAGCCTTCCTGGTTCAGCTGGCGAAGCATGCGCATGACCTCTTCGCCATGCGCCGTGTCGAGGTTGCCGGTAGGCTCGTCGGCGAGGATCAGCTTGGGTTCCCCCACCAGCGCCCGGGCGACTGCTACGCGCTGCTGCTGCCCGCCTGAAAGCTGCGTCGGGCGATGCTTCGCCCGGTGGGCGATCCCGACCTTGTCGAGAACGCGTTCCACGCGCTCCCTTCGCTCCGACGAAGGGAAGTTGTGGTAGAGGAGCGCAAGCTCGACATTTTCACGGACCGTCAGCTCGTCCACGAGGTTGAAGCTCTGGAAAATGAAGCCGATGTTGCTCTTGCGCGTGTCGGCAAGCTGGGATTCGGAGAGGCCGGCCACTTCATTGCCGTTGAACACGTAAGACCCTCCTGACGGGCTATCGAGCATTCCCATCACGTTGAGAAGCGTCGACTTGCCGCAGCCCGAAGGGCCCATGATGGCGACGAACTCGCCGTCGGCGATGTCGAGGTCGACGTCGTCGAGCGCTGTGGTTTCGACGGTGTCGGTTCGGTAGGTTTTCGTCAGGCCAGTCATCGTAAGCACTGTCGTATTCCTTTCGTCAGTCCCCGGAGCTGAAAGTTAGGCGGTCCTTGTCGGTGAGGCCGCTGTATGAAGAGGTGATCACCCGGTCCCCGGGCTTGAGCCCGCTCAAGACCTCGATGAAGTCGCTGTTGCGGCGCCCGAGTTGAACCGCCCGCTTGGTCGCGCTGTTGCCGCTCTTGTCGACAACGAACACCCAGTTGCCGCCAGTGTCGTTGAAAAAGGCCCCGTTCGGAATGAGGAGCGCCTTTGAAGAATCTCCGACGGTGAGCTTTGCCTGGATGGTCTGTCCGCGCTGCATCGAAGCGGGTTCAGAGCCCACGAACAGGAGGTCGATCTGGAACTCGCCGTTGCGGACCTGCGGATAGACCTTGGCGACTTTCAGCCGGTAGGTCTTGCCCTCTATGTCGGCGGTTGCCGTTTGCCCGACGACGACGCGGCCCAGATAATATTCGTCGACGTCGGCCTGGAGCTTGTTGCCGCCGGCACTGTCGATCTGCCCGATGCGCTGGCCCTGCTGGAGCGACTGGCCGAGCTGGATGTCGAACCCGCTCAATTGTCCCGTCACCGGAGCGTGGATGTTGAGCTGCCCGAGGCTGTTCTGGGCGACGCCCATGCTGCTGTTCAATGAGCCCGCGGCGGCGCGAAGCTGGCTGAGCTGGCTGCTCTGCAGTGCTTCCGTCTGCGCGATGCTTTGCCTGAGAATCTGCAGCCGCTTGGTCTGGTAGTCGAGATCGTCCTTCGTATCGTTGAAGGTCTTCATCGAGACGAAGCCTCGCTCGGAGAGCGGCTTGTACAGATCATATTGGCGGCGCGCCTTGGCCAGGTCGGTCTCGGCCTGGTTCACGTCCCGCAGGTTCGAATTGCGGGTCTGGGTGAGCGCCAGCTCCTGGCTCCGCATGTTGTTGAGCTGCTGCTCGACCTCGGCCTGCTTCTCGAGCGTCGAGAGCTGTAATTCGGCGTTCGAAAGAACGGCGAGCGGCTGGCCAGCGGTCACCTGCGCGCCGTCCTCGACAAGCTTCTTTTCGACGCGACCGCCCTCGACCGCATCCAGGTAGACGGTGACGAGCGGAGTGACCCGCGCCCGTACCGGAAGGAAATCATCGAACGTCCCGGACTGGATCTCGGAGATGGTCAGCCGGTCGCGCGTCACCGACATCGAATCCGCGCGCGGAGCGAACAGCCAGAAGACGAGGATGAGGAGGAGGAGTGCCGCCGCTCCGCCGGCAAGGAGGATCCGCGGGTCGATGCGCTTGCGCACGACGACGCGGTCCATCGCGCCGCCGGTGACAGCCTCGGTACGCTCGCCGCGTCGCAACTCAACCAAGCTCACTGTCCGCGTCCGAACAGTTCTTGTCCGGAAATGGACGGCCTGACCGCCTCGCTCACCACAGCAAGCATCTCAACCAAGCTTTCCCAACCCCTCGTCATCGCCATTACGCTGCAAGCGTCGTGCCAATTGCCAGCAATCATTTTGTGGGGGGTCCCGCTGTTCATATCCGGACAGTGGCGCTACAGAAGTAGCGTGGCCGAGACTTTCAACCTCGCAGTGGTGGTCGATGACGATCCAGACATCGTGCTCGCGGCGCGGCTCGCGCTTCGCGACATGTTCGAGCGAGTCGAGACGCTTAGCTCCCCTGCCGAGCTCCTGCCGCTCCTGAAGAAGGAAAGCCCGGACGCGATCCTCCTCGACTTGAACTTCGAACGAGCGCGGACCGACGGGCGCGAGGGCCTAGATTTTCTTGGGCGAATCATGACCCTTGATCCCGACGCCGCAGTGGTGATCATCACGGCTCACGGCGGCGTCTCGGTCGCCGTCGAGGCGATCAAGGCGGGCGCCAGCGACTTCGTCGCAAAGCCCTGGAGCAACGAGCGGCTCGAAGCGACAGTGAGGAGCGCGGCGGCGCTTCGCCGGAGCCGCGTCGATGCCCGAATCGAGCGCGGCCGCGCATCGGAACTCGCGGCGGCTCCCGAGACTCCCCTGCTCGGCAGGTCGCCGGCGATGGAGCGCGTCCGGATGCTGATCGAGCGCGCTGCGCCGACTGATGCCAACGTCCTGATCCTTGGCGAAAACGGCACGGGGAAGGAAATCGTCGCGCGCGAGATCCACGCCCGGTCACGCCGGGCCGAGAAACCGATGGTCTCGATCGATCTTGGAGCGACGAGCGAGACCCTGTTCGAATCTGAGCTGTTCGGCCACGTGAAAGGGGCGTTCACTGGGGCCGCCGGCGAGCGAATCGGTCGCTTGAAAGCTGCGGACAACAGCACCCTCTTCCTCGACGAGATCGGCAATTTGCCGCTTCACTTGCAGCCCAAGCTCCTGACGGCGCTGGAGCAGCGGGAGGTGCTGCCCGTGGGAGCTAACAAGTCCATTCCGATCGACGTTCGGGTTCTTGCCGCGACCAACGTTTCGGGGGACCAGTTGTCGGACGAGAAGCGGTTCCGCCAGGACCTGCTTTTCCGCTTGAACACGATCGAGATCGAGCTCCCGCCTTTAAGGCAGCGACGCGATGACATCCCGGTCCTCCTCGACCATTATCTGCGCCTCTACGAAAAGAAGTACGACAAGGGTGAACGCGAGCTTCCCCCCGTGGTGCTCCAGGCGTTGATGGAGCATGATTGGCCCGGCAACGTCCGGGCGCTTCGCCATGCCGCGGAGCGCGCCGTCATCATGGCCGAGGGCGAACATTACCGGACCGACGATTTTCCGCTGCCGAGGCGCGCTCATGGCGATGCCGTCGTTCAATCGACGAGCGACACCCTCAACCTCGACCAGCTCGAAAAGCAGATGATCGAACGCGCCTTGAGGATGCACCATTTCAATATCTCGCTTGCGGCCGGCGAGCTTGGCCTCAGCCGGGGCGCCCTCTACCGGCGAATGGAAAAGCATGGACTTTAAGCGCAAGTTCGAATTCGGACTGGCGTGGCGCACCGTCGCACTCATCGCGGCCGTCCTCCTCGTCATCAAGGCGGCCGAGACCCCCGGGCTTCGGGCCGGCGTCATGGTCGCGGCGCTGGTGGCTCTCGCGGCGCTCGCCAGCCTCTGGAACTTCATCCGCCGAACCAACTTCCTCGTTTCGCGCTTCATCGAATCGGTTCGCTTCGAAGATTATTCGCAGCGCTTTTCAGATCCCTCCGGCGGCGGCTTCGACGTCCTTGGACAATCGCTCGACCATGCGCTGAAAACCTTGCAGGCCCGCCACGCGCAGGAAAGCGCGGAAACCCGCTACCTCAGCGGAATAGTCGATGACGCACCTAGCGCGCTCCTCGCGGTGGACGAGGAGGGGCGCGTCGAAGTCCTCAACAAGGCGGCCCGACAGCTATTCGCGCGCCAGCCCCTGAACCGAGTGTCTGACCTCGAACAGCTGGGCCCAGAACTGGCCGCGGCTGCCCGGCTTCCAGCCGGAACCCGCAAGATCACGCGCCTGGTCCTCGACGGCGTACCTCAGAAAGCGATCTTCGCATCTGCCCAGGTCGCCCGCCTCGACAAGCCCGTGACGATCATGTCGATCTTGCCCGTGCAAAGCGAGCTCGGAGCGCTTGAGGTCGCGGCCCAGGCGGACCTGGTGCGGGTGCTCACGCACGAGATCATGAATTCCCTGACCCCGGTGACCTCTCTTGCTCGGACCGGCGCGGATCTCGTCGCGGCAGCCGCCAAGAAAGATGATGCGCTGGATGATGCAAGGACCGCGACCGAGACGGTCGCGAGGCGCGCTGAAGGGATCCTTCGCTTCGTCGAAAGCTATCGAGAATTTGCCCAGGCGCCCGACGTCCACCGTCGTCCTTTCCGGGCGAGGGCGTGGGCAGAGGAAATCATGCGGCTCGCGCTCGCGAATGCCGGCGGACGCGATATCGATGCTCGAGTCGAGGTCTCGCCCAAGACACTGAGCGTCGACGGTGATGCCGAGCTCCTGTCGCAGGCAGTCCTCAACCTCCTTCGAAACTCGATCCGCGCGGTCGCTGAAGTCGAGACTCCCCTCGTTGCACTTTCACTCACGAGGGAAGCGACTGGCCATTGCCGTATCGAGGTTCGCGACAACGGCACCGGTATCCCCGAGGACCGGCGCGAGGACATCTTCCTTCCATTCTATACGACCCACAAGGGTGGAAGCGGCGTGGGCTTGAGCTTCTCAAAGCAAGTCGCACTTGCGCACGGCGGATCGATCTGCGCGCTGACGGCGCCCGAGGGAGGCGCCAACATCCGCCTCGTGATCTGAGCTTCACCCGAAGGTGAAGGAGAAGGCCTCTACTCCGGATCGGGGAAGGTGATGGTGAAGGTGCGATCCCGGACGTCGCTCCGGCGGCGACAAGCTGGTCAGATTAGCAGCATGAAAAGGGTTTCGGCTTGGTTCAGCTAAAGTCGCTTAGTCGACTTAAGCGCATCCGTTACGGAGCTATAACCAGATATGGCTGACCGGCGCACCTTCCTCGGCCTCGTTGGCGGCGGGGCAGTCGGATTGCTGCTTTTCGGACGGAGCAACAGCTCGGCAGCGAATGCCCATTTTACCGTCAATCATTCTTCCGCGGACTGGCGACGAATGCTCGGAGATGAGCGCTACGCGGTGCTTCGCGAGGCGAGCACCGAGCGACCCTTTTCGAGCCCGCTCCTGAACGAGCATCGCCGCGGCACCTTCGTGTGCGCCGGCTGCACGCTCCCCTTGTTCAGCTCTGCGACGAAGTTCGAGAGCGGGACCGGCTGGCCGAGTTTCTGGAAAGCCTTGCCGCACGCGGTGGTGACCCGTCCGGACCACAGCCTGATGATGGAGCGGACGGAGGCCCTCTGTGCGCGTTGTGGGGGACACCTGGGGCACGTGTTCGAGGACGGCCCGAGGCCCACGGGGCTTCGGTACTGCATGAACGGGCTGGCCCTGAACTTCAGGCCCGCCTGATCTGGACTTAAGCGACGATCCTCAGCTTCCCGCGCTTGCCGGGCGCCTCGTAGCAGACGACGCCGAGCTCGGCCTGTAGCCGCTCCAGCTCTTTCTGCTTCGCCTCTTTCGCGGCTTGCGCGTAGCGCTTCTCAATCTCCGCTTCCTCTTTCGTCTGCTCGCGGAAGTAGGAAATGGTGATCCTCTGTCCGAACACTTCGTCTCCGCGGAGTCTCAGTTCGGCTTCGGACCCATCTGGAAGGCTGTCGCGTACCTCAGCCAGTTTCTCGATCAGATCGTCGATGGACACATGGTCCGCAATGTCGACGAAATCCTTGACGCGGCGTTTCATCAGTGACCCTCCCCGGCCCCGGGGTGTTAAATACATTTGGCGCGATTCGTCGCGCAACGTGTATTCGAGGTTTATCCCCAGCGAAGTTGCTCCGTTGTGAATAGTTTTGAAATGAAACCTTCAGAAGCCGGGTCGCTGACGCTTCGGCGTGGGCGCCTCTCACTTACTTTAAGTCCTTCAATCGGTGGAGCAATTTCGGCGTTCGAGTGGAACGACGTCGACGGGCGCAGAGCGATATTGCGCAAATGCCACACTCCGCCTGAAAAGGTCCTGGACGCCTGTTCATTCCCGCTTGTGCCCTACGTGAACCGGATTCGAGCCGGAATTTTCAGCTTTCGCGGCCGCGAGGTGCACCTCGAGCCGAACATGGCAGGAGACCCGAGTCCGCTTCACGGGCAGGGTTGGTTGAGCCCGTGGGCCGTCGAGCACCGGGACGAAACCAGCGCGGTCCTGGGCTTTCGCCACGAGCCGGGCGAATGGCCCTGGTCCTACGAGGCATCGCAGGAGTTTGCACTGGATGACGGCAGTTATTCGGTGCTCCTCACCTGCCGCAACACGAGCAAGGAGGCGATGCCGTGCGGGCTCGGCCAGCACCCCTATTTCGATTGCAGTCCGGACACTCGGATCGACACGCAAGTCGACTGCGCCTGGACGATCGACGACAAGGTCTTGCCCGTCGAGCGTGTCCCGGCCGAAGGCGCTTACGATCTTGGCGAACGACTGGTCTGCGGCCAGGATCTAGACAATGGCTTCGGGGGCTGGAGCGGCGAGGCGCGGATGAGTGATCCCGACTGGCCCTACGAGCTCCGCCTGTCCTCTACGCAAGCGAAGTTCTTCCAGGTCTACTCACCTCGAGAGGGCGGAATTTTCGTGGCCGAGCCCGTGACGCACGCTAATGCGGCCCTCAACGCGCCCGAAAGCAAGTGGAGCGAACTTGGAATGCGCGTGCTCGATCCCGGAGAATCCATGAGCCTCGACATGCGCCTTCAGGTCATTCCGAAATAGCTGCGCTCGTTCAGGTTGAAGCTTCGGATTTGCGCTTATATAGCCCGCCTTCCTGCGAAGGGGCCGCACTCGGAGACGTGGGTGAGTGGCTGAAACCAGCGGTTTGCTAAACCGCCGTACGGGGAATTCCCGTACCGAGGGTTCGAATCCCTCCGTCTCCGCCACTTTCTATTGAAATCATTGGATTTATTGGTGGTGGTGCGTGGCGCTATTACCAATACCGCTCCCCGATAAAGTGCCCGCTTGGCCCGGTACAGAGGTCCGGTGCTAATGGCCGCTTTCCGACCCATTCCTG
>JBJMVK010000056.1:0-22579 GCA_045810725.1 Sphingomonas sp. | reverse complement strand
TGGACTTGGTCTTCGGATAGGCCTGGTCGGGGCTGCCCCGCTCGGTCCCTGCCCGATTGGCGGTGTTCGTTCCCGTCGCAGTCGGAGTGATCTCGTCGAACTTGAAGAGGAACGCATTGTTGAGCGTGAAGCCGAACGTTCCCCACGATGACGGAGCCGTGTGGTAGCTCAGGTTGAAGTCCAATCCGTCGGTGTCGATACCCGCGATATTCTGCAGGAGCCCGCGGATCTGCGTGATCTGCCCGCTCGCTGAACGCGTGATGTTCGCGCAGGCGAGCGCATCATCGTTGAACTCGCACTGCTGCAGGGTCGTGTTGGCGTTTATCGCCTGGATCGCGCCTTTCACCTTGATGCTGTAATAATTCACCTCGAGCGCCAAACGCGGAATAACCGACGGGCTGAGCACTGCGCCGACATTCCACCCCTTCGATGTCTCCGGTTCAAGCGCATCATTGCCTCCGGTGATCACCGGAAGCTGCACGTTGATCTGCTGCATACCAGCCGGAACGCCATGCTTTATGCAGTTCGCGAGCACGGCGCCCGTCGGATTCTGATCGGCCGAGCAAGGATCGTGCACTTCCTGGTCGAACCGGGACGGAGTGCCGAACAATTCGCCGATGCTCGGTGCTCGGAAGCCTTGCGAATAGCCGCCGCGAAGCCTCAGATCAGCAATAGGTTTCCAGTTCAGGCTAGCCTTGAAAGTGGTGTGGGAGAACGTGCTGCCGGTGCTGGTATCGTAATGCGAGTACCGCACTGCGCCGTCGGCTTCGAGCAATTGTGCGCCAGGCACGTTGGCAAGGATCGGCGCGTTGAGCTCGGCATAGATTTCGTCAACTTTGTAGCCGCCCTTAGTCGGTAGCGCCGGAATGTCCGACCCGAAACCTGCGGCGACGACGGGGTCGGGATCGAAGCGACCCTTCAAGTCCCGGTGTTCAGCACCCACCGCAAGGCTCAGCGGCCCACCTGGCAGGTCGACCAACCCGCCGGAAGCGTTTCCGCTCACGCCCCACAGCTTCTGCTCGCTGCTGTCGTGCTGATCGAACCCGACAAAGTCCAGCATCTGCTGGGTGATCGAGCCCTCACCGCCAAAGATGTTGAACGGGACGCAGGCGCCGGTGCAGTCGGCCACAGGCCCGAGCGCCTGGGCGAGTTTCGCGGCGTTGAAGTTGCCGTGCATCACCTGGTCGGCCTTGTTTCGGCCCCAGATGCCGTTCACGTCCCAATACCAGTCGTGCGCCAGAAGTCCGAACTTGCCGTCGAAAGTGGCGGTGCCGTAGCCCGTCTTGACCTTCTGGTCATAGCGACGAGGCCCGCCCTCGACGACGCGACGGCCAATGAACGAATAGTTGGCGGTCTCGCCGTTGGGGGTTCCGTCCAAGTTCAACCCGGACTGGAGTTCCCCGAACGGATTATATGGGTTGCTCGCATCGATCGTGATGCGGTCGAGCAGGTTTCCATTGCCCGAATCAGGTCCGACGAAGAGCGGCAGCGGGGCGGCCTGGTTCTTGGAGTTGCGCTTGTTCCACAGGAGCTTCGCGCTGAAATTGATAACGGGAGAGATCTCCTGCTTCAATTCGCCGAAGATGCCGTACCGCTCGAGCGGCGTATTAATGTAATTGAATGGAGCGAAGTTGAACCGGTCCTGCGGGCTGACGAAGCCACGATAATCCGCAAGGGTCGGGGCACGGCCGATGACCGGTGCCTTGAGAGTGAGGCTCTGCCCCAGCACGATGAACCGGCCATTTGGCGTTCCAGAGCTGCAGGAACTGCTGCATTCCGACGCGAACGGGTCCGGAAATTTCGAAATGTCGCGGTCGCCGGCAAAAATCCCGTTCTGCTTCACGAAGTTGCCGCCGATTACGATTTGCGTTGGGCCGTTGTCGCCGTTGCCCCAGCTTAGCTGGTAGTTCTGGGTGAACCCATCACCCTGATCGAGGTAGTCGCCAAGCTGCGCGCTTGCGAGAAGCCCTTGCTGATGGTGTTTCGTGATGATGTTCACGACGCCCGCGATTGCGTCGGAGCCGTAGATCGCCGACGCGCCATCCTGAAGCACCTCGACGCGTTCGATCATGCTTTCTGGAATGGCATTGAGATCGACCGAGCCGGGAACGCCACTGGCGGAGGCCGCATTCACGAATCTCAGACCGTCAACCAGCACCAGAGTCCGCTTCGACCCGAGATAGCGAAGGTCGATTTCCGCTGCGCCAGCGCCCACTCCGCCGCCGTCAGGCGGATTGCCGAAGTTGCCAGAGTTGTTGAACTTCGTGTTTAGGCCGCCGGCCGCGCTTGGAAGACGCTGAAGAACGTCAGTGATGGAGTTGAGGCCGGTCTTCTGGATGTCCTGTTGATCGACAAACACGACCGGCGCGGCCTGGTCGAGCGGGTTGTGCCGGATTCGGGATCCGGTGATGACGATTTCGCCAGGGCCCTTGGCGGAAGCAGCCGGCTCCGCCGGTGCTGCCTGGCCGCTGATCACGTTGGGCGGCGGTACCGTGCTCTGTGCCTCTGCTCCCGACGCAACTGTCGCGAGCGCGGCAAACGCGACACCCGCGCGCAGAGCCGATTTGATCCGCTTCTTCATGATTCCTCCCTGCGTTTGTCCGGTCACGCCAGACTTCCGGAAACGACAGTAGAGAAGGGATCAGAGCCTAAGAAGGTCCGAGTGTAATGTAACGGACACAATTACAGTCGTTGATGCAAAGAAACGACAGTTACCGGGGGGCCTCTAACGAAAGGTAGGCCAATCGCCTTACTTCGCGCCTGCCACGGGTGACTGTGTCGAGGATCAACCCGGCGAAGAAACAAAGCACGGCGACGATGACCATGCCGGTCGCGAGGATCGCGGTCGGAAAGCGGGGTACCAGCCCCGTCTGAAGGTAGGTGCGCACCAGTGGAATGGCGAGGATGATCGCTGCGATCACCAGCAGAGCACCGATGCCGCCGTAGAACAGCGCCGGCCGCTCAACGCGGTACAGCGTACCGATCGTCTTGAGGATCTTCCAGCCATCGCCGTAAGTCGACAATTTGGACTGGGAGCCCTGAGGTCGGGCGCCATAGCTGGTTTCAACTTCGCCGACCGGCATCCTCAATTCGAGGGCGTGGACACTCAACTCCGTTTCGATTTCTAAACCGGCGGAGAGCACCGGGAAACTCTTCACGAACCGTCGCGAGAAGACCCGGTAACCCGAGAAGATGTCGCTGAAACTACGGCCGAAGAGTCCAGACAATAGGCCGGTGAAGATCTTGTTTCCGATAACGTGACCGCCGCGATAGGCGCCCTTCGCCTCGTGGCGCCGAGTGCCCACGACCATATCGAGCTGTTCGGCCACCAGCATGTCGACCATGGCCGGCGCCGCGGCAGGATCATAGGTAAGATCGCCGTCCGCCATGACGTAGACGTCGGCGTCGACGTCGGCGAACATGCGCCGCACGACGTGCCCTTTGCCTTGCTGCTTCTCGGAGCGAACCATGGCTCCGGTACTAGCGGCGACTTCGCGGGTCCGGTCCTGACTGTTGTTGTCGTAGACGTAGATGGTGGCGTCAGGCAGCGCCGCCCTGAAGCCGGCCACGGTCGCCGCGATCGCTGCTTCTTCATTGAAGCAGGGCAGTAACACGGCGATTTTCGGCAATGCGGCGCGGGCCAAGCTTTTCCCCCTCGTTGGACGCTGCAATGGCTATAATGGCGAACCGGCGAGAACCGCTAGTCCAGCAGCGCCGTGGTGACGTGCAACAAACGAAAATCAGGCGTGGCCGCGGTCAGGCTCCAGCTCTCTCGGGGCGGAATGACGAACGAGTCCGATCCGTGGAGCTCGTGCTTGCCATTGGACTCGAGCTGCGCCGAACCTTCGAGCACGAAGCCAAATACCAGTTCTCCGTCATGAGCTTCGAACCCAATGCCCGCCCCTTCACGCGGGCGGATTGTCCGGACGCTGGCCAGACCGCCCGTCGCGACGTGCATCCCGGTTTCTTGCGCTTCCTCGCCGTCTGAAGGCATCCACGCGCTCGCCGCTGCGGCGTGATGAAGGAACCGTTGCCCACGGAAAAGCCGCTCGGGACGGGTGCCGTTGGGCAATTGCAGCTGATGCTCGGCGAAGGTCGGATGGAGCGCCGGCGCGCTGATCTCGATCACTTCAAGTCCGCCCGAGCTTTCAATCACGCGATGACGGATCTCGGGCGGTTGCAGGACCAGATCGCCTTCCTCCATGACGAATGGCTCGCCCTGGTCTTCATAGACGACCCGCACCCATCCACGCCGAACGTAGATCATCTGCAGCGCGAGGCTGTGGAAGTGGACCCAGTCACCGACTGCTCCGCCTCCCGGAATCACGATATGCGACGCGATGTACCGACCTCCGAGGCGGCCGGGTATGAGGTCGCGGTAGAGCATCCCGGCGCGTCCGTGTCCCGGCGAGGCGCCGGCTCTGGTTAGTACGAATTCCGCTGCGAACGGGGGCAGTGCATCTTCTGGAGGCGCTACGTCAGGGCGGCTCGTCAGCCGGACCCTCTCCCTGCCTCTCGTGAGCACGGCCGTGTGCGGCTCGTCAGCCGGGTAAATGACCTCGAGGCGGAATCCGTCACTATACAGGTCGTCAATCGAGCGGCTCAGGTCCGCACAGACGATCTGGCGCTCGATCAAGCCTTCTTAGCCGGCTTCTTCGCCGTCTTTGCTCCAGGCTTGGCTTCGCTCTTGTCCGCGCTCTTTGTGGCCGGCTTGGCAGCCTTCTTCGCAACAGCTTGAGCGGCCGCCTTGTTCGCCGGCTCGCTCTTCTTTGGCTTGCTTGGCTTGGGCACTTGCGCCTTCTCGACGACGTCGGCCTTCTTGGCGCTCGCCTTTGGCTTGGTCGCGATTGGCTCCTTCGCCTCGGCGGTCACCTTTGGCTCAGTCTTCTTGGAAGCGCTTTTCTTGGCCTTGGGCTTCTCTGCGACCGCGTGATCGTGGCCGCAGCCAGGGCCATGGACATGGCCTTCCTCGCTTTCGAGGTCGGCCTCGAGCTGCTCGCGCGTCGCCTTGCGCTCCGTCACGCCGGCCTTGCCGAACAGAAAGTCCACGACCTTGTCCTCGGAAAGGGGCGCGCGGAGCTGCGCAGCGAACATCGGCTCCTGCTGGATCAGCTCGAGGAAACGCTCCCGCTCCTTGCCCTGATACTGCGACGCGGCTTGGGCCACGAGCCGGCTCATCTCCTGCTCACTGACGTCAATGCCGTTCGCAGCGCCGATCTCGGACAGCAGCAGGCCGAGGCGCACGCGGCGCTCGGCGATCTTCCGATAATCGTCCGATTCCGTCTCAATCTCCGCGAGCGCAGCCTTGGGATCGGCTTCATGGCTCGCCTCGTGGCGGAGCTGGTTCATGATGTTCTGGAATTCGGCATCGAGCATGGATTCGGGCACAGCGAAGTCGTGCCGCGAAGCGAGCTGGTCGAGCAACTGGCGCTTCATGTGCGTGCGTGTGAGACCGTTGAGCTCCTGAGCGAGCTGGTCCCGGATCAGACCCTTGAGCTGGTCAAGATCATTAAGACCAAGCGACTTGGCGAACTCGTCGTCGACCGTAGTCTCGCCCGACGTCTTTACACCCTTGACGGTGACCGCGAAGGTCGCGTCCTTGCCCTTGAGAGTGTCGACCGGGTAGTCGCCCGGGAAGGTCACATTGACCACCCGGCTGTCCCCTGTCTTGGCGCCGATCAACTGGTCCTCGAAGCCCGGAATGAGGCGTCCGGTGCCGAGCTCGACCGACATGTCCTCGCCCTTCCCGCCCTCGAACGGCTTGCCGCCGACTTCGCCCTCAAAGTCAATGACGACGAGATCCCCGTTGGCGGCCGCATGCTTCTTCGGCGCATCTTCCCAGCGCTTGGACTGGGTCGCGAGCTGGCCGATCTGCTGGTCGATTGCGCTCTCTTCCGGATCGACAGTCAACCGCTCGAGCACGAGACCGTCGAGCTGGGCCGGCGGCACGTCGGGAAGCGCTTCCAGGCTCACGTAGACCTCGGCATCCTTGCCGGGCGCATATTGGTCATCGAGCTCAACCTGGGGCTGAAGCGCTGGACGAACGTTCTTCTCCTCGAGCAGCTGTTGGACGCCGTCTTGGACGGCGCCGTTCAGCGCGTCTCGCTGGAGCGCTTCGCCATGCATTTTCTTGATGAGGTTCGGCGGCACCTTGCCAGGGCGGAAGCCGGGCATTCGCACCTGCGGCGCGATGCGCTTAACTTCCTGGTCGACCCGAGCTTCGATGTCGGCGGCCGGGATGGTCAGCATGAAGGCGCGCTTCAGGCCCTCGTTTTGCGTTTCGACGGTCTTGATACTCACGTGTCCAATCCTGAATCCTGAAATCCTTGGGCTGCCTGCGCGATTTCCCGTGCATGGCAACCCCCCGGATTGCCTGCGCGCGGAAATGGTGCGCGCGGAGGGACTCGAACCCCCACATCTTGCGATACTGGAACCTAAATCCAGCGCGTCTACCAGTTCCGCCACGCGCGCGCGGCCACCCGAAAGGTGGGCGGCCTATAACAGGCGTGGCCGGTTCGGCAACCCGATTGCGTGGCAACCGAGCGTACTCAAGTGCGTTCGGGAGCGCGGAGAGCCATTGATGCAACAACTTCCCGACGAACCGCCAACGACCCCGAGACCTTCCACGCCCGAACCTTCGCAGCCCGGCCAGCCAACCGAGCCGCCGCCGGAGACGCCGACCCACGCCCCCGACATCGACGTTCCCTCGCCGGTCTCGCCGGGCACGGAGCCGCCGCCGGGACCGATCTCGCCAATAGGCTAGGCGCGGAGCTCAGCGGAAGCGACGATCGCTTCGAAATCCGGAAGCGCGGCGTCGTAATAATGCGACCGTGCGGCATCAAACATGACCAAGTAAAGATCCCCGTTGACGACCGCGCCAATGGCGCGGCCCTTGCGCCAAAGCTCATCGTCATCGAGATGCTCATAATCGAACTGGAAGCCATTCGCGCCGAGAAATGGGCGGGGCTGAATCGAGATCGTTCGAAAATCGACGGCGCCGCCTCGAACCCGATAGAGACTCTCGAGCATCGCCGCGATTTCCGGAGGAGTCATGTCCGCCCTGAACTTGGGAACCTGCTGGTCGGTCGAGCGGCGCTGGCGGACCATGAAATGGCCGCTCCGCAGCCCGGTGATAAAGGTGATTCCATCGAGTAGCGGTCCGTTCAGAGTCCAATCCTCGACAGCAGGAACATCCTCAAACAACATCGCTCGGTGCCGATTCCACGGCCGCGGCGGAACGACCGACATATTGCCGTTGCCGACGTTCACGCGGTGGACGTTCACGGCCGAATAATCGCTGAACCCGTAGCCTTCGCCGGCACCGAGGCTCGAGCAGGCCGGCAAGACCAAGACGCCGATCAGGAGCGCGACTCTCGACGAACGCTTCACTATCCTGCCTCCTCAGCCGATCATCTGCCGCACCCATGCAGCGTCGGGCGCATCGGGCTTCATCGTCAGATATTTGGAAAAAGCCGTCTTCGCTTCGGCAGCCCGGCCTTGCTTTAGCAGCGAAATCCCGTGCCATCGCCACGCATCGGCGGGCGCGTTGGGGTAGACTACGGCCGCAGCGTAGCTCTGGGCGGCGCGGACATCGTCTCCCTTGCGGTTACGGAGGCGCCAGACTTCGCCTTCATAAAAGCGCAGCAGCCCGTCCCAGCCGTCCTGGGCGAGCGTTTCGATGAGATATTCGCTGGCACCAGGGTCGTTGAGCTTGACCTGGTCATCGAGGAGCATCTGCCGGATGGGCCCGATGGTCGTGAGATAGCGCGCGCGATGATTATCGTAGCGCTTTGCGGGGACCCTTAACTCCCGCGCGTCCGCTTCGAGATCCGCCATGCGGGCGTCATTTGACGGGTGAGTATCGAAGATTGAACCGCGTTCCCGGTGTTTGCCGCGATAGGCTGCCGTCGCCTGCTCCTCGCCAATGAGCTGCTGCCACACAACCGACATCTCCATCGGATCGTAGCCGGCCTCGGCGATCAGCTTTGCCCCCATGGCGTCCGCTTCAGCCTCCATTTCGCGGCTGTATTTGAAGAGCGACAGGATCGTCCCGAGCTGGGCGAGCTGGACATAATCCCCGAGGTAGACGCCGGCCCCTGCTCCCCCTACCCCCGCAAGCATCGCGCCGACCGAGAAAATGTCGGTCTTGCGCCGCTGATCGCGCCACGATCTGATCATGTGGCGCCTGAGGAAATGGCCTGATTCGTGGCCGATTACGCCGGCGAGCTGGGCCTCGTCGCGCATTCGGAGCAGAAGCCCCGAGAAGACCACCGCGAAACCGGTCGGAAACATCATCGCATTGAAATCGGGAATGCGTGCCAAATAGATCCTGAAGTCCTTCGCGGCTGGGCCACCCACCGTACCGATGAGGTCGCGTAAATAGCCGGTGATCGCCGGATCGGTGATCAAGAGGTTGGAATCGGCGATCTCCTCTTCGACCCGGTCCATCTCGTGCCACAGGCCCTGTTCGTCCCGATCCGTCGGCCTGAACCCGGGTCCGACTAGCGGAATCATATCCGCAGGCCTGATGCGCGCGTTGGCGACACCCGTGTGAAGCGCCGCAGCGCCGATTCCAGCGGCTGCCAGAAGCGAGCGCCGGCTGATCTCCATGCAACGCAGGCACATCAGCGTGCAGCCTGCTGCCGGCGAACGTCGTGGCCCGGCTTCATCCGCCCGAGCAGCCGCTCGACCATCTGTGCGGCGCCTTCAGGAGTCCTAAGATCGCCGAACTTGATTCCAGGCACCTGGCTTGCTGCATCGACCACGTTGAACCAGACGACCTCGCCCGTCTTGAGGTCGACGAGCGAGGCATAATCCAATTGCTCCGCGCCGCCGATGTTCGGGGCACAAAAGCCAACGATGCAGCCGGCAAGTCCGAGGACACCGAGTGCAACCCGCCCTGTCGAAGCAACTTGATCTTCCGCGTGCAGAAAGAGGGCGTAGTCGTAACTGCTCTTCTGCCCCAGCCTCACCGCATCCGCGCCAAGCGTCCAGTCGAGACCCCTGCCACGCTTGGTCGGCAGATAATCCCCGAGATATTTGTGCTGGACGATGGCCTCGTCGACCACGAAGTTCAGCCGTTCGACGTCCGCGAGCTCCTGCTCTGAGACGCCCGCATGTGCATTCCTATGGTTGATGACGGTAACATTCCCGCCCCGAGTGGCCTGCTGCGCCTGGAGCGCCGCAACGATGTTCTTGCGCGCCTCGTCGGTCCACTCCGCGCGCGGCTCGACCATCCCACCGGTTGTAAGCGATCCAACCGTCACGTCGGGTCGAAGGACGAGCAGCCTGTAATTGCCTTGTGGCGGTGTGAACTGGACGTCGGAATATTGGCGCGTTTGGACGCATGCGCTGAGCGCGACCGTGGCTGCAATCGCGAATGCTCCACTCCGCTGCCGCACTTGCGCTACTCCTCACCCTGCCGATTGTCGTGTCATGCCCGAATGACAGCAGAAAGAAAAGTACGTGTTTCTAGATGCTTAGCGTTGTGGACAGAAAGCAGGCGTGCCTTCGAGGCAGTGTCCGCTGGAATTTGCGAGCGGGATGTCGATCAGCGTAGCGAGCGTGGCGGTCAGGTCGGCCGTGCTTGCCGGAGCAGCTACTGTCGCCCCCCTGAAGCCCGGCCTCCAGAGGAGGATCGGAATAGGCGCCCCTCCGCCTCCTTGGAGGGCGACCGCATAATCGATCTCGCGACTGTCCAGCAGCGACAGGAAATCACCAATCTCGCGGTCAAGCTCCGTCAGCTGCAGACAGGCCTCTTGGCTTCCTGGTCCATAGGTTCGAACTACATTGGCGGTTGCCGAAAGCTCGATGGTCATGACGTCGGGATCGGCCCGGCGGCCAAGCTGCATCTCGTCCGCAAGGCCCGCCGCGAGGGCAAGGGTGCCGCCGTCGAGCTCGGGTGAAGCGCTTAGGCCAGCGGCGTCCCCGGCCCTTCGTGCAAGCTGGGTCTTGCTTGGCTTCGATTTGCAAAACGACGTCGGCTCCAACGGTGGCCGAGGCTGGCCCAAGGCCGCAGCAATCGCAGCATTCACCTTGGGGACGACAGCGGGCACACGCGCGCCACGAACATCCGTATCGAATTTGTTTGCGTTCCAGTACCAGCGCTGATCGAGGTTGCGGCCCGACAGCGCGTCCGAAACCTGGCTCTTCTCCCCAGAGACGTCGACGTTACGGCTACCGGGGGCGCGCGCCTTGACCAGGTCGCCGAGCGCCGGTCCTGGCGCCTCAGAGCCGTTTCGGAACGCCGTTCCAGAGGCGATTCGAGCAAATCCCTCCCCGAAGTTCGGGCGGTACTGCTCAAACAAGTCTCCGGTCAGCTGGTCGACCACGAGTAGGACGACCAACTTGGGCGGCGGAGGTACCTGCGCTGCGGCCGTCGAGGCGAACAACGCCGCGGCAAGGGCTGGAGCGAGCTTGCGGATCAATCCAGCTTCGCCCGCAGCCGCTCGTTGACAAGCTTGGGGTTTCCCTTGCCGGCCATCGCCTTCATGGTCTGGCCGACGAAGAAGCCGAAGAGCTGCTGCTTGCCGCTCTTGTACTCGGCGACCTTGTCGCCGTTCGCCGCGAGCACCTTTTCGATTTCGGCATCGATCGCGCCAGTATCGCTGGTCTGCTTGAGGCCCCGCTCCTCGACGATCTGGCCGGCATCTTGCCCGCTCTCGAGCATGATCTCGAACACCTGCTTCGCGATGGTACCCGAGATCGTCCCGTCAGCGACGAGGGCAAGCAGTTCCGCCGCCCGCCGCGGTGACACCGGGCTGTGGTCGATCGCCTCGCCCCGCCGGTTGAGTGCGCCGAACAGTTCAGCAACGACCCAGTTCGCCGCCTGTTTAGGCTCGGCGCCTGCATTCAGCAACTCGTCGAACCAGCGCCCAGTCTCGACTTCCGCAGTCAAAACGCCAGCATTGTAAGGACTTATATCAAGTTTCTCATATCGTGCCCGCTTCGCATCCGGCAGCTCCGGAAGAGTCGAGCGGCACTCCTCGAGGAACTCGTCATCAAGTTCGACGGGGAGGAGATCGGGGTCCGGGAAGTAACGATAGTCGTGCGCGTCCTCCTTGGACCTGAGCGACCGCGTCACGTTTTTGTCCGGGTCGTAGAGGCGCGTTTCCTGGTCGACCGCCCCCCCCTTCTCCAGCAGTTCGACCTGACGCTTCGCCTCATATTCGACCACCGCCATGACGAACCGCACCGAATTTACATTCTTCGTCTCGGTTCTGGTGCCGAATGGCTCGCCGGGCTTGCGAACACTGACGTTCACGTCAGCGCGCATCGATCCTTCTTCCATGTTGCCATCGCACGATCCGACATAGCGGAGAATTGACCGCAGCTTGCGCAGGTAAGCCCCTGCTTCGGCAGGCGAACGCATGTCCGGCCGCGACACTATCTCCATCAGCGCCACGCCGCAGCGGTTCAAGTCGACATAGCTCATTGTCGCATGCTGATCGTGCATCAGCTTGCCCGCATCCTGTTCAACGTGGATCCGCTCGATGCCCACCTTCTTGGCCGAACTCTCGTCCTTTTCGTCGACGATTATCTCGAGCTCTCCCTCGCCGACCAGCGGATGGTAGAGCTGACTGATCTGATAGCCCTGGGGAAGGTCGGCGTAGAAATAGTTCTTCCGGTCGAACCGCGACCATTTGTTGATCTTGGCCCCGAGGGCCATGCCGGTTCGGACCGCCTGGCGGATGCACTCGCGGTTTGGAACGGGAAGCATCCCCGGCATGGCCGCATCGACGAGACTCACCTGCGTGTTCGGCTCGGCGCCGAACTCGGTCGCCGCGCCCGAGAAGAGCTTTGCCTGGGAAACGACCTGCGCATGAACTTCGAGGCCGACCACGACCTCCCAATTGCCGGTTTCGCCTTTAACGGTGAAGGATGCGCTCATTTTCGGTTTCTTTGCAGACGATTACATGTGACGAAACGACGACCACGAAGGCGAACAACCAGCCGATCGCGATGGGAATCAAGACTTCCATATCGAGATAGGTGTCGCCTCGGATCAAGGCGAAGAATGCGAGCGCGAGCAGGAAAATGCCGGCCGGGATTTTCCAGCTTCCCGAGCGCGTTCCACGAAGAATGTGGATGAGGTTTCGGATCGCCACCAACATGCAAACGACGATGATCAACAACAGGGACAAGACGAGGCCGCGAAAAACGTCCAGATCCCGCTGGGTCATCACGACTCCGATGTAGCCACCGAGAGCGGCACCGAACACGACGTTGACGAGGTCGATCCGCCGGTCGAGTTCCTCGCCTTCCTCGTGAAGCCGGAATTTCACCACCATTTCCCCGGTCGTTCCGTGAAGGTGGCCCTCTCCTCGATCGCGAGCCCTGCGTTCAATACACCTTGCTCGTCGAGCTCGTTGCCAATGAGATGCAGGCCCAGCGGAAGGCCTTGCCCGTCGAGGCCGCCGGGAACGCTCATCGCGGGCAGGCCCGCGAGGCTTGCCGGCACAGCGAACACGTCGTTGAGATACATCGCGAGGGGGTCGGTTGTCTCGCCGATCCCGAACGCTGCCGACGGAGCCGTTGGAGTAAGAATGAGATCGCACTGCTCGAACGCCTTGCGGAAGTCCTGCTTGATCAGGGCGCGGACCTTCTGCGCCTTGGTGAAATAAGCGTCGTAGAATCCAGCCGAGAGCACGTAGGTGCCGATCATGATCCGGCGCTTGACCTCGGCACCGAAGCCCGCCGCGCGCGTCGCGGCGTACATGCCGTTGAGCCCGTCGTTGCCAGTGACGCGCAAACCATAGCGAACGCCGTCATAGCGGGCGAGGTTCGACGAAGCTTCCGCGGGGGCGATGATGTAGTAGGTCGGAAGCGCGTATTTCGTGTGGGGAAGGCTGATTTCGACAGCCGTGGCGCCCGCATCCTTCAACCACTCGATACCGCGATCCCACAGCGCATTGATGTCAGCGGGCACTCCATCGATTCGATATTCTTTAGGAATACCGACGCGTTTTCCCTTGAGATTGCTTGATAAATTTTTTTCCCACTGCGGCACCTGAATGTCGAGCGACGTCGAGTCCCTAGGATCGAATCCAGCCATGGCTTCAAGCAGGATCGCGCAGTCGCGCACCGACTTCGCCATCGGCCCCGCCTGATCGAGGGAGCTTGCGAAGGCGACGATACCCCAGCGCGAGCAGCGACCGTAGGTCGGCTTGATGCCGCAAATCCCGGCGAAGGCTGCAGGCTGGCGGATCGAGCCACCGGTGTCGGTCCCGGTTGCACCCGGCGCAATCCCCGCTGCCACCGCGGCGGCCGACCCTCCCGACGAACCGCCGGGGGTCAGTCCAACGTTGCTACCCCTGCGCCGCCACGGGCTGATCACCGGCCCATAGGCGCTGGTCTCGTTCGACGACCCCATGGCGAATTCGTCCATGTTGAGCTTGCCGAGCATTCCCGCACCGGCCCTGCGCAGGTTGGCGGAGACCGTGCTCTCGTACGGCGGCTTGAATCCCTCGAGGATGCGGCTTCCCGAAGTGGTATCGACGCCCCTGGTGGCGAAAAGGTCCTTGATGCCAAGCGGAATGCCGGCGAGCGATCCAAGCTCGCCCGAGCTCCGGGCGCGGTCGGCAGCCTCCGCAGCCGAGAGCGCGTCATCCGGGGTCGTGACCGTATAGGCGTTGAGCAGGCGGGCAGCTTCGACCGCTGCGTTGTAACTCTCCGCGATCTCACGCGCGCTGAAGTCGCCCGACCGGAAGCCCTCGCGCAGCTCGGCGATCGTCTTCGAGGTAAGCTCGCTCACTCGATCACCTTGGGGACTGCAAAGAACCCGAGCTGCGCCTCGGGCGAGTTGGCGAGTATCTCGTCACGGATGTTGCCCTCGGTCACGACATCCTCGCGAAGCCTAAGCTCCTGGTCGATGACAGCGGTCAAGGGCTCGACACCGTCAGTGTCGACCTCGCTCAGCTGTTCGACCCACCCGAGGATATTGTTGAGCTCCGGCAGCAGCCTGTCGAGTTCATCGTCGCTCAAGGCGATGCGCGCGAGCTTCGCGATATGGCGGACTTGTTCAGGGGAAACGGACATGCGCGGGCGATAGCGGTGAGGGTCAGGACCGGCAAGCCGCTCGGCGACTTCGCACCCTCAGAACCAGAAGCTCAAAACCCCGAAAAGCAACGTCAAAAGACCAAGGGCAAAGACGTTGTCCGCGATCCGCTCGAAGCGGTCGTTCGCTCTGACGGTCGCCTGGTGCGAGGTGCCGCAGCTTACGAGGAACAGCAGCGCCGCGGCGAACGAAAGCTCGTCCGCAATGGAAGTCGCCGACTTGCCCGAGATGTGGACTGCGGTGACGATGATGAGCGAGACACCCAGCAGGGTCGCGGCGCTGTCGACGATGTAGTGAGTCCTCATTTCGGGCCTCGCTGAAGCTTGCCCTGCCCGCTAGCGGACGAACGGCTGCTTTGAAATGGCGTCCCTTGCGGGTGGCTCCGCCGCCCAATAGGGCCTCGCCCGATGTGCGCGCGGCGATTCCTGGCGGTCATTTTCTTTTTCACTTTGATCGTTGTCGCCGGCGCGTTTGCCATCTTCCAATGGGGTGGGAACGTGCTTGTCAAGGAAGCAACCCCCAGGGGCCATTTCAACGCCGCAACGGCTGGCGGCGGTCCCGACTATCTGCAGTCCTCAGGCTGGATTGCACGCCCAGCACTCCTGAACGACCCCGCCCTTTGGGTTCCTGAGGGCGTCCCCGCGCCACGCCCCGGCAATGCAGCCGTCTTCTTCATCCACCCGACGACCTACCTCATCAACGATCGTTGGAACGCTCCGCTCCGGGCGGGCGGCGACACGGCATTTCGAACGCGCTTGTTCGTTCAAAGCCAGGCAAGCGCCTTCAACGGAGCCGGTCAAATCTGGGCGCCTTATTATCGGCAGGCCGCGTTCGGCGCGTTTCTGCTCGAAAGCGAAGACGCACGCGGTGCGCTCGATCTTGCCTATCAGGATGTGTCGGCAGCGTTCGACGAGTTCGTGAAGGAAGCCGGTGAGCGGCCGATCATCCTCGCCGGCCACAGCCAGGGTGCGCTTCATCTCGAGCGCTTGTTGCGGGACAAGATCGCAGGGACGCCGCTCTCGAAACGTCTTGTCGCTGCCTATGTCGTCGGCTGGCCGATTGACGTCCGCGCCGATCTTCCGCAGCTGGGCCTACCCGCCTGCACCGCGCCGGCCCAGACCGGCTGCATCCTCTCGTGGATGACGTTCGGTGATCCGGCGAATCCCAAGCTCATTCTCGCCGGTTGGCAGAGGACGAAAGGATTGAGCGGTAGCGATCGCCGTCGGTCGAACGTGCTTTGCGTAAACCCGATCACGGGCATCAGGAACGGGTCGGCGCCTCCGGAAGCCAATCCCGGTGCGCTGGTACCGACTGCAGACCTGCGGTCCGCGGCGCTGTTGGCGGGCACGGTAGGAGCACATTGTGAAGACGGATTGCTTCTTTTAGATGGCAGCATCCCGCCGCTCGGACCCTACGTGCTCCCGGGCAACAATTATCACGTTTATGACTATGCGCTCTTCTGGGGCGCGGTTCGGCGCGATGCGGAACGGAGGCTGGGGGCTTGGCGGGGCTGATCACGAGTGACACCGGCCGGTTCGCTGGAGCGCTTCCGGATGGCGGAAAGCTGCTGGGCGTCGACGTGGGGACGAAGACACTCGGAATTGCCATCTGCGATGCTGGCTGGCACTTCGCCGGCCCCTCCACGACGATCCGCCGAACCAAGTTCATGCAGGATCTTGCGAGCCTTCGGCGCCTGGCCGAACATGAACACGCGCTGGGCCTCGTCGTCGGCCTGCCGCTCAACATGGATGGCAGTGACAGTCCCCGAACGCAGTCGGTGCGAGCCTTTGCACGCAACCTCGCGCCGCTCGGCCTTCCACTACTGCTCTGGGACGAGCGTTGGTCGACCCAGGCGGTCGAGCGCAACATGATCGACGCGGATGTCAGTCGTGCGCGCCGTGCCGAGAAGATCGATGCCCTAGCCGCCGCCCACATCCTTCAGGGCGCAATCGATGCGCTGGCCAATCTTGGCAGCAGCATTTAGCGCAAGTGCTCGTGGACCTCCTTTCGATCGATTCGCTAAGCGACGCGCAAGTTGCGCAAATCCTCGATCGGGCGCAGCTCCTCTTCGAAGGGAACCGCTCTGCGTCGAAAACGGTCGCGACCCTCGGCGGGCGCATCCTCTTCAACCTATTCTATGAAAACTCGACTCGTACCGCGATGTCCTTCGCGACCGCGGCCCACAGGCTCGGCGCGTCGGCGCTGTCACTCTCTGTTGAGCATTCCTCGGTGAAGAAGGGGGAGACACTCGAGGATACTGCGAAGACCCTCAACGCAATGCGGCCCGACGCGGTCGTCATACGGCACCGCGAGAACGGGGCTCCCGCGAGGGTCGCCGAGGTCATGGATGCGCCTGTCATCAATGCCGGCGATGGCACGAACGAGCATCCGACCCAGGCCCTGCTCGACGCCGCGGCCATAGTTCGACGCTTCGGCCGGATCGAGGGCCTCAAGGTCGCTATCTGCGGCGATATCCGGCATAGCCGTGTCGCCCGCTCGAACGCCCGCCTGCTCCCGAGGCTCGGAGCGCACGTCCGCCTCGCGGGGCCGCCCGGCCTGATGCCAGACGATATCCCGCGTCTTTCGATCGACGAAGCCATCGACGGGGCCGAGGTCGTGATGATGCTTCGGGTTCAGCGCGAGCGGCTCGAAGAGGATCTGGGAGATGCACCGGGAGAATATCTCGCCCGCTACGGACTGACGGCCGACAGGTTTGCGACTGCCGCCTCCGGTGCGGTCGTGATGCACCCCGGCCCGATGAATCGTGGCGTCGAGATCGAAAGTGGGATTGCGGACGACCCCCAACGATCGTTGATCACTCTTCAGGTCGAAATGGGCGTGGCCGTCCGAATGGCCTGCCTCGAGATGCTGATTCGTGAGTCGCTTTAGTTGGACGCAACCTGGACCGGCGCATCGCCTGCGAACCCGCGCACAAAGCATTTACCGCCATTGTTCTTCAGCTGCTGGCAGCGTGCGATGGCCTCCCGTTGCGTACTGAAGCCCTGGATCGACAGGCGCCAGTAGGTGCCTTGGGGCGAGTCAAACCTGGCGCGCAGCGGGAGATAGCCGCGGAGGGCCGGGTAGCGTTGAGTGAGATGGTTCCAGCCGGCAGTGACCTGCTGCGGCGAACGGTAGGAACCGAGCTGCATTACAGCATCCCCTGCACCGACCGGGCGGCGCGCAGCTAAGGCGTGCATCGGTTTCGAGTGATGAATGGCAGGGGCTTTCCTCGGCATGAAGGCTTCCACGAACGACTTAACTTTTCGGGCGGCAGCGCTTGAAACTTGCTCGGCCGCAGCAGCGATCGTTGTCACTGGCGCGGGAAGCGCCGCGGGAGCCGGAGCAATAGCCGGCGTCTCTTCGGGTGCTGGTATTGCGACTGCAACGGCTTGGACGAACTTCGGCTCGGGGGCGGCCGGTGGCGCTGCGACCTCCGCGGCTCGCGGCTGGGGAGCCGGAACGCTCTTGATTGCCGGTGAATGATTTACCGGCGCGGCCTGCGCGACCATCGTGTCGGTCTGGCGCAGCGCGAGGCGGACGGGCTGACCATGGTCAACCTCGACCGGAGTCACTCCGACGACGGCAGCAATCTGGTCGGCAGGCTTCTTGGGACTGGCCAGCTGCATCCACTCATGAATGCGCGTGTCGAGCTGGTTCGCAGGCACGTCCTGCGCTGCGATGGTCTTTGCCTCGGTCCAGTCCCCCGCCAGCGCATGGGCAAGAGCAAGGTTCTGGCGCACGGTTGCGTCCGCGCCCTGCTCGCGAGCTGCTGCTTCCAGCACTGGGATCGCCTCGTCGAGGTGTCCGGCAAGGGCGAGCGCGAGACCGTAGTTGGAGCCGTCTAGGACCGAGCGGCCAGCCTCGAGGAACTGAACCGCCTCATTCTTCTTGCCGAGCGCGATCTCAACCAGCGCAAGCTTCAGAATGACTTGGGGCTGGTTGGAATAGATCGTCAGCGAATCCTTGTACGCGGCTTCGGCCGACCAGAATCGGCCAGCCTTGAAATAGGCGTTGCCGAGGATTGCTCGAAAGCCGGCGTCGTCCGGCGTCTTTTCGACCGCGCGCTCGGCGAAATCGATTGCCGCGGGAACATTGTTCGAGTTGAGCGCCATCAGTGCCCTAGTGGCGAGGCCGACATTGTCGTCGGTTCGCCCGCCGAAGCTCGTCTTTTGTTGCGGCGCCGCGCAGCCGCCGAGCATCGAGGCGAGCGCCATGGCGGAAACGGCGGTGCCGAAGCGGAGCGCGCTAGACATAGTTCTTACCCCTTGCGTTTGGCCTTCGAAGCCATCGAATCGAGTTCCGGCATGCGCCCGAGCAGCTGATCGAGCGCGTCGGTCACGAGCTGCTGTGCCGAACGCCCGTCGACGGCGCAGGCGAGGCGCAGCTTTAGGTGACGCTCCGGATCGAGCCGGAGCGTGAATGCGGCCTTGGCCTTGCTTCCTGGAGCGGAGCGCGGACGCGGTGCGCGGCGCGGTGCCGGAGCAGCCACCACTCGAAGCGTCGGCGCGGGATTTACCGGAGCTTCGGCTTCCGCCTCAACCGGTTCCGGATCGACTGCTTCGGGCACGACTGCTTCGGGCTCGTAAAGTTCGGCGGTATTGTCGAACTCCTCACCGGCATCGTCACCGGCAAGGCGGTCCTCGATCTCCGCCTGCTGGTTGTGCACCGGCGAACCAACGGGCGTCAGCCCGGTCGGATGGACCCGCGGATGCTCGACTACATCGTCACCGAATGCATCATGCTCGGCATCGCGCGGAGCGTCCGACGGCTTCGGCGGTTCGAACCCCATGTCGTTCCAGCCGAGATCCTCGAGGCCGTGCGCGCCCTGGGCGAATCCCTGCGGGCGCATGGCCGGGCGCGCCGCGCCCTTGCGCGCGAGGAGACCCGAAGAGAGAGAAGCGAAAGGCTTTGCTTCGCTGGCCACCTGAAATCCCCTTACTGGCCGACGACGCGGCGGCCGAAACCACCAACGGGACGGGGACTGGCCGGTGCGATGCCGGGCGCCGCTCCTGGCGCCGCGAACACTGTCCGGCGAAAATTCTTCTCGAGTCGATCGGAGATATATTCCCACAACTCGCCGACTTCCTTCGCGGAGCGGCCCTGAGGATCGATCTCCATCACGGTGCGGCCGTCGATCATCGAGGCTGCGAAATCGGTGCGGTGGTGAAGCGTGACGGGAGCCACAGTGCCGTGCTGCGACAGGGCAACGGCTGCTTCGTAAGTGATCTTCGCTTTTGGGGTCGCGGCGTTGACGACGAAGATGAGCGGCTTGCCGGCGCGATCGCAAAGATCGACGGTAGCGCCTACGGCGCGAAGGTCGTGCGGGCTCGGACGGGTCGGAATGACGATCAGCTCGGCAACCGCGATGACGCTCTGGATCGCCATGGTGATCGCCGGCGGCGTATCGACCACTGCGAGGCGGAACCCCTGCTGGCGGAGGACTTCGAGGTCGGAAGCCAGCCGGGCGACCGTGGTCTGCGCAAAGGCCGGCATGTCGGCTTCTCGCTCGTTCCACCAATCGGCAAGGCTGCCTTGCGGGTCGATGTCGATGAGGCAGACCGGGCCTGCCCCCGACATTTGCGCCTGCACCGCGAGATGACCGGACAGGGTCGTCTTACCAGACCCGCCCTTCTGCGATGCCAATGCCAGGACGCGCATGCTTTTCCCCTCGCGTGAAATGACGTCAATTCAGCCAGCGGAGTGACACCACAGGCTCTAAAATCTGGTTAACGACCCCGGGACCCTGTTCACGCCGGGCCAGAGCTGGGTTAAAGTCCAACCGGGGTGGCTTTGAGTATGAATCGCAAATATTTAGTTGCCGCAGCGCTCCTCGTCGGGATGGCGACACCGCTGTCGGCGCAGTCCGTCACGGCCGGCATCGACGCCTGGCAGCACGCCGATTATGCTGGAGCCGTGGGCATCTGGAGACCGCTTGCCGAGAAGGGCGATGCGGATGCCGAGTTCAATATCGGACAGGCCTATCGCCTGGGACGCGGAGTACAGACCAATGTCGCAGCAGCAAAGACATGGTTCGAGCGCGCCGCGAACCAGGGCCATGTCGATGCCCAGACGACGCTCGGCCTGTTACTCTTCGAGGCTGGCGACCAGCCGACCGGGCTGAAGTGGCTCAAGAAGGCCGCAGACCAGGGAGAACCACGCGCGCTCCTGGTTTACGGCACCGCGCTCGTTAACGGCGACAGCGTCCAGCAGGACCCGGTGCTCGGCTACGCCTACGTCAGCCGCGCGGCAGCGCAGGGGCTCGCACCGGCCAAGCAGACACTCGACCAGCTCGACCAGCTGCTCCCAATCGCCGACCGCAGGCGCGGGGTCGCAATCGCACGCGATCTTGCAAGGGCATCGCCTGCGCCTGTCTCGACGCCGGAGGCGGAGCCGGTAAAAGCCGCGGCGGCAAAGCCAGCGGCGAGATTGGCAGCGAAGCCCGCGCCGGCACACCCGGCGGCAAGCAAACATGCTGAGGTCGTGCCGCCCAAAGCCACGTCCGCACCTGCTGCGAGCGGCAACTGGCGAATCCAGCTCGGTGCCTTCTCACAACGGGCCAATGCCGAGGCGCTTTACAGAAAGGTGTCAGGCAAGGCGGCACTTGCAGGCCGATCGCCGACCTATGTCGCGAACGGGGCAGTCACCCGCTTGCAGCTCGGACCATTTGAAACGAAATCAGCCGCCGAAACCGCATGCAAGTCGCTGGCGTTTGCCTGTTTTGCCGTTCCGGCGAAATAATCAGCCCCCAAACCAATCGCGGCGACGGACGCCCTGGACCCAGAGCAAGGCATCGAGGCCATGATACTTGAGCTCAGCGTCGGCGACTTCGACGAGGGCGGGCTTCGCGCGGAAGGCAATTCCGAGGCCTGCCTCCTCGATCATCATCTTGTCGTTGGCGCCGTCACCGACGGCGAGAACGTCTTGGCGGCTCAAGTTCAATTGATCGCGCGCTTCGATCAGGGCATCCCGTTTGGCCATGGCATCCACGATTGGATCGCCGACCTCGCCGCTGAGCTTCCCGCCAGTAAAAATCAGGCGATTGGCCTTCACCCGGTCAAAACCGACTACGCTCGCGATTGGCTCGGCGAAGGACAAAAAGCCCCCGGAGACTAGCAGGCAAGTCGAGCCTCCCGCCCGCATGGTCTGGACGAGCGTTTCCGCGCCCGCCGTAACTTCGACGCGCTCGTTCAAACACCGGCCAAGAGCGCGTTCGTCGAGACCGGCGAGTACTCTCACGCGCTCTCGCAAAGCCCCTGGGAAATCCAGCTCCCCCTGCATCGCCCGCTCAGTGATGCGCGCGACCCTTTCCTTGAGGCCGGCATAATCGGCGAGTTCGTCAATGCATTCCTGGCCGATGATCGTCGAATCCATGTCGGCGACAAGGAGCCGCTTCCATCGCGCCTCCTCCGGCTGAACGACGAGATCCACATTCTCCAGTGGTCCGATGGCCCACCGAGCGGCCCTTGAATCGCCGTCGAAGCGAAGGTCAGCCACGTCTCCCTCGTCGATCCAATGGAGGAAGGACGCTTTGGGATCGATCTCGCGCAGCTGGCCGAGCGCTCTTTCGACTAGCCTGTCATCGAGCCGTCCCGCTGCTATCAGCGTTGCTATTGCCATGGCCGAGCTTCGTCCTCCTTTATTTCTCATTGCCGGACCGACCGCGAGCGGCAAGTCGGCACTGGCGTTCGCCCTTGCCCAGAAAGTCGACGGCGTGATCATCAACGCAGATAGTGCGCAGATCTACCGCGACTTGTGCGTGCTGAGTGCTGCGCCCTCGCTTCTGGAGCGGCAAGCCACCGAGCATCGCCTTTACGGCGTCAAGGACGGAGCTGTCGCCTGTTCGGCAGCAGAATGGGCCGACATGGCTCGGCGTGAGATTGCGGACGTGCACTCAAGTGGCCGTACGCCGATCCTGGTCGGCGGGACGGGGTTATATTTAAGAACGATTGTCGAGGGCATCGCTCCGGTACCGCTCATCGATTCCGAAGTTCGCGCGCGCGTGCGCGCAGCGCCCATTGAAGAAAATCGCGCCCGCCTGGAGACGCTGGACGCCTCCGCTTCTGCCCGCCTGAACCCAGCCGACACGGCGCGGGTCAATCGTGCGCTGGAGGTCGTCCTCTCCACCGGCCGAACGCTGGCGGAATGGCAACAACAGCGTCGCGGCGGCATCGCGGACAGGGTCGAGCTTCGCCCGCTGATCCTCCTCCCGCCCCGCAAGTGGCTCTACGCGCGTTGCGATGACCGCTTCGCCCGCATGATTGAAGCGGGAGCCGTCGCCGAGGTCGAGGCGTTGCTCGCCCGCAAGCTCAACCCGAATCTTCCCGTGATGCGTGCCATCGGCGTTCCCGAACTCTCGCGCTATCTCCGCGGCGATCTCACGCTCGACGACGCCATCTCCGGGGGACGGCAGGCGACGCGCCGTTATGCAAAGCGGCAATACACCTGGTTTGCCCACCAGCCGCCCCCCGACTGGCCGCGCTTCAAGGAGGCGCTCGACGTGGAGCGCCTGGGCGAAGCGCTGGC
>JBJMVK010000055.1:0-33229 GCA_045810725.1 Sphingomonas sp. | reverse complement strand
CCGTATGTCATCGTCGGCCTGCTTCTCGGCGCGCTCCTGCCCTACCTGTTCGGGGCGATGGGAATGACGGCCGTCGGGCGTGCCGGCGGCGCGGTCGTCGAGGAAGTGCGAGGCCAATTCCGCGACAATCCCGGCATTATGGACGGTACGGCGCGCCCTGACTACGCGCGAACAGTCGACCTCGTCACCCGCGCGGCCATCCGCGAGATGATCATTCCGTCGCTTCTTCCGGTGCTCGCCCCGATCGTCGTCTATTTCGTGATCGGCGCAGTCGCGGGCAAGGAGAACGGCCTTGCTGCCGTCGGAGCGCTGCTCCTGGGTGTGATCGTTTCGGGCTTGTTCGTCGCCATCTCGATGACCTCGGGCGGCGGCGCCTGGGACAATGCGAAAAAGTACATCGAGGACGGCAACTATGGTGGCAAGGGCTCGGAGGCCCACAAGGCAGCCGTGACCGGCGATACGGTAGGCGATCCTTACAAGGATACCGCGGGCCCGGCCGTTAATCCGATGATCAAGATCACCAATATCGTCGCGTTGCTGCTGCTTGCAGCGCTTGCGGCGCACGCCGCGGTTTAACGCCGCCTGGGCAAAGGAACTGGAGAGCCCCGTCGTGGTTTCGAATCCCGCCGGGGCTTTTCTTTTGCGCCGACTGCGCGTTGAAAGCGGGCCATGAGTCACGCGATCCGAATCCATAAGACCGGCGGCCCCGAGGTCCTCGAGTGGAACGAGGTCGATGTCGGCGAGCCCGGCCCCGGGCAGGTCACCCTCCGCCAGGAGGCGGCGGGGCTGAACTTCATCGACGTTTATCACCGAACCGGCCTCTACAAGCAGGAATTGCCTTTCACGCCAGGAGTGGAGGGCGCGGGTGTCGTCGAGGCAGTCGGATCCGACGTCTCCAATGTGAAGAAGGGCGACCGCGTCGCTTACGCAGGCGCGCTCGGCGGCTATGCCGAAGAGCGACTGATCGACGCCGATCGCGTCGTGAAGCTTCCCAAGGGGGTCTCGGCCGAGCAGGCGGCAGGCATGATGCTCCAAGGAATGACGGCGCAGATGCTCCTCCGCTCCGTCTTCCCGGTGCACGAGGGCGACACCATCCTCGTGCATGCTGCGGCGGGCGGCGTCGGCCTCATCATGTGCCAGTGGGCGGCAGCGCTCGGCGCGAATGTGATCGGAACGGTCAGTACAGAGGAGAAAGCAGAGCTTGCTCGGGCACATGGCTGTGCGCACCCGATCATCTATTCGAAGCAGGATTTCGTCGCCGAGGTTAACCGGATCACGGACGGCGCCAAATTGCCGGTCGTCTACGATTCGGTCGGCCGCGACACCTTCATGAAATCACTCGACTGCCTCAAAGTTCGAGGATTGATGGTGAGTTTCGGAAATGCGTCCGGACCGCCCGCGCCAGTTCCCCCGAACCTCCTCGCGCAAAAGGGCTCGCTCTACCTGACGCGGCCGACGCTGTTTCACTATATCGCCACTCGCGATCAGCTGGAATCGAGCGCTGGCGAGCTGTTTGATGTCGTCCAGGACGGAAAGGTCAAGATCGAGGTCAAGCAGCACTTCCCGCTGAAGGACGCCGCCGAAGCGCATCGCGAGCTCGAAGCGCGCAAGACGACCGGCTCCACAATCCTCACGATCTAGCCGCCTGGCTTCCCGTTTTTTTAGAAGCCGCTCGTCGCGCGAGGGACGTCAAATCGCGGCGCGAAAGACTTCCGGTGGAAAGACTGGTCTCAGTCCCGCTGGCCCAGCCTTCCCTTTTGGAAGGCGCGCCGCTAAGCCTCCGCGACTTTTTTAATGCGAAAGAGGATCGATTTTGGCCAAGGAAGAACTGCTCGAGATGCGCGGCACGGTGGTGGAACTGCTGCCCAACGCGATGTTCCGCGTCCGCCTCGAGAATGGCCATGAGATCCTCGGCCATACCGCTGGCAAGATGCGCAAGAATCGCATTCGCGTGCTGACCGGCGATGAAGTCCTTGTCGAACTTACACCTTACGACCTCACCAAGGGCCGCATTACTTATCGCTTCATGCCCGGCCGCGGAGGCCCGCCCGGTTATCCATAATGTCGCGGCTCGTTCTCGCCTCGGCGAGTCCACGCCGCCTCGACCTCCTCGCTCGCATCGGAATTGTTCCCGACGCGGTGGTGCCTGCCGATATCGACGAGAGCGTTCCCAAGGGCGAGCTTCCGCGCGAACACGCCCTCCGGCTCGCGCGCGAGAAGGCGCAAGCGGTCGCGGTCAAGGAGCCCAATGCTCTCATACTTGCCGCTGACACGGTCGTCGCCGTCGGTCGTCGCATTCTCCCGAAGGTCGAAGACGAAGCGACGCTTCGGGCCTGCATGCAGCTCCTGTCGGGCCGAAGGCACCGCGTGCTGACCGCCGTTGCGCTCGCTGTCCCCGGCCATGGCGTTCGCGAGCGGCTGGTCGAGACAATGATAGCGGTAAAGCGGCTCAGCGAGGCCGAGATCGACTATTACGCAGGCCACGGCGAATGGCGGGGCAAGGCCGGCGGCTACGCGCTCCAGGGGTATGGCGAGGTCTACGTCCGGCACATCGCGGGCAGCTATTCGAACGTCGTCGGACTGCCGCTCGCCGAGACACGAGTGCTCCTGAAATCTGCGGGATACGACGTTGCCTGAATGGTTGTTCGAGCGGGGGATCGGCGAAGGGCGTTATGCCTTGGTCGAGAACGGCGGGATCATCGAGGCCCGGGTCGAGCTCGAGGAAAGCGTCCGTGCCGGCGCGGTGATTGCGGCGCGGCTGGCGAGTATTGGCACTGGCGGCCGCAACGCCGTCGCGAGGGACCAGAGGGGACGAGAATATCTGCTCCCGCGCGGCGCGGCTGGAGTGAGCGAGGGAGCAATGCTCAACATCGAGGTCACGCGCGAGGCGATCCCCGGGGATGAAGCCTGGAAGCGCCCGCTGGCCAGGGTCGCGCGCGACGAGCAGCCAGGCGCGGACGTTCATTTAGCAGCAGAACTTCCCTTCCCCTCGGGCCATGACCGCTTGGCCGAATACGGCTGGAACGACCTCATCGAGGAGGCACGAAGCGGCATCGTCCGCTTCGCCGGCGGCGAACTCAGGATTTCGCCGACGCCAGCGATGACGCTGATCGACGTCGACGGATACCTTCCGCCGGAGGATCTCGCTTCGCTCGGTGCGGCAGAAGCCGCCAAAGCGATCCGGCGGCTCGATATCGGCGGATCGATCGGCGTCGACCTCCCCACATGCGGCAGCAAGGCGGTCCGGCAGAGTACGGCAGCGCGCATCGACAGCCTATTGCCGCCACCCTTCGAGCGTACCGCCGTCAACGGCTTCGGTTTTGTGCAGGTTGTCCGGCCCCGGAGGCGCGCTTCAATCATCGAGCTCGCCGGTGACCGGACCGCGTTCGAGGCCCGGGCGCTTCTGCGAGCCGCCGCGTTTGAGGCACCAGGAGCAAAGCGCATCGTTGCACATCCGGCCGTCGTGAGATTTCTCGAGCATCGCGAGGAATGGACGGATGATCTCGCAAGGCAGGTCGGCGGCGCTATCGAGTTGCACTCAGAGCCCTCGCTTCCCATGTCAGGCGGGTATGCGCAAAGCCTCTGAACCGGGAACATGCGCGCTTTGCGGCAAGCCCGCACAGGTAGAGCACGCGCCTTTCTGCAGCCGCGGCTGCAAGGACCGCGATCTGCTCAATTGGCTCGGCGGCGGCTATCGGATCGCGGGCCCTCCGGCCGACCCCGAGAGGCTGGACAGCGGCGAGGGCGGCGACTAGGGGAGCCTTCGCTTGAACGGGCGCCCCGTCCGTCACGAGAGCCCAGGTAGCTCAGTTGGTAGAGCACGTGACTGAAAATCACGGTGTCGGTGGTTCGATTCCGCCCCTGGGCACCATTCCTTGCAAAAAAACTCATTGCCAAGAGGCACTTGCACGCAGGAAGTTCCTCACGTCGAGCCGACACGAAGCCCAGGTGGGGAGACTTTGCTTGCCACGTTTGCGGCTAATTGTCGTCGGTTGCCTTTTGCACCGGCCCTGGAAGCCACGCTTCGATCAAAGGGGGCAGCGGCATTCGTGCTGCTGCGAGCTTTTGCCTGATGTAAGGTTCAGCTGACCGCTGAACCCCTCTGAGCCTTTGGCGAATCGAGATACTCCACCTTGGCTGGTTTGCAGGCCCGTTTGCGGAGATTGAACGACCTTTGCTCCGCACGTTATGCGGAGATTATGAGCCCCAATCTCCGCGCCAACCTTCCCGTGAGATTGTCATGCGGAGAGTACCTGGATCTCTCTTTTTCTGTGGATACATTGGGTCGTCCCATTGACTGTTGAGTCTTGCTGCTGACTCAATGCCCGTGATGCATTGTCCGGGGGGGCAGCATGCGAAATCTCGCGTTACGGTCCATTGTACCGCCCGCCAGGTTGGCTCCATCGTCCGCACGAACGGACCAAGGCACCGCGGCGGAATGTATCGGCTCCGAGAAACTTTCGCTCCGAAGCAGAGCCCTGATGATTTCCACATTAGCTGTAGGCGCCTGGGGCTTGGTTGTGCTGGTCGGGCTAGGGGTCATCGAACTCGCCCGCCTTTAGGGTCGGGTTGCGCTACTGGAGCGAACCAATCTGACCGCCAAACCCGCTAAGCGAAGTGTCCGCGCCGTCAGCTCCATGCACGTCGCAAAACGTGCTTTGGGAACGAGCATGGTCGATACCATCTCGCAAGACGTGCTAGTGTCTGCTGCGAGGATAACGGGGCAGCTTGAGACGGGGACCCATTACAGAAGCAGGCAATCGGACCTCAACGGTTCGCAGGTGACCCGAACGGGTTCTGTTCAGGAGCAATGCACGGTCGAAATCTGAGGCCACGTTCGGCTGTGTCTCGTTGGTTCTCCGCAATTGAGCGATCAATCTCCGCTCTATCATCCCAACCCAATTGCCGCATCGTGGCTGCGAGCTCGCCAGCATTCATGAACGCGAAGGCGAAGCGGCTGCGATCGATATCGTAGACGGCGCGAAGCATCTCTGTTCGAATTTCCGGCGTCAGCTCAATCGGCCAACCCAAGGGGGACAGCGTGGTTGCGGCGCGATCTTCAAGCTCCCGGGTCTTTTCGAGGAAATGGATCGTATCGTAAACGCTGACCAAAGTGTCGAATCGCTCTCGGTTCATCGAACTCAATGCGCCCGTCGCGAGAGCGGACGCCCAAGCGGCGTCTGTGAACGTGTCGATCGGGCGGTGGTAAACGCTCCGAGCGACGCTTCCAGGAGGATTACCGAGGTTCGTGAAAAGAGCGTTGTCCACCACGCCTGGCCAATGCGTTGAGCTGCGAAGGAGGCCGGCTTGGAGCAACTCGATCCTGTCTTGGCGCCGCGGATCGAGTCAACGGTGACGGGGTCGCATCGCGTCTTACAGAGCGTGCACCCCAAGCTCGTACTCGCTTGCGGGCGGATAAGGATCGGGGCCGCAGAATATCTCGGCGGCGTCGCGGTTGGTGACGATGATCTGCCGTCCCCGAAGGTGGAGGCCGTTCGCAGCGAGCGTCTGGAGAGTTCGCGACAGGGTCTCGGGCTGCATTCCGATGCGCGAGGCGAGCTGCCGCTTCGAAAAGGGGATCTCGGCGGCAAGGCCCGATTGTGCGCCGTCGTGCAGGCGAAGGAGAAAGGCTGCCAGCCGCTGCGAGGGCGAACGGCACTTCAAGTCGAGGATGATCTTCAAGGCGACGCGCCACTGGCCGGCCATCACCCGCGCCAGCGCGAGCGCAAGCTCGGGGCAGCTTCGCGCCTCTTGCCGTACCGCTTCGGCGTCGATCATGAGGATATGCGACGGCGCCAACGTCCGCGCCGAAACGAGGTAGGGCTCCGCATAGAGCGCTGCAGCCGGCATGAACACGTCGCCCGCGGCCATCATCAGGGCGGTGCATTCATTGCCCTTGTACGAGCAGGAAAGGTCGATGATCCCGCTAAGGACGACGTGCAGGTGTGTCGGCACTTGAGCACCGAGGAACAGCTCTTCTCGCGGGCCGAACCGTTGGATGCTCGAAGCCTCGACGAGACGCTCGCGGACCGCTTCCGGGACGCTCCTCAAGAGCGGAAGACCTGCCGTGACGCACTCCACGCGGCTGGAGCTACTGGCGATCGCAGCATTCGCGACTTCATTCATGCGCGCATGCCTTCTGTGAAAATTCGGCGGCGTTTGCAAGGAAGGGCCGCTCCCGGCCGCCTTCTACGAACGTCGATACAACCGGTCGAGCACTAGCGCCGTTTCAAGAAGACCCGTCGTGGTGCCTTCGAAGCGCTCGCCTTCGTCCAGTTTCTTGACCCATTCGGCCGCTGCACGCCCGCCCCAGTCATCGGGCGGCCTGGTCAGCGGCTCGCTATTTTGTTGGCGCAGCAAGTCGGCAGAGAAATCGAAGAAGGAGCCATTCTCGTTGCGCAACACCGCGCCACCGTTCGTGCCGTAAAAGCGCGCATCGATGATCGCGTCGCGCCCAGCGCTTAAATTCCACGAGCAGGCGATCCGAGCATTGACGCCGTTCGCGAGCCTGATCTCCCCGGTCGCGTACGTCTCGACCTCGCCTGGCGCGGGCACCCGGCCGTCTCGCAACAACGTGGCCCTCGTGTCCAGGACCTCGGGAAAACCGAACAGCCAGAGAAGGAGATCGACGAGATGGACGCCAAGGTCGATCAGGCAGCCGCCGCCTGAAAGCTCCGGGTCGAAGAACCACTTGCTCTGGGGACCATAAGCGTTGTGAAAAGTAAGATCCGCCGCGAAAATCCTACCGAGATCGCCAGCGCGAATGCAGTCGAGGATCGAGCGCATCCCTGACGTATGGCGGTAGGAAAGGTCGACGCCGAGCAGCAGGTCGGCCTTGCTTGCGGCATCGAGCACCGCTTTTACCTCCGCCGCGCTTCGCCCCAGCGGCTTCTGGCAGAACACGCTGACGCCAGCTTCGAAGAAGCGGAGGCACTGTTCGGCATGAAGCGCGCTCGGCGTGGCAATGACGACGCCGTCGGGATCGCACGCCAGCAGCTCGTCGATTGAGCTAGCGATCATCGAGCCTGGCACCAACTCCTTGGCGCCACCGACCGCTCTTGGGTCCGGGTCGTAGATCGCCGCGACCTCGGCCCGGCCAGTCGCAAGCATCGCTTCCATGCGGCTGCGCCCGATCCAGCCGGTCCCTAAGAAACCGAGCTTGACCATCAAGCAGGGACGACGATGGCTTTGACGAACTTGCCGGCACGGTCGCGTGTCGCGTTCAAGGCTTCGTCGAGCCGTTCCAGCGGATAGCGATGCGTGATGAGCACGGTGGGATCGATGAGACCGCTCTCGATCGCCGCGACCGCCTCCTGCATTCCTTTCACCGAAACGGCCGGATCGCGTTCGTGGGCGTTCACGACATCGAACCCCCGCCAGTTCCACAGCTGCATGTTCACCTGGCGCGGTCCGTCCTGATGATAGCCAGCGATGACGAGACGCCCGCCTTCTTTCGTAATCTCGGCAGCAAGGTCGAGCGGCCATTGCTTCCCGACCGCCTCGATGACCCGGTCGCAAAGCTTTCCGCCGGTGAGATCGGCCACGCACCGGATGATCTCCGAATGATCGTGCATCGGCACGGCATTGATTGGGCCCATGAGCCGAGCGAGGTCGAGCGATTCCTGCCTGCGGGAGATAGCGATCACCCGGGCGCCGGCGTTGCTCGCGAGAGCGACCAGGACCGCTCCCAGAAAGCCGATGCCGACGATCGCGACAGTCTGACCCTCGCGGATGTCACTTCGTCGGAAGATGTTCATCGCGCAGCCGAACGGCTCGAGCGGAAGGTCGAGGTCTTTCAATGCCTCGGGAAGCTTCACGACCTCCGACGCCTGGGCGATGTCATATTCGGCATAGGCCCTGCCGCTCAGGAACCCGACGCGATCGCCGGGCTTCAAGTCTCCAACGCCGGGCCCGACCGCATCGACGATCCCCCATCCCTCGTGCCCCAGAGCGCCTGGGTCGGTTGGGAACTGCATCCAGTCCGGCCCTTCCCACGGGGTGAGGTTCGAGGCGCAGACGCCGCAGCCCTGCAGCCGAACTCGCACCTGCCCACCGATCGGCTCGGGCAGCGGGACCTCGTCGATCTTCAACTTACCTGCGCCAGTCAGCACTGCAGCGCGCATCGTCGGTCCGATCTTATTCTGCGGCGGTCGCGACCGCCGGTGCATCGATGTACAGCGGAGCGGCGATCCTGTGTTGCTCGTCCCCGAACCAGTGAATGGTCGCTTCGAGCCCTTCCTCGAGCCCCACTCGCGGGCGCCAGCCGAGCAATTCCATCGCTCTTGAAATGTCCGGCTTTCGTCGTCTCGGATCGTCGATCGGCAACGGTCGATGGACGATCTGTGAATCACTTCTCGTCATCGCGACGACGATCTCGATGAGGCGGCTCACCGTCAGCTCGTTAGGGTTGCCGAGGTTGACAGGCATCCCCACGGCCCTCGTGCTCGCCATCAGCAGGCGAAGCGCTTCAACCATGTCCTCGACGAAGCAGAAGCTTCGGGTTTGCGATCCGTCGCCGTAGACCGTGATATCATCCCCCGAAAGCGCCTGGCAGATGATGTTGGAAACCACGCGCCCGTCGTCGCAACGCATCCGTGGTCCGTAGGTGTTGAAGATGCGCGCGACACGGACGTCCGCGCGGCGTGCTCGAAGGAAGTCGAATGCGAGCGTTTCGGCGGCGCGCTTCCCCTCGTCGTAGCAGGCGCGAGGACCGGTGCAGCTGACCGATCCGCGATAATCCTCGCTCTGCGGGTGCATCTCGGGATCACCGTAAACCTCGCTCGTCGACGTCAGGAGGAGGCGGGCTCGCGTCTCCTCAGCCAGCCGAAGGAGGTTGCGCGTCCCGACCACGCTCGTGAGCATCGTATGCTCGGGATCGGCCTGGTAGTGCGGCGGAGAGGCCGCGCAGGCGAGGTGATAGATGTGGGTGAACTTCGTTCGTCCGCCCCGCAGCCATTGGGGCAGCGGGTCGATCACGTCGTGCTCCACGAACTCGAAGCGGGGCTCGTGTTCGAAGTGCCTCAGATTGTCGGCACGTCCGGTCTGGAGATTATCGAGGCAGATTACTTGCGCGCCTTCGCCCAACAACCGCTCGCACAGATTTGACCCGATGAAGCCGGCGCCGCCTGTCACAAGCGCAATCTTCTCGTCCCGACGCTTCACTCGATGCTCCCTCGTGGTGGTATTTGCCCTGGATCGGGCCGCTTCGCGGATCGCGCCCTCGAGCTCCGAGGCGCGCCTGGCGGCCGTGTGGCCAGCGAGAATTTTCGAGCGCGCGGCTCGTCCGATCGCCGACGCATCGTATCTACTTTCCAAGATCTCGATGACGTCGGCCGTGTCGCCGGCGAGGAGAATCTCCCGCCCGGGCTCAAAAAAGCTCTCGATCCCGTCCCACTTGTCGGAGATCACCGAAGTGGCGCAGGCGGCAGCCTCGAACAGCCGTACCGAGGGCGACCATCCAGCCGCGATCATGTCGGCTCGAGTGACGTTCAGCGTATAGCGCGACGAGCCGTAGAAGCCCGGATGCTCGACAGGCGGCAAGTGCTCGATACGCTCAACGTTCTTCGGCCAATCGATGGACGGTGGATATTGCGGTCCGGCGACGCAAAATTTGCAAGCAGGAAGCTGTCTTGCCGGTTCGATAAGCAGTTTGTCGAGCGCCGCCTGCCGGTCATCACTGTAAGTCCCGAGGTAGGTAAGATCCCATTCATTGCTCGCATCGAGCATCGGGTAGGCGTCGGGATCCACCGAACAATAGAGCGCTCGGGCCATGGGCGAGCCATAATCCTGCTCGATCCTCCTGAGCGTCGGGCCGCCCGTGAACGAGAGGTAGAGATCGTAGCCTGGGATGACCTCGGGCGAGAGATACTCGAAGTCCCCGCGTTCGAGCTTGGCGAGCGTGACGGGCGTGTCGATGTCGTAGAATGCGCGAACGCCTCGAGCGGTGCCTTGAACCAGGCGCGCGACCTCGACCCCTTCGGGAACATAGGAACCGACGATCACGGCATCGGCATTGCTTATCTCGCCTTCCCAGCGATCGAGCTCTTCGAGCGCGCCGTAGAAGTGGAGACGGCAATAGCCGGGCTCGGCGATGTCGCGATTGCTCCGGTACCAGGACACGTCGCGCTCCAGGAACAATATGTCGTGACCGCGACTGGCGAACGCTTTCAGGAGCGCTCGATAGGTGGTCGCGTGGCCATTTCCCCAGGACGACGACAGGCTGAGGCCGAGGACGACGAGCTTCATGCGGCGACCCCCTCCATACGGCTCGCCATCTCGCTCCGAAGCAGCGCATCGACCTGAGCACCGCGATGGGCGTAGCTATGCTCGCGAAGCACCCGCGCCAACGCGGCGGCGCCAATCTCCAGCGCACGCTCGCGAGTAAGCGAGCGGACATGCTCGGCGACGTCCCTGCCGTCACGAGCAACCAGCACTTCCTCGTCGGGCTTCAGGAACAGCTCTATGCCTTCCCACGCATCGGTGATGAGGCAGGCTCCGGCGCCAGCGGCCTCGAACACCCGCGTGGCCGGCGAGAATCCGACAGTCGCCATGCTGTCCCTCGCAATGTTGAGCACCGCGAGCGGAGTGCAGTTGAAGGCGTTATGCTCGTTCGTGAACACGTGGCCGAGGTGCCGCACGTTCGCAGGTAACGCCTTTGATTCCCACCCATTGCCGCCAATCAAGAAGCTTCGGCCGCAAAGCTCGGCAGCGGGCGATAGGAAGAATTCCTCGACCCGCGCTTCGCGGTCGGGGAGCCTGTTGCCGAGGAAGGACAGGTCGGCGGCAAAGCGCGGGTCAGGCTCGACAGGGCAATGAGTGGTGGGGTCGAGCGCATTGTACACGGGTACGCAACGCGACGCACCGAAGCCTTCATAGGCTTCGACGACCGGCGGCCCACCGCCGTAGGTCAGGACAAAATCGAACGCGGAGAGAGAGCGGCGCACCGGGTGGTCGGCCGAGCGCCGCATCTCCTCAAGAGTGGCGGCCGCGTCGACGTCCCAGAAAATCTTGAGCGCGTGCGGCGATGCGTGCTCGAGGATCCCGCTGATGAGCTCGTCGTCGAAGATTCCGACGCCGCTTGCCTTCACCACAATGTCCGCCCGGCGCGCTTCGGCGAGCACCATGCGCAGCCCTTCGGGCGTCGCTGGGTAGACCACTGACCGCGCCCATGGCGGCGGCTCCATGTCGCGGTGCTTCTGCCGCTCATAGGCATCCGGCTCGTAGAAGGTGATGTGATGGCCACGGCCCGCGAGGTCGCGAAGGAGGCCCCGGTAATAAGTGGCAGCGCCATTCCACCACGAAGACAAGAGGCTGGATCCATAGAAGGCGATCTTCACGCAGCGCTCTCCAATCGAGGCGCGCGAATCGCTTCCGCGATGTGGAGCAGTTCATCGACCCGGTGGGCGCAGGTGTGCCGGCTCCTGATCGTCTCCAGGCCGCTCCGAACGAGGCTCGCGCGGAGGCCAGAATCTTCTTTGATGTCGCCGAGCGCCCGCGCCATCTCCTCGCCGTCGCGGACCATCAGGAAGTCATCACCGACATTGAACAGCTGCTCGCAATCGTCCCAGGGCGCGGACACGAGCGGAATGCCGCAGGCAAGCGCTTCGAAAACTCGGATCGTTGGAATTCCCGGAAGAACCCTCGTGTAGAAGCGCCGCGGCACGTGGACGGTCGCGAGATGCTCCGCGAACACGGCGGGAGCCGAGGCATTGGCGAGCCAGCCGTGGTAGCGGGCGCCGAAATCTGAGAGTTTCCTCTTCGCGTCGGCGGGATAGCGAACGCCGTAGACGTCGAGCGCGAGGCCTGCCTTCCTGGCTGGATCCAGGATGAACTCGACGATCTCGGCGCCGCGCTCTCCGTCACCCCAGTTTCCGATCCAAAGGAGCGCGTCGCGATTGCGCTGGCGGCGTGGCGGATGGAAGCGCTTCGTGTCCGCTGCCTCATGCCAAACGAACACCCGGTCGCCCCAGCCCCATTGTTCGTAGACGCGTGCCAAGGCGGATCCGAAGGCAAGGACGCCGTCATAGGCGCCAAGCTCATATCCCTGCATCTCATGGGGCGCGGAGACTGCGCGGTGGTGCGTATCATGGAACAACAGGATGAAACGCCCACCGCGCGAACGCAGCCGCCCCACTGCCGCGACCAGTTCCGGATCATTCCATTCGTGCACGATGACGAGGTCGGCTCCCCACGCCTCCGCCGCCCCTTCCTCGGCGCGCGAGTAGGTGCGCGAGGAGAGTTCCGGATAGGCGCTCAGGAACGGCTCGAGCGCGTCTTCGCCATGTTCATCGACGAGGTTCGAAAGGCTCCAGGCGCCTTCCGGCTCGAGCACGTTGACGTCATGGCCGCGCTCGACCAGCTCGCTGAGGATTCCGCGCACAAAATGCGCGTTGCCGTGATTCCAGCAGGATCTTAGCGAATGAGTGAAATAGACGATCCTCACGCGGCACCCGCAATCAGCTGGGGCTGCATCAGATGTCCGTAAATTTCCGCCATCCCGAGAGCCGTTCCTTGCGGAGTGTAGCGCCGCGCATGCTCGAGCGAGCGCTTCGATAGCTGTTCACGTCTGCCCGGGTCGCACAGCAACAAGGTGATCGCAGAGGCAAAGGCATCTTCGTCCCTCGCCTCGACGAAAACGGCCGCGCCCCCCCACAGTTCACGGTGGGTGGGGATGTCCGACAGGACGAGGGCGCAGCCCGCCTGGGCAGCCTCGAGCACCGAAAGGCCGAATGGTTCGTAAAGCGCAGCAGAGACAAAGATCGGGCGTGCAGCAAGGACGCCCCGGAGCTTGGCTTCGCCGAGCTCCCCGAGGACGCGCAGGTGCTGAAGCGCGATGCTTGCCCCGTTTGGACCATCGGTCGGTCCGGCCGCCTGGAAGGGCGCGTCGACACGCGCTGCGACCCTGTCGAGTGTTGTTACATTCTTTCCCTCGTCCCAGAGGCGAGCGGCGGTGAACACAAAATCGCCGGCGGGAAGTGGACGTAGCTCATGTGGCGTGCGTCCGTTGTGAATCGCGAGCACCCGGCCCGGGAAGTCGTAGATACGCTCGATTGCGCCGGCGAAGGCGCTCGTCGGAGCGACGATCGCATCAGCTTTCGAAAGACCTTGCTGAACGAGTTCTCGTTGCCACTCAAACTCGGGCGGCAGGGGCGTCTTCTTCACCGCCTCCCACCAGGTTGCGACGCAGCTGTGCTGGACCGCGACGCACGGTTGCTCGAACGTGCCTCCAGCGAGCAGCGCAGCGCTGGTCGTCTGCACGACGTCCGCACCTTCCCGGGCGGCGATGAGTGCGAGGGCTTTGCCGGCGTCGACAATCTCTCTCGGCCCGGTGTTCAGCCATTCCAGCGGAAGACGGGTGTCGATGAGACGGATCCCGACCGCGGCATCCCTTTGAAGGGGCGTGGGCGAAGGACCGGTCACTGTCAAAACCGTCTCGACGTCCATCGCCTCGAGAGCCCGCGCGAGCTCGAGACTGTAGGTCCAGACGCCTCCGACGGCGTCGGTAACGAGGAGTAGACGAAGAGCGCTCACTGTGCGGCGCTCGCGACATGAAGTTCGCGATGCAATTGGATCGAGCGCTCGCTCGCGAGCCAATCGGCGAGGCGTGCGATCCCATCGCGCCAGCCTCGTGGCTGCCTGAGGCCGAGCTCCGCCCGCGCCAAGTGCGTGTCGGACACGTACCAACGCTGGTCGCCCTGCCGCCAGTCCTCGAAGTTTAGCTCGAGGTCCCTGCCGACGATGGAGCGAAGCTCGCCGATCAGCTGCAACAGGCTGATTGCATTCTCGGGGCCGCCGCCAAGGTTGAACGCACGACCGGATATCCGCTCGATGTTTTGGAGCGCTCGCAAGTAGGCGCTGACGGCATCACTGACGTCGAGGACGTCTCGAACCTGCTTGCCATCCCCGTAGATAGTGACGGGCTCGCCATGGAGCGCGCGAATGAGAAAATGCGCAACCCACCCCTGGTCCTCCGTCCCCATTTGCCGCTGGCCGTAGATACAGCTCATCCTGAAGACGGCAGTCGGAATGCCGAAGCTGCGCGCGTAATCGAGAACATACTGATCCGCCGCGCCCTTCGAACAGCCATAGGGCGTGTGAAAATCAAGCGGACGGCTTTCGGCGACTCCGCGGCGCGAGACGAGGGCGCGCGGCTCATAACGATCGCCATGCTGCTCGAGCGGAATATCGGCCAGGTCGCCGTAAACCTTGTTGGTCGAGGCGAAGATCACCGGCACGGGCTCGGAGCGAACTCGAATCGCGTCGAGGAGGTTGATTGTGCCCCTCACATTGATGTCGAAATCTTCGCGCGGATCGGCGAGGCTGGTCGTAACCGCGACCTGGGCGGCTAAGTGGAAGACCGCCTTCACCTCGCCCGCGGCTCGCGCCAGCTCGTCTTCATCGCGGACATCTCCGACGACACTCGTAATGTGCCCGCGGTGCGTGTCCTTCAGCCAGGCGAGATTGCGCTCGACACCCGCTCTCGAGAGCGCATCATAGATAATGACCTCGTGCCCTTCCTCGGCGAGCCGGTCGGCGAGGTTGCTGCCGATGAAGCCGGCGCCGCCCGTAATGAGGATCGGGCGAGCATCCTTCATGCGACGAGCCCCTTGGCTTCGAGTTCCGCCCGCGCCTCCTCGACCCGGTCGAAGGCAGCCTGGCTCCCCACCCACTCGGCAAGTTCAGACAAGCCCTCCTCGAAGTTCTTCCGCGCGCGGAAGCCGAGCCTCCCTGAAGCCTTGCCCCCGTCGCAAAAGCAGTGACGGATGTCGCCGACCCTCGTCTTGCCGACGATTTCCGGCTCGATGTCGCGCTTCAGCGCCGATGCGATCATCCGCGCGACGTCCTTGACGCTCCGCTCCAGGCCGGAGCCGATGTTGAACACTTCGCCCGCTGCATCCGGGTGGACGAGCGCGTCGCCGAACGCACGCGCGACGTCGTCGACGTGGACGAAATCGCGGCGCTGCTCGCCATCCTCGAACACCAGTGGGCGCTGGCCATTGAGGAGCCGCGACGAGAAGATCGCGAGAACGCCGGTATAGGGATTGGAAAGCGCCTGGCCGGGGCCGTAGACATTGAACAACCTGAGGCATGTTCCTTCCATGCCGTAGGCGGCGGTCATGATGAGGGTCTGGCGCTCCTGCACATATTTGCCCAGCGCGTAGATCGAGGCGAGGCTCGGCTGTTTCCATTCGGGTGTCGGAAGCGGCGTCAGGGGGCGCCCCTCGCCATCGAGGGGATCCCAGCTCTGAGTGCCGGACGATCGCGCGCCCCGTGCTGCATCCTGGATGAGATTGCCGTCCTCGTCCTCGTACAGTCCCTCACCGTAGATGCTCATCGATGAAGCGGTGACGACGCGCCTCACGGGCTGGTCGATGAGCGCCTCGAACAATACGGCAGATCCCGTTTCGTTCACCGAAGTGTAGCGCTCGACGGCGTACATCGATTGGCCAACGCCGACTTCGGCCGCGAGGTGGATGACGCTGTCGACGCCTTTCAACCCGCGGGCGACCACATCCTTGTTGCGCACGTCGCCAACGATCAGCTCAGCATCTTTGGGAAAATCGGCGGGGCGGCCCTTGTCGCCGTGAACCTGTTCGATGAGGCTGTCGAGAACGCGGACCTTATTGCCGCGGCAAAGGAGCTCCTTCGTTACGGTCCGGCCGATAAAGCCCGCGCCGCCGGTAACCAATATTGTCTCACTCAAGCTGACATTCCTCCGTATAACAATCCGCTGCTGAGTTCATAACAACAATAACTTGATTTCGTCGTTTCATCTCCGATACGGAAGGAAAACTTGGTCCTTGCGCCATATTTTTGCTGTTGATTGCCAGACTCTGATCTATGTTAATCCAAGTAGAAACAGCAGTAACCTTTGGTACTTTAGTATTGCTGATGCTTCTTCTTCTTCAACCGAAGTAATGAAGGTTTGTTCCCGAGCCGGTTCGTTACGGCACCGAGCCATGGGACCGCGCTGCGCAGCGCTGCGGCGCCCTTTCACAGGAGGCGCTGGAGCCTCGAAGCATAACTGTCCGCGGCGCGGTTGATCCGCAGCTTTTCTGCGGGTTCGCCGGTCATCGCGGCGCCCAGGCGCGCTTGGCCGAGGCGGAACGCGGGATAGGCCAGCAGATAGAAGTCAAGCAGTTCGCGATCGATCGGCTTCGCAGCCGCGCAATCCATCCGATCGAGGAGTTCATCGCTGCCGTCTTGATCAACGTCGAATTCGACGATTGCGCCGGCAACGTCCCAGGCAATGTCCTGGCAGCCGATAAGATCGTGCGCCTGATGATGGTCGAGCGCGTCGGTCTTGATCAACGACCCTGCGTTCGAGCGCAGCCACTCGTGCCGATCCAATTTATTGTCGGTCCTCACCCGCGACATCCTGGCCTGGAGTGATGCTGCTCGTCGCTCCCACGGTTGAAGGGCTCTCGTCCTCAGCTGGTCGAACTCGATCGAGATGTTGCGCCGGGTCATGAGAAGCAGCTGCTCCGCGCCCGCGCCGCTTTCCTTTGCCGCGGGCAGCAGCTTTGCCCGACCCGCTATGTAGCGGGCGATCTCTTCCAACGGCACATCGTCACTTTCGAGCGGCGCTCCGTCCTCGCGCCAGCGCTCGATGAGGAAGCCATTGGCCAAGCTTTGAGGTTCGGGGACGAAGCCCTCACCATGGAGCGTCCGGGCGATCGCGAGCTTGTCCTCGCCGGTCCGCCCGAGACCGGCGAACTTGGCGAGGAAGCGCCCCCCGCGCGCGCGCAAGAGGAACTTGCGACGTTCAAATGCCGGGATGACTGGCGGCCATTCCTCCTCCCGCTCGTAGATGAGCCGGCGCCACTCTCCGGCCGACACATCCAGGGGAGGCTCGTCAAGGCGCCCCAGCGGCGGTGCGCACCATCGCTCGATCCTTATGGGCCAGCTGCGCCCGAAGTCGCCGACTTCCCGGTGCACGGTTCGCCACCAACAGCGGCGCTTCGAGCTCGCTTCGGGGCCTGGCTCCCCTGCATGACTCGGCAACAAAGCGATGCGCTGTGGCGGCACCTGGTGCTCGGTCAGCCAGTCGGCAACCGCGCCAAAGGAGCTCCCTGATTGGCCGGGGCCTTCGTCGACGATCACATAGTGGAATTCGCGATCCAGGAGCTCGCGCTCGAGCGCGCCGTCAGTCGCCACCTGGCGTTCGAAGGGGCCGCCGAACGGGCGCAGAGTGACGGCCGGACCCGCGCCGAGCGCCGCTGCAACAATTGCCCCAAGCGCCGTTCCAATGCTCCTAATCCCGATAACCTTCGCCGGCGCCCTAAGGGCGAGACGCCGGGCGGCATCGATATAGGCCTCGGGGTATACGGCGTAGAAGGCAAATCCCTCGGGAACGCGCAATTCAACCTTGCCGGGCCAACTCCTTGCACGACGAAGTCGCGGAAGCTTTCGGCCCTCCGCATTGTCCCACGAATTGCAAACCGCCTTTCCAAGGGCGTGAAGAAAGAGCCCGAGCCGATCGCTGGAAGTGCTGAGCCGGTCGCAGCCGTCCTTCGCGAACGAAGCATCGGCAAGGCCCTGGAGGAGCTTCGCCGTTTCGATGAAGGCCGCGACGAGCAGCGCATGACGCCCCGGCCCCCGGGGCGTCGCCTCCACCGCGTCGAGACGCCGATTGATTTCTGACGCGACCTTGTTCGGCTCGGCTGGCTCCTGACAGTCGCCGTAAACCAGCACCGGTCGGGTCAGCTTTTCGCCAGGTGACGATAAGCGATGCAGCCGAAGCTGTGGTAATCGGGCGCGGCCAGCCCGCGGGAGGAGAGCCACGCCGCCCAGCCTTCATATTGAGAGCGGCTGGGCGAAACGATGGAGCGTGCTTCCTTCGCGAGCTCGAGCGCTGCGATTGGCTCGAAGCCAAGCTCGACCAGAACGCAAAGCGCCAGCAACGGCGCCCGGCCGATGCCGTGCTGACAGTGGATCAACACCTTGTTGCCGCGCTCGATCTGGGCCCGCACGAAGCGAACGCCTTGATCCAGCATGCTGGCGCTCGCCGGCTCAAGATCCCTTGTAGGCAGGTGCAGGAAGGCGATTCCCGCTGCGGCGAGACGCTCCTCTTCATCGCGCTCTTCCTCCCTCAGGTCGACGACCGCGCCTATCCCATGCTCTCTCGAGAGTTCGGTCTCGCGCCCCGGCGGGAAGCATCCGCCGACCGCGAGCCCGTCCGCCAGCCAGTGGAAATCCGGCTCCCACCTGTCATTGCCATTTTCCTTGCCTTTTTCTTGGATACTTTGGTTCTTGTTCATCTACATTCACGCTTGTTACTGTTGTTCTTGGACGCATTACTGTTGTTTTGGCAGTCACAGATGGAACAACAAAGCTTCACAACTGTTCCGCCCCCGTATGATTTCTCATTGCAAGCCCGAACCGACCCGCAGATGACCGCGTCAGAAGCAAAGCTCCGCGCGGTTCCGCGCAATCGTGCGAGCGGCCTCGAAGATCGGATCGAAGCGCTCGGCCCGTGGTTCCACAACATCAACCTTGACGGCGTGTGGACCGCGCCCGATCACTTCTTGGGCGACTATCCGGGCGCGAAATTCCGCCGCTTCGCAGCGCACCTGCCCGAGGATCTTCGGGGCAAGAGCGTTCTCGACATTGGCTGCAATGCCGGCTTCTATTCTATCGAAATGAAACGCCGCGGAGCGAGCCGCGTGCTCGGCATCGACAGCGACGAGCGCTATCTCGATCAGGCCCGGCTCGCTGCCGAGGTGCTCGGACACGACGATGCAATCCAGTTCGCCAAGCTCGACGTCTATGACGTCGGTGCGATCGGCGAGACCTTCGACCTCGTGATCTTCATGGGCGTGCTCTATCATTTGCGCCACCCGCTCCTCGCCCTCGACCTCATCCGCGAGCATGTCGCAAGGGACATGCTGCTCTTCCAGTCCATGCAGCGGGGCTCGAAACATCTGATGCCGCTCAAGTCGGACTACGAATTTTCGGAAACGGAGCAGTTTTTCGAAACCGCTTATCCCAAGCTTCACTTCGTCGAACGTGAATATTGCGGCGACTGGACCAATTGGTGGGTCCCCAATCGCGCCTGCACCGAGGCGATGCTTCGTTCATCGGGCTTTCGCATCGAAAAGCGCATCGAGGAGGAGGTCTACCTCTGCAGGCTCGGCGAGCGGCGCTTCGCCAAATTCGGTCCAGCGGTCGTTTACCCTTCGCGAGAGCCCGCTCGATGATCGAAGCGGCGATGATCTGGAACGAGCCCAACAACAAGTCGCATTGGGACCCCGAGATTGACCCCGAGTGGACGATGTTCGCCGACATGGCGATCAAGGCCGCCGAAGCAATTGGCGATGCAAACCCCGCCGTAAAGCGCGTGCTCGGAGGGATTTCCCCGATCGATCCGTTCTGGATCGAGCGAATGAAGAATGCTGGCGTGATTGACGCCGTGGACGTCGTCGCTCTCCACGGCTTCCCGCTCGACTGGAACCTGTGGCCAATGAATGAATGGCCAGAGCGCATTGCCGAAATCGAGGCGGTCATCCCAGGCAAGGAATTGTGGGTGACGGAAGTCGGCGTCGGCAGCTTCGGGGCTGAGGAAGTGCAGCAGTTCGGCCTCGAGAGGACTGCCGAGCTGCTGCTCGGCCGCGTTCCGCGCGTCTTCTGGTATTCGCTTTACGATTTGCCGCGCACCTGGGAAGCGACGACCCGGCACAAGGAAGCCGAGGGCTCTTCTTACTACCGCCACTTCCACATGGGCCTCATCAGGGAGGACGGGACACCAAAGCTCGCCCTCGAAGAGTTCCGGAAGGTCGCCCCTCAGATGGGGATCATGCAGTGGTTCCACTGGAACGACCACCGCCTCGAGGAGGCGGTGCGCTGGATGAAGGAGCTCAACGTCACCCACCTGCGCACGGGTCTCAGTTGGTGGGACAGCTATCGCGACGGCTGGGAGGACTGGTTCGATCGACAGATGGACGCCCTCGAGGACTTCGAGACCACCGTCACTTTCTGCTTCACCCCCGACCACCTCGGGATCGAGCCCCATCACTCGAGCCCACCGCGCGATCCAGCGATGTTCGCAGACTTCTGCGCGCGCATGATCGAGCGCTACGCGCCCCGCTCGTCGATAAAGGTCGCCGCCGAATGAGCCTGCATGATCCGAGGCGCACGGACATTAACGTCGCGATCGTCGGCGTCGGCAATTGCGCGAGCTCGCTGGTCCAGGGCATCGCTCATTATTCGAACGGCGGCGCCAACGAGCAGGTCGGGCTCTCGCATTGGGACCTTGGCGGCTACCGGCCGAAGGACATCAAGATCGTCGCTGCCTGGGACATTGACCGACGCAAGGTCGGCCTCGACGTCGCGCAAGCAATCTTCGCCCGGCCCAACTGCACGGCGGTTTTCTGTGACCATGTGCCCGATACCGGAACACGGGTCCGGATGGGAAAGGTCCTGGACGGCATCGCCGACCACATGGCCAATTTCATGGAAGAGCGCACTTTCATGCTCGCGCAGGGCGTTGCCGAGCCCACCAAGGACGAAGTCGTAGACGTGCTCCTGCGCACCGACGCCGATGTCCTCGTCAACTACCTGCCGGTCGGATCTCAGGAGGCGACCGAATTCTACGCCGAGTGCGCGCTCGAGGCCCGCGTCGCGCTCGTAAACTGCATGCCGGTGTTCATCGGCAGCGACGAGGCATGGGCCCGCAAATTCCAGGAGGCTGGAGTCCCCGTCATCGGCGACGACATCAAGGCGCAACTCGGCGCAACAATTGTCCATAGAGTGCTCACGGACCTTTTCAGGAAGCGGGGCGTGAAGCTCGACCGCACCTACCAGCTCAATACCGGTGGCAACACGGATTTCCTCAACATGCTCGAGCGCTCGCGGCTCGCATCGAAGAAGATCAGCAAGACCGAGGCGGTGCAGTCGGTCGCCGAACACCGGCTCGATCCCGAGAACATCCATGTCGGGCCCAGCGACTATGTCGCCTGGCAGAATGACAACAAGGTCTGCTTTCTTCGCATGGAAGGCCAGCTGTTCGGCGGGGTCCCAATGAACATCGAGCTTCGCTTGTCGGTGGAAGATTCTCCGAACAGCGCGGGTGTTGCGATCGACCTCATTCGCTGCGCGCGCCTCGCCAAGGATCGCGGGCTTTCCGGTCCGATCCACGCCGCGGCATCGGCATTCTGCAAGCACCCGCCGCGCCAGCTTCCCGACGACGAGGCATTCGTCGAATTGGAACGGTTCATCCGCGGCTGAGCGCTCGAGCTAGGCCGCTTGAACTCGCCAACGTCCCTCGCGCAACTAAGAGTGCAGCCAGCCGGCAAGAAGGTCGGTCGACCGGCGCGGCGAGAAGTGGTTGATCTCGCGGCAACATTGCCTTGTGAGCGCAGCGATTGGAGCGCTGGCGCGTTTTTGCTCCGAAGATCCCTTAGGAAGGAGATGCGACGATGCCAGCCAAATCCGCAGCACAGCAGAAGGCCGCAGGAGCGGCCCTATCAGCCAAGCGCGGCGACACGCCCAAGAGCCAGCTGAAGGGCGCGTCCAAGTCGATGATGTCGATGAACGAGAAGGAGCTCGAGAAAATGGCTCACACGTCGCGCAAGGACAAGCCGGAGCACGCGCGCAAGAGCTAGGACTTTCGCTCGAACAGCAATTGCCAATCGCCTCCCGACGCGCAACATCGCGGGGAGGAGGAATATCCATGCTCTTTCTCGCGCGCCTTGGAATGGCGTTTCGCGTCGGCTGCGGCCGCTGAGGAGCGGCGATGCGTTGTTTCTGGGACGATCGGCAGCGGGCCCATGCGCCGGACGCTGAATTCTTCAATGGGAAGCTGCACCGTGCGGCCGAGCACCAGGGCCGCGTCGACGCCGTTCTTGCCGCGATTGGACCAACGCAAGCGCCCCAGGACAGCGGCATCGAACCGATCCGCCTTGTGCATAGCGAGGAATATCTCGAGCTGCTGCGCGACGCGCACCGCGACTGGCTCGCTGCCGGGCGCGAAGGCGAAGCTTTCCCTTACACTTTTCCGGTCGTTGGCCGCCGGCCGCTCCATCTCGAGCGCATAGATGCGCGGCTTGGGCGGCATAGCTTCGACACCTCAACTCCGATCGGTCGCGGCACATGGGAGGCGAGCTACTGGAGCGTCCAGACCGCGCTTGGTGCGCTTTTGGCGGTCCTCGCCGGCGAGCGCAGCGCCTTCGCGTTCACCCGGCCGCCGGGACATCATGCGGGTCGCGACTATCTCGGCGGCTATTCCTATCTCAATCATGCCGCCGTCGCCGCCGAAGCCGCTCTCCGAGCGGGGAAAAGGCGGATCGCGATCCTCGACGTGGACTATCACCACGGCAACGGCACCCAGGATATTTTCCACGAGCGCGAAGATGTATACTTCGCCTCCATTCACGCCGATCCTTCGACCGACTATCCATTCTTCTGGGGCCATGCCGACGAGAGCCGAGCCAATATCCTCAACCTGCCCCTGCCCCGCGGCACCGAGTGGGGCCACTATGCGCGGGCGCTCAACCACGCGATCGACTGGCTGGAGAAAAGCGCTCCCGACTTGCTGATCGTCAGCTACGGCGCCGACACCCACGAGGCGGATCCGATCAGCCATTTCAAGCTCAAGACCGTGGACTACGAGACGATGGGGAGGCGAATCTCTTCGATGGGCCTTCCAACGCTGATCGTCATGGAAGGCGGCTACGCGGTCGAGGCGCTCGGCGACAATGTCGCCGCGTTGCTCGGCGGCTTCTAGGGACCACGCCGAAGCGAGTGTCCTGGCGCTAGGTCCTACAGCTTCTCCGTCAGCTCCGGGACGATCTTGAACAGATCGCCGACGAGGCCGATGTCCGCGACCTGGAAGATCGGCGCTTCCTCATCCTTGTTGATCGCGATGATCGTCTTGGAATCCTTCATCCCGGCGAGGTGCTGGATCGCGCCCGAAATGCCGATCGCCATGTAGACCTGCGGAGCGACGATCTTGCCGGTCTGGCCGACCTGGTAGTCGTTGGGCGCATAGCCCGCATCGACTGCCGCGCGACTTGCCCCGACGGCGGCGCCGAGCTTGTCGGCAAGCGGGTCGAGGAGCGAATGGAATTGGTCGGACGAGCCGAATGCCCGGCCGCCCGACACGATCACCTTGGCGCTGGTGAGCTCGGGCCGCTCGCTTTCGGACGCGTCCATCGAGACGAATGCGCTGGTCCCCGAGGACTGGCCTGCATCGACCTCTTCGAGTGACGCCGAACCGCCGGCTGCCGAAGCCTTCTCGAACGCCGTGCCGCGAACCGTGAGCACCTTTTTGGGATCGTTCGACTTGACCGTCGCGATCGCGTTGCCCGCATAGATCGGGCGCACGAACGTGCTCGAGTCCTCGACACCGATCACGTCGCTGATCTGCATCACGTCGAGAAGTGCGGCGACGCGCGGTGCGATGTCCTTGCCGAACGTGGTGGCCGGCGCGACGAACGCGTCATAACCCTCCATCAGCCTCGCAGCGACGGGCGCGACATTCTCCGCAAGATCATGGTCAAGGTGGCCGCCATCCGCGACGAGAACCTTGACGATGCCGGCGATCTTCGTTGCTGCGCCGGCGACTGCGGCGACATTGTTTCCGGCGACGAGCGCATGGACATCGCCGAGCTTTGCAGCGGCAGTCACCGCCGCAAGGGTCGCATCCTTGATCGCGCTTCCATCGTGTTCCACCAGGACCAGCACGCTCATTTCGCAATCCCCAGACCCTTGAGTCGGTCGACCAGCTCGTCGACGCTGCCGACCTTGATTCCAGCCTGCCTCTTGGCCGGCTCCGTGACCTTGATCGTTTGCACCCGGCGGGTGACGTCGACGCCATAATCGGCCGGCGACTTGCTCGCGAGGGGCTTGGACTTCGCCTTCATGATGTTGGGAAGCGAGGCATAACGCGGCTCGTTAAGACGAAGGTCGGTGGTCACCACCGCCGGCAGGTTGAGCTTCAATGTTTCGAGCCCGCCGTCGACTTCACGAGTGACCGTCAAACTGTCGCTCGCGGGCTCGAGCTTTGAGGCGAAGGTGCCCTGCGGCCAGCCGAGCAAGGCGGCGAGCATCTGCCCCGTCGCATTGTTGTCGTCGTCGATCGCCTGTTTGCCGAGGATCACCATCTGCGGCTGCTCTTCCTCGGCGATCTTCGCGAGTATCTTGGCGACGGCGAGCGGCTCCACCTCCTCGTCGGTCTGGACGAGAACCGCCCGGTCGGCGCCCATCGCAAGCGCGGTCCTGAGAGTCTCCTGCGCCTTCGCGGGGCCGATCGAGACCGCAACGATCTCGGTCACGACGCCTTTTTCCTTCAATCGGATCGCTTCCTCGACGGCGATTTCGTCGAAAGGGTTCATGCTCATCTTCACATTGGCTAGATCAACGCCCGACCCGTCCATTTTCACCCGCGGCTTCACGTTGAAGTCGATCACCCGCTTGACGGCGACCAGAAGTTTCATTCGCGCGTTCCTTCTTTATTCGTCAGGCCGCTGAGGCCGGCGTAAGCAGCGCATGGACCCCGAGCTCTCGCCACGGCGGCGCCCGTTAACGTCAGGCAGGCACTGCCTCTTTGACTTCCCTAACGATTTTCCTTGCCGCATCGCCAAGGTCATTGGCGGGAATGATCGGGAGTCCCGAGGAAGCGAGGATGTCCTTGCCCTGCTGGACGTTCGTTCCCTCGAGCCGGACGACCAGCGGTACGCTCAGCGACACGTCGCGCGCCGCCGCTACGATCCCTTCTGCGATGATGTCGCAGCGCATGATGCCGCCGAAGATGTTGACCAGGATGCCCTTCACGGCCGGATCGCTGAGGATGATCTTGAACGCCGCCGTCACCTTTTCCTTCGAGGCGCCGCCGCCTACGTCGAGAAAGTTCGCGGGCTCGCCACCCTCGAGCTTGATGATGTCCATCGTTGCCATCGCAAGGCCGGCGCCGTTCACCATGCAGCCGATCGATCCGTCGAGCTTGATGTAGCTGAGGTCGAACTTGGACGCTTCGATCTCCATCGGGTCCTCTTCAGAGAGGTCGCGAAGCTGCTCTAGGTCGGGGTGCCTGAAGCCGGCGTTGCTGTCGAAGCCGACCTTGGCATCGAGAACCATCAATTGCTCTTCGTTAGTGACCGCGAGCGGGTTGATCTCGACCTGCGATGCGTCGGTTCCGAGGAACGCTTCGTAAAGCTTTGCGAGCACCCTCGCCGCCTGCTTCGCGAGATCGCCCGTCAGGCCGAGCGCCGCGGCCACTTCGCGGCCGTGGTGCGGCATGAGCCCAGTCGCGGGGTCGATCGTGATCGTGCTGATCTTCCCCGGCGTTTCGTGGGCGACCTTCTCGATCTCCATCCCGCCCTCGGTCGAGGCGACGACGGCGACCCGGCCGCTTTCGCGGTCCACCAGCAGCGCGAGGTAGAATTCCTTCGCGATGTCGACACCATCGGTGATGTAAAGGCGCTGGACCTGCTTGCCATGCGGACCGGTTTGAATCGTCACCAAAGTCTTGCCGAGCATCTCGGCGGCATGCTCGCGCACTTCGTCGATCGAATGGGCAAGTCGAACGCCGCCCTTGCCCTGTTCACCGAGCTCCTTGAAACGACCCTTGCCGCGGCCCCCCGCATGGATCTGCGCCTTGACGACGAAGAGCGGTCCGGGGAGCTTCTTCGCGGCCTCGACGGCTTCCTCGACACTCATCGCAGGATAGCCCTCGGGAACCGGCACGCCGTACTTCGCGAGCAGTTCCTTGGCCTGATATTCGTGGATGTTCATGGCGCGGCCCTTAAGCAGATTGGAGCGCGCAAGGGAAGGCGAACGGGCGCGCGCTCGAACTTGCCTATCAGGGTCCGGAAAGGCCTAGACTAGGGACGTTCCTCTAGGACAGAAAAACACGCCGTGGCCGACTCGGACCGCCCTTGCCGCAAGATCATCCATGTCGACATGGACGCCTTCTACGCGTCGGTCGAGCAGCGCGATGATCCCTCGTTGAAGGGAAAGCCAGTGGCGGTCGGCGGCGGCCACCGCGGAGTTGTCATGGCTGCGAGCTACGAGGCGCGCAAATTTGGCGTCCGCTCGGCGATGCCGTCGGTCACCGCCAAGCGCCGCTGCCCCGAACTGATTTTCGTCAAGTCGCACTTTGACGTCTATCGCGCCGTCTCCCAGCAGATCCGCGCGATCTTTTCCGACTATACCGAGCTCGTCGAGCCGCTGAGCCTCGATGAAGCCTATCTCGACGTCAGCGAGGACCGACACCGGCTCGGAACCGCACGCGCGATCGCTCAGGATATCCGGCGCAGGATCCGGGAGGAGACCGGGCTCACCGCTTCCGCCGGCGTCAGTTACTGCAAGTTCATCGCCAAGCTCGCCTCCGATTACAGGAAGCCTGATGGGCTGACCGTCATCACGCCCGAGCGGGGTCCGGAGTTCGTGGCGTCCCTGCCGGTGGCGCGGTTCCATGGCGTTGGTCCAGTGACGGCCAGGAAAATGGAGAAGCTCGGCATCTTCACGGGCGCGGACCTGCGCGAATGGAGCCTGCCCGCGCTGGAAGCGAAGTTTGGAAGCTCCGGCTCATGGTATCATCGGATTTGCCGCGGCATCGACGAGCGCGAGGTGAAGCCCGACCGACCGTACAAGTCGGTCAGCGCAGAGCGAACGTTTGACGAGGATCTGCTCGACCCCCAACGGCTCGCTGCAGAGCTCGAGCGAATCGCCGGCTATGCGTGGGAGCGGGTGAAGCGCGCCGAGGTGACGGGACGGACCGTGACGCTCAAGGTCAAGTTCGGCGACTTCACCATCATCACCCGCTCCAAGAGCTTCGGCGCGGTGGTGGACGATATTGCGACTTTCGCCTCCGCCGGACAGGCGTTGCTCGCTGCCCTCCAGCCTCTTCCGCGCGGCATTCGGCTGCTCGGCCTGGGCCTCCATAACTTAAGTGAAGGGTCCCTCGAATCGCCGCTCCAGCTGGGACTCGCAATTTGAGGCGAGTTCTGATATAAAACTGTCATACGAGGGCCGCGTGCGTTTCAGCTGCGGCCTTAAATACATTAGGGAAGCCAAGAAACAGGCATGGAGCCACGACCACTGGTCGTTTTGGGGGGCGACGCGAATGCGCCGGCTCCGCTGCCGCAAACGGAAAGGTTAGCAATGGCTACAAAGGCGCTCAATTTCGATGTCGGCGATTACGTCGTATACCCCAAGCATGGCGTTGGTCGCGTCGTCGAACTGCAAAGCACCGAAATCGCCGGAACCCGTCTCGAGCTTTATGTCCTCCGCTTCGAGAAGGAGAAGATGACGCTTCGAGTTCCCGTGAACAAGGCGGACTCGGTCGGCATGCGCAAGCTCTCGTCCGACAAGACGATGAAGGATGCGCTCGACACGTTGAAGGGCAAGCCAAAGGTCAAGCGCACGATGTGGTCGCGGCGGGCCCAGGAATATGAGGCGAAGATCAACTCGGGCGATCTGACTTCGATCGCCGAAGTGGTCCGCGACCTGTTCCGCCCGGACGACGCCCCTGAGCAGAGCTATTCCGAGCGGCAGATCTTCGAGGCTGCCTCGTCGCGCCTGGCGCGCGAGCTCGGGGCTATGGAGCAGACCGACGAGAAGGCGGCGCTGGCCAAGATCCTCGAGATCCTGAACAAGGCTGCCCTGATCCATCACAAGTCCAAGGAAGACGCGTAACCTAGGTTGGTCATCCCCGCCCGGGCGGGGCTGGGTTGCCGCTTTCGCGGAAATTGATCGACAAACAGCGAAGGGCGCCCAACACCGGGCGCCCTTCTTTTTGTCCATTGCAGATTTGGCTCTTGATGCGTATTGGTGTTGTAACACACTAATCAGGAGAGCTGCGATGCCGAGATCGATCGCGATGGAGATCCTGTCGGGCATCCTTGCGTCCCACGGACCCCGGGTTCCTCGCGGCGGACCGGTCGGAGATCGCGAGTTCGAGACGGGAAATTTCGATCGCCTCGAAATATCGGGGCCGGTCGACGTCGAAGTGGAAACCGGCGCTCCGCCTCGCGTTCGTGCCACCGGACCCGAATGGGCGCTCGACAATCTGTCGATCGAGAATGACGGCGACCGCCTGTTGATAGGCTGCAATGACGAGATGGACGATGTCCGGGTGCTGGTTACGGCCCCTGGTCTGCGGGCCCTGCGGGCGAGCGGCTCGGGTGACGTTTCAATCGATCAGGTCAACGGCGACGGCTTCGAATATTCGAGCAGCGGTTCGGGCGATGCGTCGATCGACGAGATCGATGTCCGGGCCTTGCGCTTGTCGGGATCAGGTTCGGGAGACATCCGGATCAGGAGAGTTCGCAGCGACGCGTTCGAAGCGGCAATCACGGGATCGGGCGATGTGTCTATCGACGCCGTCCGGAGTGCCGAGTTCAAGCTGACCGCGAACGGCTCGGGCGATACTGCGCTCGACGAATATTGCGGAGAAATGTTCGAAGTCGTGATTACGGGGTCCGGCGATCTGGCCGTTGGAAAGCTCGAAGCCGAGACGGTCGCGTTCCAGCTGTTCGGTTCGGGGGACGTATCCATTCGCCGGGGCCGGGCGACCGACGCAAGATTCGAGACTTCCGGGTCGGGCGACATCGCCGCTGACGGGCTCGCGGTCAAAGAGGCGAAAATCTCGGTGTGCGGCTCAGGAGACATTGCAGCTTGCGTCGCTGAGCAGGCGAACATCGCAATTATGGGATCGGGCGACGTGGCTGTAACCGGCGGCGCCAAATGCACCATCAGCGGCAGTGGCTCGGGCGAGGTTCGACAAGCGTAATCGGCGCTTGCCCGTACGCTGTCCGCCGTATTATGAGGTTAAGACAGTGAGAGGAGAGATCATGCGCAAGTCCATCGCCGCGGTCGCGGTGCTCGCCTTGTTCGGAGCGACGAGTGCCTGCGGGCAGATGCACAACGAGGGCGCTGGCCCGAGGGTTTCTCGCAACTACCAGGTCGGCAACTTCCAGCAGATCGAGGTGGCGGGCCCGTATGAGGTCACCGTTCGAACCGGGACCAATCCTTCAGTTTCCGCCCAGGGTTCCGAGAATTTGCTTCAGAAGACTATCGTCGAAGTTCGTGGCGACAAGCTCGTCATCCGTCCCGAGGAGCATCACGGCTTCAGCTGGGGCTGGAACAACAACGGCAAGGCCGACTTCACCGTTACCGTCCCGCAGCTCGCCGGTGCGGCAATCAAGGGATCGGGCGACATTCACGTCGATCATGTTCGCGGCGACCGCTTCGAGGGCGCGATCGGCGGATCGGGCGGCTTAAACGTCGATTCCATAGACGTCGCGTCGCTCAAGCTGTCGATCGGCGGGTCGGGCAGCGTCAAGGCTGCCGCGGGCAAGGCACAGTCGGCCGAATATTCGATCGCAGGGTCGGGCGACATCGATGCCGGATCGGTCCAGCTTCAGCAGGCGAAGGTCTCGATCGCGGGATCGGGTAGCGTCAAGGCGCATGCGACCGGGTCCGCCGACGTCAGCATCATGGGTGCCGGCGACGTGGATGTTTCAGGTGGCGCGAAATGTACCGTGAGCAAGGCCGGTTCCGGGGACGTCCGCTGCTCTTAAACGCGTCTTAACCATGAGCGATGGAAGGTGGGCCCATGCGCACCTTCCTCCTCGCCGCAGCTATCTGCGCGCTTGCCGCGCCCGCGGGCGCCGCGGACCGCAATTTCGGGATCACCAGCTTCGACAAGGTCCGAGTGGACGGGCCGTTCAAGGTCACGCTCACGACCGGAGTCGCGCCATACGCCAAGGCGACCGGCTCATCGGCGGCTCTCAACCGGGTGGCGGTCGAGGTCCGCGGCGACACGCTCGTCGTCCACAACAACCTGGATTCTTGGGGCGGCTATCCAGGAACGGATTCCGGGCCTGTCGAGATCAGCATCGGCACTCATGACCTCAACGCAGCCTGGCTGAACGGATCGGGCGCGCTCTTCATCGACAAGGTCAAGGGCCTGAGCTTCGACCTTTCGGTGCAGGGAAGCGGCGCGGGCGAAATCGCCGACGTCAAAGTCGACCAGCTGAAGGTGAGCGTGATTGGGACTGCGAGTGCTCGCCTCGCCGGCGAGGCAGCCAGGGTGACAGCGGTGATCCGGGGCATCTCGACCCTCGATGCACTGGCGCTTTCAGCCAAGGATGCAACGCTCGGAGCTGATGGCGCGGCAACGATCTCTGCGAGTGTCAGCGACTCGGCAAAGATCGATGCGAACGGGCCCGCCACGATCAGGCTGAGCGGCAGCCCCGCCTGCACCCTCCGCGTGGCCGGATCGGCAAGCGTCACCGGCTGCCACTGATCAATTGGGCCGTGCGCGGGCCTCCACGCCCGAGAGGAAGTTCCAAAGCGCGCCCGCAAGCTCTTCACCAGCCCCGATCGCCTCGTCGCGCTCATCGTCCGGCAAGCGGTCGAGAAGGAGCCGGCAGACATCGCTGTGCTCGACGTCGGCGCTCTCGTGGACTCTGAAGAAGCGCAGGGTTTCCTCGGCATCGATGCCATATCGGTCAATAAGGCCCTCGATCTTCGCCCTGGCGACGCCCGGAAACTGGCTCTCGTAGGCATAAAGCGCACCAAGGCCGGACGCATAGGAGCGCCGGGAAAGCCGCGCGAACGTGTCGATCAGGCCGCGGGTCTCGGGATTAAGCTCCACGCTTCGAACCCTGTCCTCGCTTTCGCCGACGCCGCGGGCGAACATCATCCAGAGCGTCGCATGGTCTTGCTTGCCGGATTCGATCCCCTCTTCCTCGGCGAGGTTCTCCGCGAGCATCCGGCGTCCGGCGCGATCCTCGCAGGCGCTGTGAACCGCGCTCACCGCGCGAGGGAAGGCCTCGACATGGTGGAAATATTGCCGCGCGTAATCGCGCAGCGTGTCGAGCGGCAGGCGCCCCTCAGTCCAGGCCTGGTAGAATGGATGCTTGAGCATCGAGCGCTCGGCCACCTTCGCGTCGATCGCCACCGAAACCGTCATGCCCACCTCCCTCGTTGAAGTTTCGTCGCCCCGTTACCGGCGAGCGGCAGAGTCGGCAAGGCGACTTAGGGCCAAGGGGAGCAACCCTCACGGCACCCCGATCGTTTCATGGGCGCGAGGGGCGAAACAACAGGGAGTAAAAGCCATGTACCTCGGTATCGGCGGCCTCATCATCCTCATCATCATCCTTTATATCCTCTTCCGGTAGAGGGTCAGACGAGGGCGAGGGAGGCGAGCTTGCCGTAGAGCTGCGGCGGAAGCGCGCCGAGGCCGGTGCCATCGTCGTCGCCACGGGGCGCGTCGGCATCCTCGAGATAGCGCCAACCCTGGTGGGCTCGGCGCGGCATCGGAGCGACTGCGATAAGCTTCGAGCAGCAGACGATGTCGATCCTCCCGTCCTCGCGATCCTTGAAGTCCAGGATCTCCAGCGCTCCGACAAGGCGGTGCTTGACGATCCAGTAAAGGTTACCGCCCAGCAATTCCGCCGAGCGCTTCGGCCGCATGCGCGTCGCAATTCGGATCTCGCCATTGGCTTCGCGGCTGGCGATCCTCAGTTGCAGCGCTTCGAGGTCGCGGCAGGCAAATGCGACCTTGGTCAAATGGAGCTTCGGCACGCCTCCAGCGATGGCCGACTAGCCCATGATTCGCAATGCCTTAGCGGCCCAGCCCAACCAGTGTCGCAAGTCCGAGGAATGACAGGAAGCCGAGGCAGTCGGTGCAGGTCGTCACGAATACGGCCGAAGAGACTGCGGGGTCGATCCGAAGCCGGTCGAGGGTGATTGGGACCATCACCCCGGCGACTCCCGCGACAAGGTTATTGATGACCATCGCTGCCCCCATGACGGCGCCAAGCAGCGGGTTGTGGAATACGAAGGCGACACCTGCGCCGATCAAAAGGCCAAGCGAGAGGCCGTTCGCAAGAGCGATCGTGAATTCTCGGCCGAACGCCCGGACCGTGTTGGATTCGGTCAGCTGGTTGGTGGCAATTGCCCTCACTGCGACGGCGAGCGTCTGAGTGCCGGCGTTTCCGCCCATTCCAGCGACGATCGGCATCAGCACCGCTAACACTGCGAACTTGGCGATCTGGCCGTCGAACAAGTGGACGACCGAGGCAGCGAGCATTGCCGTTGGAAGATTGACGAGCAGCCACATGAGGCGGGTGCGTACCGTGAGCTGGATCGGCTCGTTGATGTCGCCTTCACCGGCGCCCGCGAGCAGCAGCACATCTTCACCCGCTTCCTCGGAGATGATGTGCACGATGTCGTCGACCGTGATCATTCCGACGAGCCGCCCCGAATCGTCCACCACCGCGGCAGAGACGAGCGCGTATTTCTGAAAGCGCAGGGCGACATCCTCCTGATCCATGTCGACCTGGATCAGCGTCTGCTCACGCTGCATGATTTCGCCGACGAGGGTCTTGCGTGGCATCCGGAGAATCAGCGAGAGCTTGCAGGTGCCCACCGGGTGGTGGGACGGATTGACGACGAAGACCTCCCAGAAATCGTCGGGAAGGTCCCTCGTCGAGCGCAGGTAATCGATGACCTGGCCGACGTTCCAATGCTCCGGCACAGCGCAGAGGTCGCGCTGCATAAGCCGGCCGGCGGATTCTTCGGGGTAGCCGAGGGCTTTTTCGACGGCCGCGCGGTCATCGGGCTCCATTCGCTCGAGAACCGCCCTCTGCTCTTCGCGATCTAGGTCCTCGATGAGTGCGACCGCATCGTCGGTCTCGAGCTGCGCCGCGATGTCCGCGACCTGCTGCGGCTCCATCTCGTCGATGAGGTCCTCGCGGACATAGTCGTTGAGCTCGGCGAGCACGTCCGGGCTGATGATTCCCGCGAGGGCCTTGACGAGGCCGTCGCGCTCGTCGCTTCGCGCGAGCTCGATCAGGTCGGCGACATCAGCCGGGTGGAGGGGCGCGACCAGTTCGCGGGCCGTTTCGTCGTCGCCGGCCTCGACGGCATCGAGAACCTTGTCGACAAATGCCGGGCGCAGCCGGTCTTCCTCGTCCATCACCGAGTTGGGCGTGGAATCCTGGGGGGGCGCGGCGGCGATATGCTCGCTCTCGCTCACGTCTTACTCCCTCGATTGAACCCGGTGCAGCCCTCCTATGGGCCCTGCCGCTCTGGCGCAACCACCCTCGGCCTCCTAAATCGCCCGCCTGAAGACGCTTTCATACGGAGTTTAGCTCATGGCCGAAGACGACCGCCTGACCCTTTCCCTTTCCACCGGCGGCGATGTCGTCATCAAATTTCGAGGAGACCTTGCACCGGGTCACGTCGAGCGCATCACCGAGCTGGCGAACAACGGCTT
>JBJMVK010000054.1:0-8407 GCA_045810725.1 Sphingomonas sp. | reverse complement strand
CGGCAAATATCTCGACGTCGCGGGCGAGAGCTTCCGCGCCTTCATGGACGGGAAGCTCCCGCAGCTTCCCGGCGAGAAGCCGCGGCTGTCCGACTGGACCGACCACCTCTCGACTGCATTCCCCGAAGTGCGGCTCAAAAGTTTCCTAGAAATGCGGGGTGCAGACGGAGGAAGGTGGAGCCGCATCTGCGCGCTCCCGGCGCTGTGGGTCGGGCTTCTTTACGACGGCGTGGCTCTCGATGCCGCATGGGACCTCGTCAAACACTGGACCATCGAGGAGCGACAGAAGCTCCGTAATGACGTGCCGAGACTGGGCCTCGAGGCGCTCACCCCTGACGGTGAGAGCATGGGTAGCCTTGCCGCCCGGGCCCTCGAGATCGCTGCAGGGGGCCTGAAGCGGCGAAACGAGATCAACAGCGCGGGCGACAATGAGGGCGGGTTTCTCGATCCATTGCGCGATGTGATCGCAACGGGCATGACACCCGCCGATCGCCTGCTCGCGCGCTTTCACGGCGAGTGGAACGGCGACGTGTCCCACATCTACGAGGAATTCAGCTTCTGATGGACCTGCCGATGCAAAGCCGCCGGACCCTTTACCCCGAGATCCAGCCTTATGAGAGCGGAATGCTCGACGTCGGCGACGGCCACCGCCTCTATTGGGAGCTGTCCGGCAACCCTGACGGCAAGCCGGTGGTCTTCCTCCACGGCGGACCTGGCGGCGGGTCCAGTCCCGAACATCGCCGCCAGTTTAATCCCGACAAGTACAAAATCCTGGTGTTCGACCAGCGCGGCTGTGGGCGCTCCAAGCCCTATGCGAGCCTCGAGAACAACACGACCTGGGATCTCGTCGAGGACATCGAGAAGCTGCGCGTTGAGGTTTGCAGGGCCGAGAAGTGGCAGGTGTTCGGAGGAAGCTGGGGCTCGACGCTCGCTCTTGCTTATGCCGAGACCCATCCCGAGCGCACCACCGAGCTCGTCCTCAGGGGCATCTTCCTGTTCGACCAGTACGAGATCGACTGGATGTACAAGGAAGGAGGGGCCTCCCAGATTTACCCCGACAAGTTCGACGAGTTCCTCGAGCCGATCCCGGCAAGCGAGCGGGCAGATCTGGTCGAGGCTTATCGCAAGCGCCTGACGAGCGACGACAAGGACGAGCAGCTCCGAGCCGCAAAGGCCTGGAGCAAGTGGGAGGGCGACATCGTCACGCTCCTTCCCAGTCCGTCAACGATCGAGCATTTCACGTCTCCGGACATCGCGGTCGCCGTGGCTCGGATCGAAAATCATTACATGGCAAACCACGGCTGGCTCGAAGAAGGCCAGCTGCTTAGGGACGCGACCAAGCTGAGGGGCATTCCTGGGGTCATCGTGCAGGGGCGGCACGACACCTGCACGCCGCCGGTGGCGGCCTGGAGACTCAAGGAGGCCTGGCCCGAGGTGGAGCTCAATATCGTCCCTGACGGGGGCCACCTGTTCAGCGAGCCCGGGGTACTCGATGGGCTAGTAAGAGCGACGGATAAGTTCGCCGGTCTCTAGAGCCGAATTTCGAACAGCCTTATAAAACCATGCTCGCCCGCGGGTGTGATTGTCAGCGCCCGTCCGTCCCTTTGCCGCCCGTGTCGAGCGAAGGTTTTGGCACGAGCCGGATGGCCGATGAGGGACGCGGCTTCGGCAATATATGGTCCTTGGATCATTGAGATGCCGTTTACCCGCGCTGGCCTCGAAGTCCCTCAAGGAAGTTTCGGTTCTGACCGGAATGTCACTCCCCCGGGTGATACTTCCGCTCGGTGTGGCCCATGAGCTCGTCGGGATAGAAATAGACGTTGCGCAGGTCGCCCGATGCGTAGCGCAGCGCTTCATCGTTGAAGTGCGGCGAATCCGGATGGCCGCTCTCACCCCCGGCGGTGACGGCATGGGCACGAACGCGAGGCCCGAACTCCACGACGGCAACGAAGCTGTTCCCGGAAGTGCCGTACCACTTTACGGTCCCGGGCTTGGGCGACGCGCCAAAGGCGGCGAGCGAGCCGTAGGCGCTGCTGGCGAAGGGAACCGGGATGCTGGGCGCGCCGTCGCTGAACGGATGAACGATCGCTGGGGAAATATGCTGAAAGCGGTTCACCGCGCCCCAAGGCACATCCCAGCGCCCGAACTCCCGCCGCAGCCGGGAAACGGCGTCCTCGAGGGCTTGCAGCTTCTGCTCGGGCGTCGTGTCCCGCGCGAGGCGCATCATGCGCTTGTTGGTCGGCTCGTCTTCGGAGGCATGTTCACCCTTCTGAAGTTCCTCACCCCAAAACATCGCCAGCGTTTGCGCGACGGATTCACCGCTCCAGCGGTAGTTCCATGAGCTCAGCGCTGCGACGGGCCCTGCAAGTCGGTCGTAACGGGAGCCATGCTGCGGCTGTCGGTGATAGGCCTCGAGCAGCGACGGGATCAACACGGCGAAACCCGGCTGATAGCTGTCGAACGCCGCGGCCTGGAGCTTTTCGAGCGTCCAGCCGTGGCTGCCTGTCAGCAATCTGAGCGCGTGGAGCCCACGGAAATTCTCGCCGAGCATGTCCATATACTTGGAATAGTTCGCTGGGTTCGGACTGAAGGCTCCGGCCGCGGACCACGGCGCATTGTTGTTGTTGTCGACCCAGCCGTTGGGCGGATTCGTGACATTGGGGAGTTCGGGAAGCGAGTGCAGCGATCCCCAATCCGTCGCTGGGTCAGTCCCATCGACGGGCTTCGTATAGTCGAAACGATTGTTTCTCCGCGGCACGAATTGCGGATGGAGATAGGCGATCTCGCCCTTATCGTCAGCGAAGATGGTGTTGTTCGAGCTGTTGGCCTTGAGCTGCGCAACCTCGATGAACGAAGCGAGATCGCTCGCTCTGGTTCGCAAGTAGCTCTGCTGGAGCGCTTCGACAGGGCGGTTCATCATTGCGAACGCGATCCAGCGCGCGCCATCGGAGCGGACGATCGGCCCGTGATGCGTGAAATAGGTGCTGAAGCGTCGCGAACCGTATGTTCCGTTCGGAAGCCTGTAGCGGATCGTCACCGGCCGCACTCCCATTGGGTTGCAAGCGGTGCCATAGCGGTAGCAGCGGGACTTTTCGTGCTGTTCGACCTCCTCCGCGAATTCGTCGACGACGTCGACCCCGCTCGATGTATGCATCCACCCGACGTGGGGATTGAAGCCCTGGTAGATGAAGAACTGTCCCCAAGTCGCTGCGCCGTAGGCATCGAGCCCTTCATCGCTAGACACCTGGAGTTCCGATCGGAAAAAGAAGCTCGTGTGCGGATTGATCAATAGGAGGGCGTGCCCGCTCCCAGTCAGTCCGGGCGCGATCGCAATGCCGTTGGAGCCGCGCGGCTCCTCGTCGTCTTTCCGAAGCGTGTCCGCGATCCACGCGTGGGGTTCCGCAGTCGCGAGCTTCGCCGACGCGAGTCCCGAATGGCGCGCGGCTGAGTAGAAATCACGAAGCGCATCGAGGTCAATCCGCTCGATATCCCCCCCGATACTGCCTTCGGTGAAGCTCAAGGCCATCCACGGCTCGAACCGCGCGAGGACGCGAGGATGGACGCTCGGGTGCGTCGCCAGAAAATAGTTCAGTCCGTCGGCCCAGGCATTCATCAGCACCTGCATGTTCGAAGGACTTTTTGCGTACCACGCCCTCAGTTCCGGCTCGCTGACGTAGAGGCGCGCCCGAAGGTCCTGCCAGATCGCCTTTTCGCCCTCGGCCTCGGCCGTTCGCCCAAGGGCGGTCAGATAATTCGCCTCGATGCGGGGGAAGTCGTCCTCGCCCTGGGCGTAGATCATGCCGAAAACGGCATCCGCGTCGGTCGCGCCATGGACGTGCGCGATGCCCCAGTCATCGCGCGTGATCGTCACGCGAGACGCCTCCGAGCGCCAGCGCTTGAGGTCCGGCGGCGACGCGGCGGTGAGGAGAAAGAGAATTGAAACTAGAGCGGTAGCGGCTGTCTTACGCATCGGGCAACGCTTGCTTGGCTTGTCCCCAGCCTGCAAGCGTCTTCGACGCCGCTCGTTCTAGCAATTGATCCGCGTCACGGATGCTGAAATGGTGGCCGCTTTCGAAACGCTCGAGCTCGTTCCACCCGACCGGAGCGGCCACGGGAGCGCCTTCGCGAGCACGTGCGGAGAAAGGCATGACGGCAGTCGCCCCGCGCTGGTTGCGAAGCCAGTCGAGAAAGATCCGCCCCTTCCGCTGCACTTTGCGGATGTTCGCGGTGAACGTCTGCGGCTCCGCCTCCGAGATCGCTCGGCTGAACCGGTCAGCAAAGCTCTTCACCGTCGGCCAGTCTTCCGATTGGTCGAGCGGCACGACGACGTGAATGCCCTTGCCGCCCGAAAGCAGGGGGAAGCTCCTGAGCCCGAGGTCCTCCAGGAGCGCTTTCAGGCGAACCGCAGCGGTCTTCACCTTGCCGAAATCAAGACCGACGTCCGGGTCAAGATCGAACACCAGTCGGTCGGGGTATTCGACCTTCTCAATCCTGCTGCCCCAGCCGTGATACTCGACAGTGCCCATCTGGACGCAGGCCAGCAGCCCCCGGATGTCGTCGAAATAGAGATAATCCTCGAGCGAGCCGTTGCTCTCCTCGATCGGGATCTGCTTCACCTGCGGCCCGAATGTGCCCTTGTCGTGCTTCTGAAAGAAGCATTCGCCCGTTCGCCCGCCCGGGCAGCGGATAAGGGTCATCGGCCGCTTCGCCGCGTCGATCATGATCAACGGTTCGACACGGGCATAATAATCGGCGAGGTCCTTCTTCGTGAGGCCGAGCTCGGGGAAAATGACGCGGTCGGGGCTCGAGATCGCGATTCCGAAGTCCTCCGCAGTCGCGCTCGCGACTTTCTTTTTGGTCCGAGCAGACCTGGGCTTGGGCTGCTTCGTGACTTCCTCCATGTGCTTGGGGGTTTCCACGATGACCTGCGATGCCGGCTTGTCCTCGCGCAGGCCGACGAAGCTCGGATGCCTCAAGATGCCATCGTCCGTGAACTCGGCGAACGCGATTTCGGCAACGAGCCGAGGCGCGATCCAATGCGCTCCCTTGCGGTCTGCGCGGGGGACTTCGACCGGCGCCTTGTCGACCTCCAGCGGCTCCATCCGCTGCACCAGCTCGGCCATCAGTTTCGCATTGAAGCCCGTGCCGACCTTGCCCACGTAGGTGAGTTTCCGCTTCTCGCGCGCGGCAAGAAGCAACGATCTGAAGCCGATGCGCTTGTCGCTTTCGGACCAGCCGACGATGACGAATTCCTGTCGCTGGATGCACTTGACCTTGAGCCAGCTGCGCGTGCGCGTCCCGCTGTAGGTGGCGCTTGCCTTCTTCGATACGATCCCCTCGCCGCCGAGCTTGCAGACCTCCTTCAACATTTCCTCGCCGCGACCCACGATATGATCGCCGTAGATGATCGGCGGAGGCACGCCCGCGAGCAGGGATGCGAGCCGATCCTTGCGGACGATGTTGGGCAGCTTCTTGATATCTTCGCCCCGGTCGACGAGCAGATCGAAGGCGTAAAATGCAAGGTTCGCGCCTCTCTGGTCCTTCAACGTGGACTGGAGGAGCTGGAAGCTGGGCCTGCCATGCTCGTCCAGGGCGACGGCTTCGCCGTCGATAAGGCAGCCCCCCGGAAGCTTCGAGGCCGCCTTCACCAGGGTCTTGAACTTGTCGCTCCAGTCCTTCCCGTTTCGCGTCCAGGCGGTCGCAAGACCATCGCCCACTGCGAGCAGGAGCCGGTAGCCGTCATATTTATATTCGTGGATCCAGGAGTCGCCCGGCGGGACGTCGTCCACCAGCGTCGCCAGCTGCGGCTCCTGGAACGGCGGCGGGGCCTTGCTTGACTTCTTCTTCCCGCGGCCACCCTTCTGGCCACCGCGATTAGAGCGCCAAACGTCCTCTCCGGCGGCTATTTCGGCCATGGTGCGCCCGGTGGTGACGCTGGTCACGCAATCGTCAACGAGCCCGTCGCCATTCTCCTCATCCGCGAATTCGTCCGTGACCTTCTTCAGCATCCACGGCTCGCCGCGCTCGCCCTTTCGCGGATTGAGCCGGAACAGCACCCACTCGCCTTTCATCCGTTCGCCTTCGAGGGTGAAATGAAGGTGTCCCTCTTCGATCGTCTTGTCGGGATCCTTGTCGGGATGCGGAATCCAGCGCCCAACGTCCCACAGCATCACCGTGCCGCCGCCATATTCGCCGGCGGGGATCGTGCCTTCGAAGGTGCCGTAATCGAGCGGGTGATCCTCGGTCCGCATAGCCAGGCGCTTCTCGGCGGGATCGATGCTCGGTCCCTTGGGCACCGCCCAGCTTTTCAGTACGCCGTCGAGCTCGAGCCGGAAATCCCAGTGCAACCGCGAGGCGGCGTGCTTCTGGACGACAAAGCTGTCGCCCTTGCCCTTGAGCTTGCGCCCGCGTGGCTCCTTCGTCCTAGTGAAGTCGCGCTTGCGATTGTACGTGGCAATGTCGAGCTTGCGGGACGGCACGCTTTACGCCCGCTTGCGTGCTGGCGCTTTCGTTTCCTTCTTCGCCGACGCACGCTTTGCTGGAGCCTTCTTGTCAGCGGCCTTCTTGGACTTGCCGCCCTCCGCCTTCTGGTCGCCGAGGCTCTTCTTCAGAGCGGCCATAAGGTCGATGACATTGGACCCCTTAGGCGGTGGAGCGTCCGCGTCAGGATCCTCGATGATCTTCTCGCCCTTCTTCTTTTGCTTCTCCTCGATCAGGCGATGGAGCGCGTCGACATAGCGGTTGTGGAACTCCTTGGGATCGAACTCGCCGGCTTTGCGCTCGATCAGCATCGAGGCCATGTCGAGCAGATCCGGATCTGGCTTGTGATCGCCGATGTCGCGGAAGAAGCCGGACGACTTATGCACCTCGTCCGCGTAGCGCAGCGTTTCCAGCAGCAGCCCGCGGCCACAGGGTTTTAAGGCAACCACATATTCCTGGCCGCGCATGGCGAGCTGCCCGACACCGACCTTCTTCGCGGCCTTCAGCGCATCGCGCAGGACGACATAGGCTTCCTCGGCAAGGTCGTCGGCCGGAACGACGTAGTAAGGCTTTTCGAAGTAGGTGGCGTCAATCTCGTCCTCGTCGACAAACTGGACGAGGTCCAAGGTCTTGCGGCTCTCAAGCTTGACGCTGTCGATCTCCTCGGGATCGAGCAGGACGTAATGGCCCTTCGACACTTCATAGCCCTTGACGATTTCGTCGCGGTCAACGGGGCCAATGCCGGGCACGACCTTCTCATATTTGATGCGCTTGCCCGACGGCTCATGCACCTGGTGAAACTGGATCGCTGCGCCGCTTTTGGTCGCCGGAAACAGCTCGACAGGGATCGAGACCAGCGCCAGCCGGATCTGTCCGCGCCATATCGCTCGAGCAGCCATGCACACACTCCTTCTCGGCCGGATTCAATTCATTCCACTACCGAGTCGTTCCGTGTAACTGCTTTCAATGACTGGACAAAGCTTGCCACGTCCTCGCGTCTCGAAACGAGATCGACGATCGCGGAGCCACAAATCACTCCTCTCGCCCCTGCAGCAAGCGCTGCTCGGACATGTTCGGGTCGCGAGATTCCGAACCCGAACACCGGAGGTGGAGCACCGACGCGCTTGACCCGCGCCACCAGCCCGGCGTCGAACTGGCCGCCGGCGTGAGTGCCGGTAGTCCCGGCCCTGCTGACGCAATAAGTGTAGGCTTTTGAAAGCCTTGCGATCCGCTCGAGAGCAGCATCCGGAGTATTCGCGGCGGCGATGAGCACCGGCTCGATCCCGGCCTGCGCCATGTCGCGGCCGAACGGCTCAGCCTCCAGCGCCGGAACGTCCGCGATCAGCAGGCTGTCCGCCCCGGCCTCGGCGGCTTCGCGCATGAATCCGGGCCGCGCCACGACGATATTGGCATAGGTGAGGATGCCGATCGGCACGTCACTGTGGCGTGCGCGCAACGCTGAAATGAGGTCGAAGCAATCGCCGACTCGGACTCCGGCGGCAAGCGCGCGCTGCGCCGCCGCCTGGATCACCGGCCCATCGGCGACGGGGTCGGAAAAGGGGATTCCAACCTCGATCATGTCCGCGCCTGCTTCTACCAAAGCGTCGAGCAGCTCGGCGCTGGTGTCGAGATCGGGGTCGCCCAACATCAGGAAGGCGCCGAACGCACCCTCGTCCGCCAGCCGTTCGAACATGGCGGCATAGCGGCTCATGCAAACAGCGCCGGCTTCTCTTCCGGAAGCTCATCCGCGAGCAGGCGCTGCGCTTGAGCCACATCCTTGTCGCCGCGGCCGGACAGGCCGACGAGGATGGCGGTATTCGGTTCGGCCTCGGCGAGCTTCAGCGCACGGGCGACGGCGTGCGCGGATTCAAACGCGCAGATGATCCCTTCCCCTTGGGCGAGCGCGGTAAAAGCGGCAAGCGCCTCG
>JBJMVK010000053.1:0-9998 GCA_045810725.1 Sphingomonas sp. | reverse complement strand
GGGGGCCGAGATCGAGCTGGTGTCGGTCGTCGCACGCGAGTCCCGGCTGTCGCGTGCTGTCCAAGGGCTCACCGAGACCTACGACTTCATCTTCGTGGACTGCCCGCCGTCGCTCGGACTGCTGACGGTGAATGCCCTGGTCTTCGCAAGGCACTTGCTAGTGCCGCTTCAATGCGAGTTCTTCGCGCTGGAAGGTTTGAGCCAGTTGCTGCAAACCGTCGAGCGCATCCGGGTCGCGTTCAATCCGGAGCTCTCGATTCTCGGAGTTGCCCTGACCATGTTCGACCGGCGCAACAATCTTTCGCAAGCCGTGGCGGAAGACGTTCGGGCCTGTCTCGGCGAGGCGGTGTTCGAGACGGTAGTCCCAAGAAACGTCCGCCTCTCCGAGGCACCAAGTCACGGACTGCCCGCTCTCATCTACGATCTCCGCTGCCCCGGCTCGGAAGCCTATGTCCGCCTTGCTCGAGAGTTGCTTCAGCGCTTGCCGCAATTGGCGGAGGCCGCGTGAGCGATCGCCCGACCAAGGGCTTGGGCATGGGCCTCCAGGCATTGCTCGGCGAAGCGGCGCGCGCGCCCGCTCCGGAAGGGCAGAGCGAAAATCGAGGGGGCGTGCGCGAGGTCGAGATCTCGCGCATCCGGCGGAACCCTGAGCAGCCCCGCGTTCAGTTCGATGAAAAGGCGCTCCAGGAGTTGTCCCAGTCCATTCGGGATCGCGGCGTTCTCCAGCCAATCCTCCTTCGAGAGGACGGCGAGGGCTTCATGGTCATCGCGGGCGAGCGGCGGTGGCGTGCGGCACAGCAGGCACAGCTGCACACGATCCCGGCCATCGTGCGCGATATTGACGAGTCGACAATCGCCGAAATCGCACTGATCGAGAATATCCAGCGGGAGGATCTTAATCCGCTCGAAGAGGCCGAAGGGTACAAGCAGCTCATCAAACGGCATGGCCATACGCAAGACGGTGTAGCGCAGATTGTTCACAAATCGCGAAGTCACGTCGCCAATTTGCTGAGATTGCTCGACTTACCGGACTTCGTCAGGGTTTCGCTATTGAAAGGCGATATCAGTATGGGCCACGCCCGGGCGGTCGCGACCGCTCCGGATGCGGAGGCCTTGACCCGCGAAATCATCCGCCGGGGCTTGTCCGTGCGGCAGACGGAAGAGCAGGCCCGGCGTGGCAAGGGTCGGCCGGGCTCAGGCGCCTCGACCGGCCGCGCGACTGCCGGCGAGGCTCCTCAGGCGGTGGATGCGGACCTCCAGGCGCTGGAACGGCAGCTTGGCGACATCCTCGGCCTCAAGGTTCAGGTCAGCCACAAGGGTCAGGGCGGGGCGGTGACGCTCCATTATTCGAGCCTCGATCAGCTCGACATGATCTGTCAGCGGCTTAGCGGCGAACCAATCTAGGAGGCGCCTCTGGCCTTCCTCGCAATTGCGAGCAGCTCCTCCCCCAGAGCCTCGCGCGCGGGCATGGCGGTGAACAGCAGATTGCGCTCCAGTGCACCGGCGCGCTCTGCAATCGTCGCCAGCTCATTTGCATTCCAACGCCTCAGCATCGATTGCACGTGGTCCTTATCCTTCCAGAACAGGGACTTGCCGAACGACGCCATGACGGCGTCCAAGCGTTCGCCACGTTCGATTCGCGCGCGGGCTGGGGTCAGCATCAGCAACCGGCGCTGCAGCGACCGGACAGCGGGAATTGCCTCGGCGCCGCCAGCAGGCATGCGCGCCATTTCGCGCGCGATTTCAGTGACCTCGCCGAGCAGCGCAAGGTCAGCGAGACGCAGGAAATCACCCTCGTTACTGTCGGCGCCGACCGCGTCGAGGGTGTCCTGCTCCAGCTCCTTGGGCGAATGTGGGGAGGCCCCGCTGTAAATGGCGAACTTCTCCAGCTCCTGGGCGACGATTGCCTGGTCGTTCCCGCACGCGTCTGCGATCCGGGCACCGAGGGACGGGCTGATCTTCAGGCCGACGCGGCGGCCGAGATCGGTGACCACGCGCGCAGCTTCATCGCCTTCGGGCATATAGGCCGTAAATGCGATGGCTTGCCGCGAGGCTTCGGCAAGCTTGAGCAGCGGGGACGCCTTGGTGAGGGATCCGGCGATCGCCACGACGGCGCTCTCCACTGCTTCGGCTTCCAGAAGCGCTTCGAATGCATCGGTAATGTCATTGCCCGCCGGCTCGATCCAAATCAGGCGGCGCTCCCCGAAGAGACTGAGTGCCGCGGCCTCGTCCACCAGCAGGGCGGGATTCGATTTCAAAGCCGCGGAAGCGAGGATGGACTTGGCGGCACCAAGTCCTTCCAGCAATCGCGCGGCGAGCGACCGGGACTGCGCCTCATCGGGGCCGCACAAGAGATAGAAGCGGACCTTCGAATCCGGCTGGTCGACGGCGCGGCCGATGGTCCCCTTGTTGGCCTTCATTTCCGGTGCGTTGTCCGCGCCGCATAGACTGCCAGCCGGGCCACGATTTGGTCTGCGACAATCCCCGAGAGATTCTCGAGCGCAGTCTGCTCTGCGGCCACGGTTGCATATTCGCTGCTGACGACGTCCACGCTGGCATCCGACCCTGCCGTCTCGTCGAGGAGCACCGTCCCCTTCGCGAGATCGACGAGCTGGTAGCGCGCGCGCAAGCTGCGGCGCTCCTGAGTCGCGGCGCGGTCCGCGCGCAGGCCGTAAGATGTAATATTATCGTCGAGCGCGACGTCGAGCCGATACTGCGCTGTCCCGGTGCCGGTCTCGCCAAGCCGATCAACCAGCTTTGTCCTCACGAGCCAGCCTTGCTGGCCCGGAATACCCGCGACTTGGACGTTTCGCAGGAGCCCGGCGACCTGCCCTGACGAACCTCCACCATAAAGGGGGTGAAGGCCACATGCACATAGCAGCAAGAAGAGAGGACCAAGGGCCAGGCGCCGCGTCATGCGACGATATTCACCAGCCGGTCCGGGACTACAATGATCTTGCGAGGGCTGGCGCCGGCGAGTTGCCGCTGGACGTTGTCGGAAGCAAGCGCCAGCGCCTCGGCATCGGCATTGCCTAGCCCCCTGGGCGCGGTGACAGTGTCGCGAAGCTTGCCGTTCACCTGCACTGCGATCGTCACCCGTTCCTCGATGAGGAGGCCTGGCTCGAACTCTGGCCAGGGCGCGTCCGCTACCAATCCATGCTCGCCCAGGCGAGCCCAGCACTCCTCGGCGAGGTGCGGCGCCATTGGGGCGACGAGCAGGATCAGAGTTTGCACCGATTGTGCCCGAGTCGCGGAGGTCTTTGCTTTCTCAATGGTCGTGGCAAGCTCATAAAGCTGAGCCACTGCCTTGTTGAACTGGAGACCATCGATCGCCGCGCCCACGGCCGCTACCGTCCTGTGCAGCTTGCGCTTCAACACTTCGTCTTCGCCATCGCCGCCCTTCGCGTCGTTCGCCAGGCGCCAAACGCGTTGCATGAAGCGCGAGGCTCCCTCGATGCCGGCCTCCGACCACTCGAGGTCGCGCTCGGGAGGGCTGTCCGAGAGCATGAACCAGCGAACGGCGTCGGCGCCGTATTTCGCGAGGATCGGCTCGGGGTCGACCGTATTGCGCTTCGACTTCGACATCTTCTCGACCCGGCCTGGGCTCACGGGATGACCGCTTTCGATATGAACCCAGTCGTCGCCATCCTTGCGAACCTCGTTCGGGCTTAGCCAGCTGCCGTCGCCTGCACGATAGGTCTCGTGCGTCACCATGCCCTGAGTAAAGAGGCCGCTGAACGGCTCACGGATGTCGAGGCGGCCGAGCCGCTGAAGCGCGCGAGTCCAGAAGCGGGCATAGAGCAGGTGCAGGATCGCATGCTCGACGCCGCCGATATATTGAGCGACGGGAAGCCATTTTTCAGCCTCCGCCCGGTCGAACGGCTTGTCGGCGGGCTGGCTCGCGAAACGGATGAAGTACCAGCTGGAATCGACGAACGTGTCGAGCGTGTCCGTCTCTCGAGTGGCGGCCCTGCCGCAGCCAGGGCATGTGACCTGCTTCCAGCTTGCATGGCGATCGAGCGGATTTCCCGGCGACTCGAAATCGACGTCGTCCGGAAGCACGACCGGCAGTTGGTCACGCTGGACAGGAACCGCGCCACAGCTGGGGCAATGGATGATCGGGATCGGCGTCCCCCAGTAGCGCTGGCGTGACACTCCCCAGTCGCGAAGGCGATATTGAACCGTGCCGCGGCCCCAGCCGGCCTGTTCTGCCCGCCGGATCACTTCGGCGGCGGCTTGGTCGGTTGCTAGGCCGTCGAGAAACCGGGAGTTTACCGCCACCCCAGGCGCGCTTTCGGCCTAGGCTCCAATCGGTTCGGAAGCCACTTCCGTAGCCGCCGCCACCACTCGACGGATGGGTAATTGATATTGTTTCGCAAATTCGAAATCGCGCTGGTCGTGGCCAGGGACGCCGAAGATCGCGCCGGTGCCATAGTCCATCAATACGAAGTTCGCGATGTAGACGGGAAGCCGCCACTCGGGATCGAGCGGGTGAACAACTTCGAGATCCGTCGCATAACCCTTCTTCTCGGCGGCTTCGATCTGCGCGACGCTGGTCCCGCCCGACTTGCAATCGGCGACGAACTGGGCCGCCTTCGAATCACTGATGGCAGCGGCCTGGGCGAGCGGATGATCAGCAGCCACCGCGACGAAGCTCGAACCGAAGATCGTGTCAGGGCGGGTTGTGAATACCTCGACGTCATGAATGTCGTCGATCGCCTCGGCGAGCCGGAAGCTGAACTGCAGCCCACGGCTCTTCCCGATCCAGTTTTCCTGCATCAGCCGGACCTTCTCCGGCCAGTGTTCGAGATCTTCGAGGCCCTCGAGCAGGTCATCGGCAAAGTCGGTGATCTTCAGGAACCACTGGGCAAGCTTGCGTCGCTCGACGGGGGCGCCGGAACGCCAGCCCCGCCCATCAACCACCTGCTCGTTGGCAAGCACGGTCATATCGACCGGGTCCCAATTGACCTCGCTCTCCTTGCGATAGACGAGCCCGGCATCGAACAGGTCGAGGAACAGCGCCTGCTCCTGCCCGTAATACGTAGGATCGCACGTCGCGAACTCGCGCCCCCAGTCGAGCGCGAAGCCGAGCTGCTTCAACTGGTCGCGCATTGTACTGATGTTGGCCCGGGTCCATTCGCCCGGGTGGACCTTGCGTTCCATCGCCGCATTCTCGGCCGGCATTCCGAACGCGTCCCAGCCCATCGGGTGAAGCACCTCGTGCCCCTGCATGCGGCGGTAACGCGCGATCACGTCGCCCATCGTGTAATTGCGCACGTGCCCCATGTGAATGCGCCCCGATGGATAGGGGAACATCTCAAGGACGTAGGTCTTGGGCTTGTCGCTGTCGGCGTCGGCGTTGAAACAGGCTTCCTCGGCCCACCGCGCCTGCCAGCGGGGGTCGGCTACGTTCGGGTCGAAACGCCCGCTCATTCGAACGATCCTAACCGCGGACGGAGGTGCGGCGCAGGTCCCGGGCGCGGGTCAAAATGATGTCCTCGAGTTTTTGAACCGTTGCCGCCGAGACCGGCGCATCGAGCCATCCGCCGTTCTGATAGACCTGCCGCGCAGCCGACACCCGCAGCGCATCTGCTCTAAGATCGGGATCGAGCACTGCAACCGTCAACTTTACCCGTTCGCCGGGAGCCTTGGCATTGGTGTACCAGTCGGTGATGATCACGCCGCTGTTGGGATTCGCCTGGAGCAGCGGGGCAAAGGACACAGTGTCCACCGCTGCGCGCCACAGATAGCTGTTGACTGCGATCGTCGTCACTTGCGAGGGCGCCATGCGCGTCGGCACGTTCTTGTTCCGGGCGCAGCCGGTGCCGGCTAAAGCGAATATAAGGAGTGCGGCAGCGGTTGTGTGCAGGCGATTCATCGGCGGTCCTTGGTCAGTCGAAGCTTCATGCGGGGCGTTATAGTGCTGGCGTTTCTGCCGCAAGCGTCCCCCGCGGGCACAGAATTATGTGCTCCAGCGGCAACAGGGGATGAACGAATCGAATGTTGTCATGGAACCTTCAGGTTCACGGGACTATATCGACTCGTGAACAGGGAGATGTTCCTTTGCTGAGTCTCGCGAAGAGGAGAGAAGCTCGATGGGTTGTGGCGTTCGCCGCAGCCGGTCTCGTGCTGACTCCGGCCTTCGCGGCGACGACCTCGAAAAAGCGGCCGCCCGCGGTCTCCCTCAGCTTCGATAGCCTGTCGTCTTTCACTCCCGCCAATGCGGACCCTAAACTTGCTGCAGCGCTTGCTGGCAAGTCGCTGTCGCTGACGGATTTCAAGTTCACACCGGCCCCGGCCAAGGGGCGGCCGTCGCAAGTCCGGGTCGCGATCCGGGCGCGCGTGAATGCTCCGACCGAGCCGGCGGTAACGCAGGCGAGCGCGCCGGCGGCCGCCGCGGTCAGCGCACTGACCTCGACGAGCTATAATCTGGGCGTGGCCGTGGGCTGGCGCCGATTCGCGGTTGCCGGGGACGTCGGGAAAACCAAGGAGGCAGATCCGGCTCTTGGTGGGCGCGAGAGCGCCGTCGTGGGCGTCAGCTATTCTCTGAGCAAATTCACGGGTCGGGTCGCTGTCGGCGCCGATCGGCCTGACGGCCGCGCGCTCCCGGCCCTTCGTCGCGGCGACACCTATTCACTCGATGTCGGCGGCTCTTACTCGCTGACGCGCCACGTCGCACTGACGGGCGGCGTTCGCTACAATGTCGAGCGCGACCGTCTCTCGGCGCTGCAGGACAACCGTCGCGACAGCCAAGCCGTGTACGTTGGGACTGCGTTCAAGTTCTAAACGCCGAAATCCCGGCCCAGCCCTGAAAACCTAGTTTCCTCAGCCGCGCGAATTTCCGCGCGTCCATGCCGCCCAAGGCCAACAACGTGCGGCCGCCAAGACGTGCGAGCGCCGCCGCGCGCATGCGGGGCAGCGGCTGCCAATCGGGATGACTCCGGGTTGGAAAGACAGGGGATAGAAGGACGAGGCGGGTGCGTCGGAGCTTCGCCGCGCGAAGCTCGCGGACGTCGTGGACGCGCTTTGCGCCTCTCGGACCCTCGATCACAATCAGCAGGTTGCGGCGGATCGCGACCTGCCGCAATCCGCGCAATGCGCTGGTCGAGAACGGTCGCAAGATCAGAACCCCGCCGCCGCGCGGGACGCGCTTGGCCAAGTCCCAATCATCGTGCTCGGCAAGGATCAGCCACTGCTCTGGAGCGGTCTGGCGGTGGCGCATGGGCCTTCCTATAGCCCAGGGCGTGAGCAACGCTGCAGAGAGAAGACACAACATCCTGGACCGGATTTCGCGAGCCGCGACTGTCGCGAGGCGCGATGCCGCAAAAGTCAGTCTGATTGCGGTCAGCAAGGGCCGGTCAGTCGAGGAGATCCAGCCCCTGATCGACGCGGGCCAGAGCGACTTCGGCGAGAATCGCGTCCAGGAGGCGCTCGTCAAATGGCCGCCCCTCCTCGCCCGCTACCCGGGCGTTCGGCTGCACTGCATCGGTCGCCTTCAGTCCAACAAGGCGGATGACGCAGTAAAGTTGTTCGATACGATCCAGTCCCTCGATCGAAGTTCGCTTCTCGCTGCTCTCGTCAAGGCAGCAGCAAAGGCCGGACAGGCGCCGAACCTTTATATCCAGGTCAATGTGGGTGAGGAGGAGCAGAAGGGCGGCTGTCCGATCACCGAGGTGGGCGGGCTCGTGGAAGCGGTGCGAGCATCGCCGCTGTCGCTCGCCGGGCTCATGGCAATCCCACCCGTTGAGCTCGAACCGGCACCCTTTTTCGCACTTCTGGCGAAGCTTGCCCGACGCCATGACGTCGCCGGCCTGAGCATTGGAATGTCAGGTGATTTCGAAGCGGCCGTCATGCTCGGAGCGACCACCGTGCGGATTGGCACCGCTCTGTTCGAGGAGCGCGTATGAAATTCGACGCGATCATCTTCGACTTTGATGGCGTGCTTCTCGAAAGCGAATTCGAGGCCAATGTGGAGCTTGCCGAACTCCTCACCGACCTTGGACACCGGCACACAGTGGCCGAGGCAATCCGACATTATTCGGGCCTTGCCGGCGACGACTTCATCGCGGCTGTCGAGGGGCGGATCGGCACGCAGCTCCCTTCCGACTTTCACGACCGAATGAAGGAAAAGAGCATTCGAGCGCTGAAGGAGGGCATCGACGCCGTTGTTGGAGCGGTGGATTTCGTCCGGTCGCTGCCGTGCGGCCTTCCAAGGGCGGTGGCGTCATCGAGCTCGACTCGCTGGATCCGCGGGCACCTCGACCATCTCGGGCTCAGCGACGCGTTCGGCGAGCACGTCTACAGCGGCCGCGAGCATGTCGAACGCGGCAAGCCCGCGCCTGACATCTATCTACATGCCGCGGACCGGATCGGGCGCGACATTCGACGGTCGGTCATCCTCGAAGATTCGCGAGTGGGCGCGAGAGGCGCACTGGCGTCTGGCGCAACCGTCATCGGGCTCGCCGCGGGCCGGCATTGCTTCGACGGTCATGAGGAAATGCTTCGCGCGGTCGGGATCGAGCATGTCGCACATAACTTCGAAGAAGTCGCAGCCCTCGTCGGCCTCTGTCAGGCGAGCAAGTGACCACTCTTCTTGCGTTTGGTCGCGAGATAGTCAGCGTTGTGCGAGTTCGCGGGCATCTGGTGAGCGACGCGTTCCGCCACTCTGATCCCGGCGCCCTCGAGTCCCGCCACTTTGCCGGGGTTATTGGTGAGCAACCTCACGCGATCGATGCCCAGAATTTTCAGCATTGCGGCGGCATGGCCATAGTCTCGCTCGTCGTCGGCGAAGCCCAGCCGGCGGTTCGCTTCGACGGTGTCCACCCCTCGGTCCTGGAGCGAATAGGCGCGGACCTTGTTGGCGAGGCCGATGCCGCGGCCCTCCTGGCGGAGGTAGAGGAGAACTCCGCCCCCGGCCGTGCCGATGATTCGAAGGGCTTCCGTGAGCTGGGGCCCGCAGTCGCACTTGAGTGACCCGAATACGTCGCCGGTGAGGCACTCGCTGTGCAGCCGCACGAGCGGCGGCTTCCCCCCGAACGCACCCACCACGAGAGCTACATGCTCCTGTCCGTCATCCGATGCGCGGAAGGCGACGATTTGAGTAGGTGGAAGGTCTTGCAATGGCAGCTTCGCGCGGGCCACGACCTCGACCGAAGGCTGCCGCCCTTCGCGCGCAAGTTCTTCAAGGCTGAACCTTGGATCCGAATCGGAGGCCGAGAGGAGCCATAAAGCGGGCAGCAATCCCGAAGATCGCGCGAGTGCAAGTGCCGCTCGGCTGGCCGCAACACAGTCGTTGGCGAGCGGCTGAAGCGGACCAGCAGGAGCACGGTCGAGGTCTCGTCCGGGATCAGCGATCGCAAGCGCCGTCGCCGCGTCCAGCCAATCGGCGCGCTCGATCGTGACCGGCGCATCCGGGTCTGCCGCGTCCCGCTCGTTCGCGAGCTTCAGTGCGGCGGCTCGCTGACCGCTTATCATCAGCTTTGCGCGGTGCCCCGGGTCGCGAATGTCGAGGAGTTCCTGCGTCGTCGTTTCCACCGCTGCAATGGTGAGCTCCTCCGAGCCCGTGATCCGCACCGGCCGTCCCGAGCGCAGCATCGCCACCGCGACACGGGCGCCGCCCGAGCTCACAGCTCAACCTCGCACAGCAAAGGCACGTGGTCGGACGGTCGCTGCCAGCTGCGGACCGGCTCAAGGACCTCGTGAGCGACCACGTTGGCGCTAAGCTCGGGAGAGCACCACATATGGTCGAGACGGCGGCCGCGGTCGTTCTTCGTCCAGTCGGGTGAGCGGTAGCTCCACCACGTAAAGCATCGTCCCGGCGCCGGGACGAACTTGCGGCCGATGTCGGTCCAGCCGTGCGCCTGCTGCAATCTGGTCAGCGCCTCGACCTCGACAGGCGTGTGGCTGACGACTGTGAGAAGAGCCCGGTGATTCCAGACGTCGCACTCGAGCGGGGCCACGTTGAAGTCGCCAACGATGATCGTCGGCTCGCTGAGGCT
>JBJMVK010000052.1:0-5465 GCA_045810725.1 Sphingomonas sp. | reverse complement strand
TCACCATCGTAATTTTTGCAGGCCCAGACGAACTTCCCGCTCCACTTCAGCGCGGATGCGACCATGTCGTCGATGAGACGGTGCTGATATTCGATCCCAGCCGCCTCGAACTTCGCCTTGTATTCCCTGTCGTAAATCTCCTGGAAGATGTCCTTGAAGCGGCCGTCATAGGCCTTGAGGATCGTATTTTTCGTCGACAGGTAGAGCGGCCAGCTTCGGCCCAGACTGTAGTTGAAGCAGGCGTGCGCGAAGTCGCGGATGCTTGCATCTAGGTTGTACATGCCCATCGCCACCCCCGAACCGGGGAAGTCGAACACGTCGAATTCGAGCTTTTCGCCGTTCTCGCCAACCCAGCTCATCGTCAGCTTGCCAGGGCCCGGGACCAGGAAGTCCGTGGCGCGATACTGGTCGCCAAATGCATGGCGGCCGACGACAATCGGATCGGTCCAGCCCGGGATCAGTCTCGGCACGTTGGAAATGACGATCGGCTCGCGAAAGATGCAGCCGCCGAGGATGTTACGGATGGTGCCGTTGGGCGATTTCCACATCTTCTTGAGGCCGAATTCCTCGACCCGCGCCTCATCGGGCGTGATCGTGGCGCATTTGACGCCCACCCCATGGTCCTTGATCGCATTGGCAGCGTCTATGGTGACCTGATCGTCGGTCGCGTCGCGGTTCTCGATCGAAAGGTCGTAATAAAGCAGCTCGACGTCGAGGTAGGGCAGGATCAATCGCTCACGGATCCAGTGCCAGATGATGCGGGTCATTTCGTCGCCGTCGAGCTCGACGACGGGACTCTTCACCTTGATCTTGGCCATTGAGCGTTCCTGCGATTTTCCGGATTGGGCCGCGCCTTAGGATGGGCGGTGAATGCACGCAACCGCGCCGTTGTGCGTGCGGCTTGCCGCCTCTAATGCATCGCTCCATGTCCGAACTCGACAAGCATGACACGCCGCTTCCGACCACGACGGTCAAGTGGCGGTTCCCGTCAGTCCATCCGGAAGGACGCAAATTCGTCGTGGGGGCGGCTGCCATCACGATGTTCGTCTATCTGGGATTGAATCACTTCATCGGCTGGCTTCTAGTCGGGCTCACGATCTGGGTCGCGGCTTTCTTCCGCGACCCGGTAAGGACAACGCCCCATGGCGACAGGCTGATCATCGCCCCGGCAGACGGCCTGATCACGATGATCGCAAGGGTCGCTCCTCCGCCGGAGCTGCGGGGGGCTGAAGCCCTCCTGGACGGCGACTGCACGCGGGTCTCGATCTTCATGAGCGTGTTCGACGTTCACATCAATCGCGCGCCAATCACTGGACGCATCCGTCGCATCGCCTACGTGCCCGGCAAATTCGTCAACGCGGACCTCGACAAGGCGAGCGAAGACAACGAGCGCCAGTATTTCCTGATCGAAGGCGCCGAAGGCACGAAAATCGGGATGACGCAGATTGCCGGCTTCGTCGCTCGCCGAATCCTATCCTTTGTGCGCGAGGGCGACGTGGTGGAGGCGGGCCAGCGCATCGGCCTCATCCGCTTCGGGAGCCGCGTCGACGTTTATCTCCCGTCTGGGACTTCGCCGAAGGTTCTGCTCGGACAGCGCACCATTGCCGGCGAGACCATAATCGCGGAGGTCGGCGTCGAAGCGACCCTCACGGGGGTCAGCCAATGAACGAAGATGGGGGTCCCCGCCGGATCCCCTTCCGGGCAATGATACCCAATGCGATCACCGTGCTTGCGCTGTGCATGGGACTGACCGGAGTCCGCTTCGGTATCGGCGGCGAGTGGGAAAAGGCGCTTGCCGCAATCGTCCTGGCCGGGATTCTCGACGGCATGGATGGGCGCATCGCGCGCCTCCTGCGAGCTCAGAGCAAATTCGGCGCTGAGCTCGATTCGCTGTCCGACAATCTGGCGTTCGGTACCGCGCCCGCGCTGATCCTGTTTCTCTGGTCGCTGCAGCATGCGCCGAAGTTTGGCTGGACTGCCGCTCTTGCCCTTGCGGTTTGTTGCGCGTTGCGCCTGGCGCGTTTCAACGCCCGGCTCGATGCCGCCGAACAACCGCACAAATCCGCAGGTTTCAACACGGGCGTCCCGGCTCCTGCCGGAGCGGGACTTGCCTTTCTTCCAATTTTCCTGTGGCTGGTCACGGATCTGGAGCTGTTCCGCCAGTGGCCGCTGGTGATGACATGGACGCTCTTCGTCGCCGCGCTGATGATCTCCAGCTTGCCGACCTACAGCTGGGCCTCGATCCGCATTCGCCGTGAGTGGCGCCTCTTTGCCCTCGCGGGGGTCGCAGTCCTAGGTGCCGCTCTGCTGACAGCGCCATGGGTGACGCTGCTCGCCGTGGCCATATTGTACCTGCTGATGATCCCGGTTGCGTCAGCGAGCTACTCTCGAGTCAAGCGGCGGCGCGCCACCGAGGTTCGAATCGGCTAAGGCTCCGGCGCGACGAGCGGGCATTCACCCGCCGCGATGCAGGCGCCGGCGCTGAAGCGGCCTTGCCCTTGAGGGCAGCGGCGATCTTCGCACCGCTCTCCTCAAGAACCGCCGCACCCAAGACCACCAAAAGCCACAAGGTCGCGAGAAAGGGCAGGGTGCCCACAACTGCAGTCATACGTTCAGCCTCCTTCTAGGCGGGCAATGTTCCTGTTTTGTTCTTTTTTGTCAACCTGGCTTTTGCGGCGAGCAGCAAACCCTTGAAAGCTCGGGCATGTTTCGCTAGTTGGCCGCGCATCCCACAGGCGGAGCTAACATACCGGTGCCGACCGAAAGGTCGGTCATTCGGCTCCGCTGAGGCAGAACCGGAAGGAGAAAGATTATGGCGGCCACGGTCGTCACCATGCAGCAATTGCTCGAGGCCGGAGCGCATTTCGGCCACCAGACTCACCGCTGGAACCCCAAGATGAAGCCGTACATTTTCGGCGACCGCAACGGGGTGCACATCATCGATTTGTCGCAAAGCGTGCCGCTGTTCGCGCGCGCTCTCGACTTCGTCCAACAGACCGTTTCGCGCGGCGGCAAGGTGCTGTTCGTCGGCACGAAGCGCCAGGCGCAGGACGCGATCGCCGAAGCGGCGCAGGTTTCGACCCAGCATTTCGTCAATCACCGCTGGCTCGGCGGCATGCTGACCAACTGGAAGACGATTTCAAATTCTATCAAGCGCCTCAAGACCCTCGAGGAGAAGCTGTCCGGCGACACCGCCGGACTGACCAAGAAGGAAGTACTCCAGCTCACCCGCGAGCGCGACAAGCTGGAGAAGAGCCTTGGCGGCATCCGCGACATGGGCGGCCTTCCCGACGTGATGTTCGTGGTCGACACGAACAAGGAAGAGCTGGCCATCAAGGAAGCCAATACGCTTGGCATCCCGGTCGTGGCGATCCTCGATTCGAACAGCGACCCCAGCGGTATCGCCTTCCCAGTTCCGGGCAACGACGACGCGAGCCGAGCGATTCGGCTTTACACCGACGCGGTGGCGCAAGCGGCGAATGAAGGCCGCTCGGGCAATGCCGCGGCCCGTGGCGAGGACATTGGAGCGATGGCCGAACCGCCCGTCGAACCGGCGCTCGAAGCCTGAAATCGACTTCGAATCTGGACCGCGGCCCCGCCGTGGAACGAAAGGAATATGAAATGGCTGAGATCACGGCCGGGACAGTGAAGGAACTGCGCGAGCGCACCGGCGCCGGCATGATGGACTGCAAGAAGGCACTCGCCGAGACCAACGGCGAAATGGAACCGGCGATCGATTGGCTGCGCGCCAAGGGCCTCGCCGCTGCGGCGAAAAAAGCGGGCCGCACTGCAGCCGAGGGCCTCGTCGGTGTCGTCGTCGAAGGCACCCGCGGGGCCGTGGTCGAGGTCAACTCGGAGACGGATTTCGTCGCCAAGAACGACATCTTCCAGGATTTCGTGCGGAGTGTCGCGAACCTCGTGCTCGAGCATGGCACCGACGTCGAGGCACTGGGCGCTGCCCAATACCCGGGCAGCGACACCAGCGTGCAGGAGAAGCTGACCGACAACATCGCCAAGATCGGCGAGAACCAGTCGCTGCGTCGCGCTGCGGTGGTGGAAGTGAATGAGGGTGCGGTCGTGTCGTATGTCCACAACCAGGTCGCACCTGGCCTCGGCAGGATCGGGGTTCTGGTGGCGCTCGAGAGCGGGGCGCCGGCCGAGACCCTTCAGGCGCTCGGCAAGCAGATCGCGATGCACGTGGCGGCTGCCCACCCGCTGGCGCTTGACGCCGACTCACTCGACCCGTCGCTCGTCGAGCGCGAGCGCTCGATCGCGATGGAAAAGGCGAAGGAAAGCGGCAAGCCAGCGAACATCGTCGAGAAGATGGTCGAAGGCGGCCTCGCCAAGTTCCGCAAGGAAAGCGCGCTCCTCACGCAGCTTTTCGTGATGGACAACAAGACCCCGGTTGCCGAAGTGGTCGCGTCCGCCGCGAAGGATGCTGGCACGGGCATTCAGCTGATCGGCTTCGTCCGTTATCAGCTCGGCGAGGGCATCGAGAGAAAGGAAAGCGACTTCGCTGCCGAAGTCGCCGCGGCTGCCGGCACCAACAAGGCCGAACCGGTCGCTTAATAGAAACAACTGCTGCTTGGCAGTTGGCAACGGGGCGGCTGCACCATAAAGGCGTGGCCGCCCTTGTCACATCTTTAGGACAATAACCGCGCATGACCCGACCGCGCTTCAACCGGATCCTGCTGAAGCTGTCGGGCGAGGCACTGATGGGGCAGGAACAATTCGGGATCGATCCCGACGCAGTCGCCGGCCTCGCCGGCGAGATCGCCGAGGCGAAGGGCGAGGGCCGCGAGCTTTGCCTGGTCGTGGGTGGCGGCAATATCTTTCGCGGAATGGCGGCTGCAGCGAAAGGCTTCGATCGCGCAAGTGCCGATTACATGGGCATGCTGGCGACCGTAATGAACGCGCTGGCGCTTCAGAATGCTCTGGAGCGCCTCGGTATCGATACCCGCGTCCAGTCTGCAATCCCGATGTCGAGCGTATCCGAACCTTACATCCGACGGCGGGCGCTTAGGCACATGGAGAAGGGCCGGATCGTCCTGTTCGCTGCGGGCACAGGCAATCCTTTCTTCACGACCGACACCGCAGCGGCATTGCGCGCGGCGGAAATGGGCTGCGATGCTCTCTTCAAGGGCACCAGCGTCGATGGCGTTTATACAGCCGACCCAAAGAAGGTCGCCGATGCGACGCGCTATGAAACGCTGAGCTTTGGCAAGGTGCTGAGCGATGACCTCAAGGTCATGGATGCGGCCGCCGTCGCGCTGTGTCGCGACAACAATATTCCGATCGTCGTCTTCAACATTCGCCAGTCAGGCAATCTTGCTCGCGTGCTGGCTGGGACCGGGACCGCGACGATCGTCCAGAACGGAGAGTAAGCAATGTCGACCACCATCAGCACCGACGATCTTAAACGCCGCATGCACGGCGCCGTCGACGCCTACAAACATGACCTTGCG
>JBJMVK010000051.1:0-19482 GCA_045810725.1 Sphingomonas sp. | reverse complement strand
GAGGAGAAGGGCTACCGCACCTACTGCCACTTCGGCACCGGCAATTATCACCCCGTCACGGCGAAGATTTACACCGACCTCAGCTATTTTACCGCCGAGCCGAAGACCGGCCGGGATGCAGCCAAGCTCTTCAACTATATCACTGGCTATCTCGAACCAAGAAATCTGAAGCACCTGGTGCTTTCCCCGGCGCAGCTGCGCTCCGAGCTCATCAAGCTCATAGACGCGGAGATCGCCGCCAAGACCGAAGGCCGGCCGGCGGGCCTTTGGGCGAAGATGAACTCGCTCGTCGATCCCATGATCATCGATAAATTGTACGAGGCGAGCGCCGCAGGGGTTTCGATCGACCTTGTCATCCGCGGGATCTGCTGCCTGAGACCAGGCGTGCCTGGGCTGTCCGACAACATCTACGTCAAGTCGATCGTGGGCCGGTTCCTGGAGCATGCGCGGCTGTGGTGCTTTGCGAACGGACACGAGCTGCCGCATCCCGGCGCCAAGGTCTACATCAGTTCCGCCGACTGGATGCCGCGCAATTTCGACCGGCGCATCGAATATATGCTGCCGATCGAGAACAAGACTGTGCACGCGCAGCTCTTGGACCAGGTGATGGTCGCGAACTTCATCGACAATGAACAAAGCTGGCGGCTCAACCCCGACGGGACCTACACTCGGATCGAGCCGAAGGCCGGCCACGAGTTCAACCTCCATCATTATTTCATGTCGAACCCGTCATTGTCGGGTCGCGGGCAATCCCTGAAAAAAGGCCGAAAAGTACCCAAGCTGCGCTTCGAGCGTGGTCGCTGATCTGCGGGCAGGCGAAACGGCAGTGCGAACAAGCGATAGGTCGAGGCGCATCGCCAGGGGTTTTGCGGACTCGACTTTCCAACAGCCGTGCAAATACATCCTTGTTCTCAGCCTGAGGTGAGTCGCAGATGATGCAGGAACCGCTCGATCGCCTTCGTGATGATGCTACCAAGTGCCGCGACCTCGCTTCGACGGCGATGAGCCCTGCAGCAAGAGACGTTCTGACCGACATGGCCGAGCAGTATGAGCAGAAAGCGACGAGGCTGGCGCGCAGCGCGGGCGGCCGTGTCGGCCGGCCCGCGTTCAGATGGCCGCTCTCCTAGGGAAGGTGAAAGAGGTCTGCATTTGCGGCGACTATCGCCATATTCCTCAGACCCGAGTTTTGTAGAATTCCTGCCGTAACGCAGCGGCCTCGAGCGCCTTCGCCAGGCGGGCGGAACAGGGCGCACCGAGATCGCCTTGGCTGGGCGACCGGGCCGTTGGTCGAATGCGTTGAAACAAGCCCAGCAAATCCTTTGCGGCTCACCTTTCGATTTGTCTTGCGAACCGAGCCTGTGCATCTTGGATCCGGGAGCAACGGGGCTGCAATGGGATGGCGGACAGCGACGGCGAAACGGATGAAAGTCTCGCCGCCCTCGCCGCAGCGGACCGCGCTGCGTTCGAGTTGCTGCTGCGCAGGCACTATGATCGGATCCATGGACTTGCTTGGCAGCTGACCGGGTCGCGTGCCGACGCCGACGATATTGCCCAGGATGTCTGCTGCACCCTCGCCGAGAAGATCGGAAGTTTCCGGGGCGAAGCAAAGTTCACGACCTGGCTCACTGGTATCACCTTCAATGCGTGCCGTGATTTCCGGCGTAGGCGCAGGTCGTTCGGCACGATGATCGACAGGCTGGGCGTGCTCGCCGGGCTGGCCAGCCCGCCTGACGGGCGGGATGCTTATGATGCGATCTGGGTAAAGAGCGCGATAGCAAGGCTGAAGCCGGCTCTTCGCGACACTGTCGCGCTCGTCGTCGGGCAGCAGCTCACGCACGCCGAGGCCGCCGAAATGCTGGGCATTGCCGAGAATACGGTCGCGTGGCGGATGCACGAGGTGCGGCGGATTCTCTCGCGCGGCTGAAAAGTTTCAAAGGATCTTCCCTCAAGGCGCGTCACAGTAGCTGGCGAGCAATTTCGCGCGCCGTCCAGAAGGGAGAATCGCCATGTGGCGCCAGCACCGTTCGATCGGCCTCGGCTTGGCCGTCCTGTTCCTCGTCTCGTGCGCGAAGTCGGGGGTCCATAACAAGGTCGCTCCGCCCTCGGATGAGAGTGCAGCCCAGGCCGCCAGCATCATCGTTACCGGTACTCGCAGCCTTCCTCGATTGGCCTACGAGGCTGCCCCGATGGACATGGTCGCGCCCGCGCCGCCGCCACCTCCTGCGCCCGGCATGTACCTCCCCCCGAACTGGTCCCCGCCCTACCATGATGTCGGCCGCGACAGGTTCACCAGCGTCGATGAGAACCCGTTCAGGATCGTCAGCGAAGCGCCCGTGTCGACCTTTTCCATCGACGTCGACACCGCATCCTATTCCTGGGTGCGTGCCTCGCTGAACCAGAATTTGCTGCCGCAACCGGCGGCGGTCCGGATCGAGGAGATGGTGAACTATTTTCCCTATGATTATGCGCCGCCGCACACCAGGGAGCAGCCGTTCAGCACGGACGTGGCCGTGTTCCCAAGCCCCTGGTCAGAGGGGCGCAAGCTCGTGCGGATCGGGATCAAGGGCTATTCGGTCGAGCGATCCGCGCGGCCGCATGCGAACCTCGTATTCCTTATCGACACGTCGGGATCCATGCAGGAGCCGAAAAAGCTGCCGCTGGTGAAGCAGTCCCTCGAGATGCTTCTTGACGAGCTTGCACCCAGCGACACCGTCGCAATCGTCACCTACGCCGGATATGCAGGAACGGCGCTCGAACCGACTGAAGTACGCGACAAGCGCAAGATCGAGGCCGTGATCGATTCGCTTGGCGCAGGCGGAAGCACCGCCGGCGCAGAAGGAATACGCCAGGCATACGCGCTGGCCGAGGCGAACCTCGATCCCAAGGGTGTGAACCGGGTCATGTTGGCAACGGACGGCGATTTCAACGTCGGCATCACCAACCAGGAGGAGCTGAAAGGCTATGTCGAGCGGGAGCGCGACAAGGGCGTCTTTCTTTCGGTCCTCGGCTTCGGCATGGGCAATTACAATGACGCCTTGATGCAGACGCTGGCGCAGAACGGGAATGGCGCTGCGGCCTATATCGACACGCTGTCGGAGGCACGAAAGACCCTCGTCGAGGAAGCGGGCTCGACCCTCTTCCCGATTGCGAAGGACGTGAAGATCCAGGTCGAATTCAATCCGGCGGCTGTGGCCGAATATCGGTTGATCGGATATGAGACGCGCGCGCTCAAACGCGACGACTTCGACAATGACAAGGTCGATGCCGGCGATGTCGGGTCGGGACAGACCGTGACCGCGCTTTACGAAATCGTTCCTCTGGGTGGTCGCCGGACCATGGCCGACCTCCGCTACTCGGTCCCCGCGAAGCTCGCTGCGAGAAGCGGCGACGAATATGGCTATGTAAAGATCCGCTACAAGCTGCCGAAATCGAGCACGAGCCGGCTCATCTCTACGCCGATCGACAGGCGCAAGGAAGCGGCGAGCTTCGCCGCGGCACCGCAGGACGCACGCTTCGCCGCAGCGGTTGCCGGGTTCGCGGAGATGCTGCGCGGAGGCAAGTACAGCGGCACGATGAACTATGACGATGTCGTGAAGATCGCGGCGGCATCGCGTGGGCACGACGAGTTCGGCTACCGGTCCGAGTTCGTCCAGCTGGTGCGCGCCGCAAAGGGCGCGCGGACGCTGGCAAAGCTCGACCAGTAGGCGCGATGGCCGCCGGTGCACTTCCTCCGTGCCCCCGCGCCGGCGGCCACTCACAGATTGTTTCGACGGGCGCGGGATTGCGGCTATTCAGGTGCCGATGGATGACGCGCAATAATGGCGGTGGAGAAGGACCAGTCGGCTTGGCTGCCGGAGCCGCCGGCGCCGCGGCCGGCCCGCCGCGAATCCGCAATCGAGGCGGCGCTCCTCAAGTTTGATGGCGCCGACGCGCCAGCGCTGGAGGGGCCGCGCCGCTCATGGGTGAGCACGCACCGTTCGCAGCTCGCAGTGGTGGCTTCCGCGCTGCTGCTTGTGGTGGTCGGGATCCCCGCGGCACTGATCGGCCTTCGAAATACGCCGGCGCGGGACTCATCGCGATCCCCGACGTCCCACCTTGTCGTGCATGAGAGCCAGCGCTTCGAGCCCTCCCAGCTTCCGCCCCGTCGGACGCCGCCAGTGGCGCAATTGCCCCCATCTACGCCACGGCCGCTCTCCGCGCCGCCCCTTCCCAAGTACAATGGGGCGGACCTCGGCGTGCCCACAATGAACGAGCCCGCTCGCCAGGCGGCGCCCCCGGCGATCATACAAGAGACAGCGCCTGATGCGTCGATGGCAGCTGCGGCTCCGCCGCCGCCCCCGGCCCCCCCACCGCCACCGCCGCCCGCACCGCAGAGCGTCGGCCAGGCCGACGAGGCTGGCGTCGACGCAATAGCCGAAAACATCATCGTCACGGGTTCCCGGGCGCAGCGGCGGGCATTGGCCGTTGCTAGCCCGATGGAATCAAAAGCTGTCGCCGACCAAGGCTATTCAGCGTTCCTTGCGCGCCTGCAGGCCGCGACTAGGGCGAACAACCGCCGGTCCATCATCGGCCTCATCGCATTCCCCCTGCGGGTGAACGGAGCCGGCGGCACGCGCATCTACCGCGATTCAGAATCCGTAGAGCGCGACTTCGAGCGCATCTTCAACTCGAGGGTCAGGAGCGCGATCCTCAAACAACGGGCAGACCAGCTGTTCGTGCGCGATCAGGGGGCAATGGTGGGCAGCGGAGAGTTATGGTTCTCGAAGACCTGTAAGAACAGCGCGTGCTCGCCGCCGGGACCGGTGCGTATCATCGCAGTAAATCCCTGAAGTTCATTCTTCAGTTCGGACCAGCACAGCCTCGCCGATGAGGAGGAACAGGAGAAATGGCGCCCATGCGGCGATGACGGGAGGGTAGGCACCGGCGTTGCCCATCGCCAGGCTGAAATTGTCGGCGACGAAATAAGCAAAGCCGAGCGCCATTCCGAGAACGGCGCGGACCATCACCTGCCCGGAGCGAGCCAGCCCGAACGCCGCGACCGCGGCAAGGAGCGGCATAAGAAGGATCGAAAGCGGTTGGGAAATCTTGTGAGCGAGACCGGCCCGCGGTTCGTCGGTCGGACGTCCCGCCGCTTCGAGTTCCGCAATCCGCTGCTTCAAAGTCCAATAATCAAGCGCGTTCGGGTCGACCTTGGCGATCGTGAACTGGTTGGGAGTAACCCCCGCGAGCGCGTGCATCTGGGGAAAGCGGCGGATGACGTTCTGGCTCGCGTTGTAGCCCTGCACGCCGTGAAGCAGCCAGCCGCCAGAGGCCGGCGTAGCGCTGTCGGCGTTGATGACGCGCTGAAGCACTCCTCCGGTCCGATCATAGATGGTCACTCGGTGGAGGATCATCCGAGGGCCGCGGCCGGCAACGATCCCGGCGCGGACGAGGTCGTCCCCCTCGAGCAGCCAGACGTCGCTGAGGATTCCGCTCGAAGGGGGGATCGGCTTGTAATCATTGTCAGACCAGGCGTTGACGACGCGGGCGCTGTTGACGACCACTCCTTCGTTGAAGGCAAACAGCGCCGCGGCGATGCCGATGCTCGCGAGGACGAGTGGAGCCAGGATTTGGTGCGCTGAAAGGCCCGCCGCCTTCATTGCCACCACTTCGCTGTTTTGGTTGAGGCCGACGAAGGCAATAAGGGTCCCGAGCAGGACGGAGAAAGGCAGGAACCGCGAAACCAGGAGGGGGATCCGAAGCGCGACATAATGCCACAGCGCTGAATCTCCGTTGCCGGGCGCGGCAAGGATCTTCCCCGCCTCGCCCAACAGGTCGAGCGTCATCAGTACGAGGACGAGCGCGAAGAGGACGGCGAGGCTCCGCGTCATGAACAGCTTCACCATATAAAAAGCGAGCCGTCGGGAGGGGAAAAAGCTGAGGTTGATCATGCCTCGGCCACGGTCCCTCTGCGCTTCGGAAGCATCTTCCGGGCGCGGCTCGCAACCTTCGCGAAGAAGCGTTCGAGCGTGCCGATCGGCTGCCCACCGGGACGGTGGGCAAGCACATGGTACATCCAGAGGATCAGTACGGCGAACAGGAACAACGGCGTCCACAGCGCAACAATCGGATTAACCTGACCGTTGGCGCCGGCCTGCTGTCCGTACTGGTTCACTTTGTGGTAGGCGACGACGACGAGGATCGCGACGAAGATCCCAAGTCCCGACGAACTGCGCTTGGGAGGAACCGCAAGCGACACCGCCAATAGCGGCAGAATGAACATCATCAGGACTTCGACGAGGCGGAAATTAAGATGCGCCTGCGCCTCCAGGCGCTGGTGCTCGTTGGACGCGCCGCCGCCGTAGCCGATGCGCCACAGCTCGTGCAGGTACAATTCTTCCGACTCGTTGCCGCCGCGCCGCCGGAATTGATCGATTGCCGGCAAATTCACTGGGAGGTCGTAGCTTTCAAACGCGAGCGTCCGGGGGTTCGAGAACTTGGGCGATTCCTGGACAAGGCGCCCCTTCATCAGGCGGAAGAGGATTGTGTCGGGGTCGTCGGTCGAGAGGAACCGGCCCTGCTGCGCCGTCGCCGCCACCATGGTTCCCTTGCCGTCATCGGTTTCGACGAAGATTCCGTGGAGCTGAGTGCCCTTCTTTTCGCTGCTCTCGATGCGCAGCGTCAGCCGGCGCCCGAGCTGGTTGAACTCACCGACCTTGATCGCCGCGCCCAGCGCTCCTGACTTGAGGTCGAACCGCAGGCTCTCGTAGCGGTACTCGGTGTAGGGCTGGAGATAGCCGACGATGAACAGGTTGATGATCGCGAGCGGGACCGTGTAGCCGTAGGGGACGCGAAGGAGCCGTCCGTATCCGATGCCGATCCCACGTAGCGCGTCGAGCTCGGATGAGAGCGCAAGCTTCCTGAAGGCGAGAAGGATGCCGAGCATTAGGCCGATCGGGATGCCAAGGGAGAGATATTCGGGAAGCAGGTTGGCGAGCATCCGCCAGACGACACTCACCGGCCCACCGGCGTCGACCACGTACTGGAAAAGCCGCAGCATCTTGTCGAGCAGGAGCAGCATTGCCGCGAGTACCAGCGATCCGATCAGCGGAACCGCGATGGATTTCGCAAGATAGGAGTCGATGAGACGAAGGCGAGGAAGCATCTCTGGCAAATTGAAGTCGTCGCAGCACCATCATTTGGCCGCAAAGGCAGCCGAGATTCCATAGCGGACGGGTGTGCCTTCGATGAGACCTCAACCGTTCGCTCGAATGCCTATAGCGGACTAGCCGGTGAATTCATGTTGAAAGTGCCGACATTGACGGAAGTTCAGGAGCCGGCCGCGGGGCTGTGCTCTTCCGACGTATGCGCCGGCGCTCAGCAGCCCCGGCCCCGAATCGCCCTTTTGTCGAATCCCAAATCCACCGGAAACATCGCCCAGCTGCCGCAAATCCGCGAATATTGCGATTCGCACCCCGACGTCTTCCACTACGAGGTCGAGGAAGCGAGCCAGATTGGCGATGCGATGCGGATCATTGCGCGTGTGCGGCCCAAGGTGCTCGTTATAAACGGCGGCGACGGCACGGTCCAGTCAACGCTAACCGAACTCTACAATGGCGGACATTTTGAGGACCAGCCGCCGCCTGTGGCGGTGCTTCCAAGCGGCAAGACCAACCTTATCGCGCTCGACCTCGGAGCGCGCGGCGACCCGATCGCGACGCTTGAGCGGCTGCTCCAGCTCGCCCGAGCCGATGACCTTCGAAGCTATACCGTGGCGCGAGAGCTTATTGCGCTGCGCCAGCGAGGCGCGGAGGACCGGCCGGTTATCGGGATGTTCCTGGGCGGCGCCGGACTTGCCGAGACCATGCTCTATTGCCGGCACAAGATTTATCCGCTCGGACTGCCAAACCCTATCAGCCATGGGCTGACCTTTCTCGCTTATATCGCTCGTCTCGCTCTGAAGCTGAAGGCCAGTTTCCTTCCGGCGGCCGCGAGCCGGACCGACCTCGTCATGCCGACGCGCGATCCCATTTCGGGTCGTTTTGCCTTCCTTGCCGTAACCACCCTCGACAAGGTGCTCCTGTCGAACACGATGGGCGGGCAGGGGCTCGGACGTCTGAAGGTCGTCGCGATCGAGGAAAGTGCCGGGACAGTGCTTCGAGCGCTCGCAGCAGGCCTGACGGGCGGCTACAAGGGCAAGAAGATGCGCGGCATCCACTTCGAGGAAGTGGACGAGGTGACGATCGAGGGAGAAAGCTCGAACCTCATCCTCGACGGCGAGACCTTCCGCGCAGGACCGGGAAACCCGATCCACCTGATGCCAGCGCAGCCGCTGTCGTTCGTGAAGCTGGCCGCCTGAGGCACTCTTATGCCCGAGCTTCAAAAGCTCGTTGCCGAGGAACTGAATAGGCCCATAGACCCGCGCGCGAGCGCGCTCGCGACGGCAATCGCAGCGAAGCATGGGGCAGCGAGCCAGGCGGTCCTGTTTTATGGTTCTTGCCTCCGCCAAAAGCAGCTCGATGGCTTGATGCTCGATTTTTACCTCATCGTGACAAACTACCGCGCGGCATATGACAGGCGCTGGCTCGCGAGCGCCAACCGGCTGATCCCGCCCAATGTCTTCTATTTCGAGCATGAGGGGCTCGCTTCCAAATATGCGGTGCTGAGCGAAAAGGACTTCGCCCACGAATGCTCAGCCGAGGCATGGACGGTGTCGACTGCCGCGCGGTTCGCGCAGCCGTCGCGGCTTGCCTGGAGCGCTGACGAGGCTGCCGCCAAGCGGACCATCGTCACCGTGAGCGAGGCGGCGGCGACACTTCTTGGCTGGACCCGCCCGCTCGCGGATCAAGGGAACATCATGGCTCTTTGGAAGCGCGCGTTCGAGCTTACGTTCGGCGCGGAGCTGCGGGCGGAGAGGCGGGGTCGTCCGGCGGCGATCCTCGAGGCAGATCCCGAGCGCTATGAGAGCTTCGGAGCGGCAGCGCTCGCTACTCTTAATGACCCGCCGGGCAGCGCCCAGCAGGCCCGTCGGTGGTGGCAGCGGAAACAGCGTCACGGAAAGCTCTACTCGGTGGCTCGGCTGGCGAAGGCGAGCCTCACCTTCGCGAACGGCGCAGACTATATCGCTTGGAAGATCAACCGCCATGCTGGCACGAACATCCGACTGGCGCCCTGGCAGCAGCGCCATCCGCTGCTTGCTGCCATCACGCTGCTGCCCAAGCTGATCCGGTCGGGCGCGGTGCGCTAACCCTTAGCGGCCGTTCTGGGAGGTTCGCTGGCGTTGCGGGCGAGGGCAGCGGCGACGGCGCTCGCGAGCGCTCCGACAGTGAAGGGCTTGCGCAACAGCTCGTTGCCACGAAGGTCGTCGCTTTCCCCTTCGCCCACATAGCCCGTTACAAACAGCACCGCGAAATCGCGCGGAGAGGTCTTCTTGAGGTGTCGGATCAGCTCCGGACCGGTCATTTCGGGCATGATGACGTCGCTGATGACGAGGTCGAATTCCTGGCCGGCGAAGATCTCGATGGCCTCGGCACCGCTCCCGCAGGCGATGGGGTCATAATCGAGGTCCTCGAGAGCATCGACGGTCGCCGTGCGAACTCGCGGATCGTCCTCCACGAGCAGGATTCTCGCGCCCGGAACATGGATATCCGCCGCCTCCGCGCGTTGCACCGCCGGATGGACTCGGACCTCCGCCGCCTTCTCGGTACGCGGCAGGAAAATCGAGACCGTCGTGCCGCGCTGGACCTGGCTCTCGATGCCAACTTCGCCGCCGGATTGGTGGGCGAAACCGAAAATCTGGCTGAGCCCGAGCCCGGTTCCCTTGCCCACCGGCTTGGTCGTGAAAAAGGGCTCAAACGCGCGTTCGAGAACGGCTGGGGGCATTCCGCATCCCGTGTCGGTGACGCTGATCTTTACATATTCTCCGGCACGAATGTCGCCGACTTCATTGGCGGCGAGCCGGACATTGTCCGTTGCGATGCGCATCAGCCCTTCCCCTTCCATCGCGTCGCGGGCGTTCACCGCGAGGTTGACGATCGCATTTTCCAGCTGGTGGGGGTCGACGTAAATCGGCCATGCCCCTGAGGCGAGGTCGATTTCGACCCTGATGCGCTCGCCCAGGGTGCGGTCGAGGAGGTCGGTCATTCCGCCGATGAGATCGTTGCTGTCCACCCGCTCCGGCAGCAGCGGCTCCGACCTCGCGAACGACAGGAGCCGCCGGGTCAAAGCGGCGGCGCGGGTCGCGCCTTCCATCGCGTTGTTGAGATGCGTCATCACCTCGCGGCGCGGGCCGTTCAGGCGTCTCAGCGCGAGATCGATCCCGCCGACTACGACTGCGAGCATGTTGTTGAAATCGTGAGCGATGCCGCCGGTGAGCTGGCCGACCGCCTCCATTTTCTGGACTTGGCGAAGCTGGGCCTCCGCGGCCTCGCGCTCGGCCGCTTCGGCCTTGAGCGCCTGGTTCGCCTCCCACAGCTCCTGCGTTCGATCGCGGACGGCCAATTCGAGCACTTCTGCGCGGTCGGCTTGGCTTTCAGCGAGGCGCCTCGACTGAGCGTATTGCCTGAGCGCCTGCACGGACACCACGGCGAGAAAGATCGCCCCGAGACCCACGAGAATCCCGAGCCAGCTCAGGTAGGAGGTGAACTGGTCCGCCTGCTCGGAAAAGAATTGACTTCGCTCCGTGCGGTCGCGCAGCGCCTCGCGCTCAGCACGAATGATGTATTCCAATTCCTTGTCGAGCTTCTCCCCGGTGCCGGTCTTGGCAGCCTGGTAGAAATAGCTGATGCCAGCGTCGCCCTGCTTGGCCATCGCCGCCCGAACGGCGTTTGAGAACTCGTTATTTCGCAATGCGTAAAGCTGCTGGACCGTCCCGAGGCGCTGCAGCTGGTCCGGACTGTTGCGCATCAGCCCCTGGAGCTGCTGGATTTGATATCCTGCGAGCTGCCAGTAGCTCGCATAAACTCTTCCCGTGTTCCTCTCGTCCTCATCGAGCACGAAGCGCGCCAATGCGGCCTCTGCCCGGGAGATGTTTGCGCTCGCGTTCCTGACGACGAGCGCGACCTCGTAGGAATGTCGCTCAGCGTCGAGCGCACGCTCGCGCGCATCGTTGGCGAATTTCACCATGAACACCATGGCGACGAGCACCAAAGCGGCAACAAGGCCTGCTGCCGCAGCGCCTCCTCGCCGCCAATCGAAACGGACTTCGTCCTGTTCCCCGTCCCCGATCATGCGACCAATCTAATCGCGTTAACCTTTTCGGGAAAGTGAAAGGTTCCCTCGGGAATCCTCAACTTATACAATCGGTTGCACGGCCTGCCGCAGCGAACATGCCGAGGATCTCGCCAACCTGCTCCTCGCTGTGGAGCGCGCACAGCGAGCAGCGGAGCAAAGTCATCCCGGCCGGGGTTGCCGGCGGGCGTGCGAGGTTCACGTACAATCCTTCGTGGAGGAGCGCCTCCCACATGGCGGCGCCGGTCTCGAGGTTCGGCATGATGACGGCAATGATCGCGGACTGCGGCTCTTGTGTTCCGAGCGTGAAGCCAAGCTGGCGAAGGCCAGCGTGCAGTCGCTTGGAATTCTCCCACAGGTGAGCGCGTTTCTCCGCGCTGTTCATCAGCTTGAGAATGGACGTCGCCGCGGTGGCGACAACCGATGGCGGAAGGGAGGCCGTGAAGACGTAAGGGCGGCAGACGAGCCGCAGGATCTCGAACTTCGGATGGTTCGAGACGCAAAAGCCCCCGACGGTGCCCACCGACTTTGAGAAGGTGCCAATGATGAAATCGACGTCGTCGATCACCCCCTGTGCCTCGGCGACACCGCGGCCGTGCTCGCCGATGAAACCCATCGAATGGGCCTCGTCCACCAGCACCATCGCGCCATTTTGCTTGGAGATGGCGACCATTTCCTTAAGCGGCGCGACGTCGCCCAGCATCGAATAGACACCTTCGAGGACGACGAGCTTCCCGGCCTCGGGCGGGAGCCGCTTCAGGCGTTTCTCGAGTGCTTCGACGTCATTGTGGCGGAATGGCACGATCTGGGCATTGCCGAGGGCGCAGCCGTCGTAGATCGAGGCGTGACTGTCGATGTCGAGGATGATGTAGTCATCCTTGCCCGCGATCGTAGAAATGACGCCGAGATTCGCCTGGTAACCCGTCGAAAAGACCATGGCGTGGTCCATCGCGTAGAAGTCCTTGAGGGCCTGCTCTACCGCCTTGTGGCCAACGTAGGTCCCGTTAAGAACGCGGCTGCCGGTGGTGCCGGAGCCGAAGTCGTCGAGGGCCTTCTTCCCGGCCGCGACCACGTCCGGGTCGAAGGTCATCCCCATGTAATTGTAGGTCCCAAGCAGGATCGTGCGGCGACCGTTGCAGATGGCGACCGTCGGGCTTTCTACCCCCTCCATGACGAGATTGAACGGGTCGGTGATCCCGCTTTCAAGCAGCGCCTCGCGCTGTGCGATCACCGGATCGAACTTGGAGAAGAGGTCAGGCACGAGAGTCGGTCAACCGAACGAGGGCGTCGACGAGCTGGCCTATCGTCTCGATCTCAGCCTGCATGTTCATCGTTATGATGACGTCGAACTCGTCCTCGACGTTAGCGACGAAATCGAGAACCGTGAGGCTGTCCCACTCGAGGTCCTGCGCAAAGCGGGTCGCCTCGGTGATGGCGACGCCCTTCTTGTTGAACGGCTCGACGAGGGAAAGGGTCTCGGAGTAGATCTCTTGGCGGTCGGACATTGCTGCGGCCCTATTCGGAGGCACCCGCTTTCGCAACGCAATCCGGCACAAAAGCGGCAGTAGGAGGGTGCAATCTAGTTCGGCCAGTAGACATATTCCTGGCCCGGCTTCCACGGCGCGTCAGCAGGGACATCGATGCGGATCGGTTCTTCGAGCAAGGCTGGCCAAAGCGGCATGGCCATCTGACTGTCGTGCGCGTCGAGCTCGCCGCGAAGGCGCGCGACGACATCGGGCCGGTCGGCAGATAGGTCGACCCGCTCGGTCGGATCATTCGCGAGGTCGAACAGCCAGATGCGCGGCGGATTGCGGGACACCTGGAGCTTCCAGTCGCCATCACGAACGGCCTCGTAGCTGCCCGATCGCCAGAACAGGGTCCGCTCCATCTCCGGCGCATGCGCGGTTACGAAGGGGAGAAGGTCGATGCCGTCGACAATTCGCTTGGCCGGGAGCGGTGCGCCGGCGGCTGCGGCGAGCGTTGGAAAGACGTCGATGAAGTGGACGGGCATGGTCAGGCGCTGGCGAGGCGCGATCCTTGCGGGCCAGCGGACGAAAAACGGCGTTCGAATGCCGCCTTCGAAGAACGTCCCCTTCCACCCCCTGAAGGGCTTGTTGACATCGCTGAGGCCCGCGTACCAGGCGCCGCCATTATCATTTGCGAAGATGACGATGGTGTTCTCATCGAGGCCTTGTGCCTTGAGCGCGGTCATCACCTTTCCAACGCCGCGGTCAAGCGCCCGGATCATGGCTGCGTAGACGCGCAAGCGCGGGTCCTTGATTGCTCCCAACGCGGCATAATCCGCCTTCGTCGCCTGGAACGGCGTATGCGGGGCATTGTAGGCGAGGTAGATGAAGAAGGGCCGGTTGCGGTTGGCCTTGATTACGGCGGCAGCCTGGTCGCTCAGATAATCAGTCATGTAGGCCCCGGCGTGAAACGGACGGCCGCCGTTGAATTGGACCCCGTCGCTCAACGCCAGCCAAAGGAAACGATCGAGCGGATCGCCGGGCAGCTTCGCATCGAGGGAAGCGGTATCAGGCTCGTACTTGCTCGCGCCCGGCATAAAACCGAGGCTTTCGTCGAACCCCTGGTCTTCGGGCCGCATGCCCTTGGATTCGCCAAGGTGCCATTTGCCAAGATGGACCGTGTGATAGCCATGTCCCTTGAGCACTTCCGCGATCGTCACCTCGCTCGCGGGCATCCCCATGTCGGCCATCGGCGGCGCCTGGCCCTGCAGCTCGGCGTGATAGATGGTCGGATGTGGGCGGTTCTTGGGCGAGTAGCGCGGCACATATTTCGCGAGCTGGTCCGGGACTGCCGTGAACTCGAAACCGAAACGGGCCGGATAGCGACCGGTCATCAGCGCCGCGCGCGACGGGGAGCAGGTGGCGTTTCCGGCGTAAGCGACGGTGAAGTCCGCGCCTTGATGGCTGATCGCATCGATGTTGGGCGTGGGGACCGCGCCGCCCGCGACCCCAGTCCCAGGCCCTTCGGCGGTAATGTCGTTCATGCCGAGATCGTCGGCGACGATCAGGACGACGTTGGGCGGTCTATCGCCGGCGGGGGCGCCCGCCGGCCCCTCCGCCCAGTGGACCGGCTGGTTGGGTCCGACCGGGTGGGTGAGACGATACGCAGCCACCATGATCTCGACGGGCCACAGCTGCCAGGCCGTCCAGCCAAGGACGAGGGCAACAAGAAGGACGACGATCAGGATCCTTGGCCATTTCATCGCAAGCGTCCCCCGCGAATATTACACTGGATGTTACAACGAGACGGACGCGCGATTAAGCTCGGTTGCGTTGCGGCGGAGCGAACCGCTAGCTTTGTTGATTTGCAGGGACGGGCTCGGGCCGTCGGACTGCGTCCATCAGCAGCTCGTAGGAGCGGAGCCGCGCCTGGTGGTCGTAGATCTGTGCAGTCACGATCAGTTCGTCGGGGATCGTGCGCTCGACGAATTCGTCGAGCTTCCCTCCCACCGTCTTCGGGCTCCCCACCGCTGAAGCCGAGAGCACCTGGTTCAGCATCGCTCGCGCCTCGAGAGGAAGCTCGTCCTGATAACCGGGCCTCGGCGGCGGCAACCGCGTCGGCTTGCCGGTCCGAAGCGCGACGAAGGCTTGCTGCTGCGAGGTTGCGAGAAGCTCGGCCTCCTCGTCGGTGTCTGCGACGATCGCGTTGAAACCGAGCATCACGTAAGGCTTTTCGAGCTGTTCGGAAGGCTCGAAGCGATGACGATAGAGGTCGATCGCCTCCATCATCATCTGGGGCGCGAAGTGCGAGGCGAAGGCGTAACGAAGGCCGAGCATTGCTGCCAGCTGTGCGCCGAACAGGCTCGAGCCGAGAATCCAGACCGGGATGCCCATGCCCTCGCCGGGAACGGCGCGAACGTGGCTGTTCTCGCCTCGGAAATACCCCATCAGTTCGATGACGTCGTTTGGAAACTGATTGGCATCTGACGACAGGTTGCGGCGCATGGCATAGGCCGCGGCCTGGTCCGTTCCGGGCGCGCGGCCAAGGCCCAGATCGACTCGCCCGGGAAAGAGGCTCTCCAGCGTGCCGAATTGCTCCGCGATGATCAGCGGTGCGTGGTTTGGCAGCATTATCCCGCCGGCGCCGATGCGGATGTGGGAGGTCTGGCTTCCGACATAGGCGAGTGCAACGGCGGTCGCAGCGCTTGCGATACCCGGCATCGAATGATGCTCCGCCATCCAGAAGCGCCGGTAGCCAAGCCGCTCGGCTCGTCGGGCAAGGTCGGCTGAATTGAGGAAGGACTGGGCGGCATCCGCGCCTTCGACGATCGGGGCGAGGTCGAGAATCGAAAGCGGGACCATTTTTCAAGAAGTGGGGCTCCGCCAGAGCATTTCAATCCGCCAGAGGGATCCACGTGGCCGGGACATTTTTGGCGGCGGCGGGTGAGCCTGAGCCTTGCGCGCTCGCCTGCCTCTAGAGCCAGCCTTCGGCGCGGTACCAATCCGCCGTTTCCGTGAGGCCGGCGTGCGTGTCGATTGCGGCCTGCCATAAGCCGGTAGGACAGGCGCGCTTCGGTTCCGCGACCCAGTCGCGGTGCGAGAAGTAAGCAGCGCGATCGACGGTGAGCTTGGCCTTGTTGCGGCGAAGCATCTGGTCCGCGCGAGCGGCAAGGCGCAGCAGAATTCCTGGCGACGAGACGATCGCGGGCCTGGTGCCGACCGCATCGCCGAGGGCGCGGGCGAACTGCCGGTGAGTCCAGCCATCGGCTTTTCCGTCGTCTGGCTCGATGAGGATTGAGGACGGTGCGTCATAGGACGCGAGCGCGATCAACAGCCTGGCGAGGTCGTGCGCGTGCAGCACTGATACCCGTCCCTTGGGCGGCATCAGCATGAAGCCGAGCTTCGCCATCCGGAACAGCTCGAGCGTCTCGCGGTCCCCGGGGCCATAGACAGCGGGCGGGCGGACGATGGCCCAATCGAGGCCCGAGCGGTGGACAAGCTCCTCGGCGCGCTGCTTCGATGCGCCATAGAGCGACAGCTTGGGCTCGCGCGCGGCGAGGGACGAGACATGGATGAAGCGTCGCACGCCGCCGGCGGTCGCTGCCGCGAGCATCGTCAATGTGCCCTCGACATTGCCCTTGTCGAACGCCGTTGCGTTCGCTGCGCTTATCACTCCAGCGACATGGATAACGGCGTCGACGTCGTCGACGAGCCGTTCCAGGGCGCCGCGGTCCTGGAGGTCACCGGAGATCCAGCTGACTCCTTCCCGTGGTGCCTGTTCGCGGCGGGCAAGGGCGGCAACTTCGTGGCCGCTGGCGATCGCTGCATCGAGAAGATGCGAGCCGACGAACCCCGTCCCGCCCGTGACCGCTAGCTTCATAGAGGTGACCAGGGCCTTCCATCCGCGACCTCCGCGACTTCCTGGGCGGCGCTTCCGAGCAGCTCGATGATCGTGTCGAGCAGCGGCTCGAGCCCCTCCTCGAGTGGCGCCGAAACTGGGAAGACTTTGGCGCCAGACTCCCTTTCGAGCGCCTCGACGACCTTCTCCTTTTTCTTGCCGTCGAGCAGGTCGACCTTGGTAAGGGCAATGAGCTCCGGCTTCTGAGTGAGGCCGGCGCCATATCCCTCGAGCTCGTCTCGAACGACTTGCCAGGCACCGATCGAATCATCTCCTGATCCATCGACGAGGTGAAGCAGCAGACGGGTGCGTTCGACATGGCCGAGAAAGCGGTCACCGATCCCGGCCCCCTCGGCCGCGCCCTCGATGAGCCCGGGAATATCCGCGACGACGAACTCCCGGCCCTTGTGGCGGACAACCCCCAGCTGCGGACGCAAGGTCGTGAAAGGATAATCGCCGACCTTGGCGGACGCGTTGGTCACCGAGTTGAGGAAGGTCGATTTGCCCGCGTTTGGGAGACCCACGAGGCCGACGTCGGCGAGCAGCTTCAAACGGAGCCACACCCACGCTTCCTGTCCCGCCTCGCCGGTCTGGTGCTGGCGCGGGGCTCGGTTGGTGGAGCTCTTGTAGCTCGCGTTACCGCGGCCCCCCAGGCCGCCCTTGAGGAAGACCACGCGCTGGCCATCGAGGGTCAGATCAGCAAGCAGCGTCCTGTCTTCATCGTCAGCGAGGATTTGAGTCCCGACCGGGACCTTGATGACGAGGTCTTCGCCGCCTGCGCCGGTCCGGTTCGATCCGGCACCACCCTTGCCGCGCGGGGCCCGGAAGTGCTGGGTGTAGCGGAAGTCGATCAAGGTATTGAGCCCGGGAACGGCCTCGAACACGATATCACCGCCCTTTCCGCCGTCACCGCCGTCGGGACCGCCGAACTCGATGAACTTCTCTCGTCGGAACGACACTGCGCCGGGACCGCCCGCGCCGGAACGGATGAAGATCTTGGCCTGGTCGAGGAAATGCATGACCCGGGCCGGTTAGGCGATGCAGCGCCAGAGGGGAACCTTCCCCGCGGTGAAGCACGATTAAGCGCCACAGTTTTTCGTTAACCATCATCGTTTAACGTTGCGGTGAGTAATGAGTGGGGAGGCCGAAGTGCTGGCCGACGTGAGTACAAGCGCCGTTGTTTATCAGGTCCTCGATGAGGTCCTTGGTCAGAATTGCGTGCCTAGAGGCGCGCGCGCGGCCATGTTCGCGGTGGTCGACAAGCTTCGCGCCGCCACTGCCGCCGAGGAAGACATTCGCCGCGCAGAGCGAATCTCGGTCGAGATGCATAAGCTAGAATGGGCGCTGCGGCGGGGCGACGCTGCCGGGACGAATTCTGCACACGAGCAATTGAAGGCACTCGCGGCCGAGTGGATCAACACGAGGATTTGCCGTCGCCACTAGAGGACGGATCAGCTTCGAGCCTCGGGGTGATGCGGCACCAGGATCAACGTCCGGCCCTCCACCCGCCAGGATTGGAGCTTGGACAGGAAGTTCATCCCGAGCACATCGAGGCCCCCGAGCCCCGGCGCCGTCACGATCCTCAGGTCTCTGGCGACGATATTTCCGACGCGGAGCTCGTCGATGGACCCGGTCTGGGCGGGCGCCACCCCATTGGCCGTGTGCAGCATGACCGGCGTGAGGCCGGTGCCTGTGTCCACGCCTGCCGCGTGTGCCGTCTCCTGCGAGATCGCCGTCACGGTCGCTCCGCTGTCGATCAGCATCCGGCGCTCGACCCCGTTGATTGACGCCTTGACCCAGAAGTGCCCGTCGGGCGCCATGGTCACGTGCAAGTCCTTGCCTGCGACCTGTTGGTCGTCGAGGCCAAGGCTGCTCGTCAGCCGTGAAAGCTCCGGCTGATACGGAGCTTGCTGGAGCAGGATGAAGATAAGGAGGGCGAACAGCCCCAGCGAAATCGCAAACCGAATGATGCGCCCCAGGAACGGAATTCGGGAAAGTAGCATGATGATAAGAGCAATGCCGACCGCGTACGTCGCGAGCTGGTGCCATTGCGGGACGGCCGAGGGCATCGCGATGAAGCTCATCTGGTGAATGTGGAGTGCTTTGAGCCAGGGGCCAAGGGGGTGGCAAGTGTGGCATCGAGCGCACTCGCGGGCACAGAAACGATGCAAGAGCGAAACTATAGGCACTCCGGGCGCTCACGATCGTTTCTAACACACATTAATAGAGTCAAACGCCATGCACGAACGAATCGTGGCGGTTGGCCTCCTTACCCGGCGCGACCTGGATGTATTGGGTCCGACTTTCGACAGGATCTGGCCGGTCGAGGATGCCCCGCATTTCAGTGAGCTGTTGCGCGCCATCGACGATGCCGATCGCAATCTCGATCAACCAGCGCGCAAGCGGCCGAGCTAGCTAGAAGCGCTCGAGCAGCCGATCGACGGTGTCCTGCGCAGTGTTGTCCTTGGCGCCCGCATCTTTGGCGTAGCGCTCGAGCGCGGACCGGACGAGCTCGATCTGCTGATCGGTCAGATGCTCAATGCCGATAAACTTCTCGCGCGCCTTGTCGACAGCGCGAAGAAGCTCGTCGAGTTTCGCCTGCATCGCGGCACCGTCACGGTTCTGGCTGTTTTGAATGAGGAACACCATAAGGAAGGTGACGATGGTGGTGCCGGTGTTGATGATCAGCTGCCACGTGTCCGAATAGTGGAACATCGGCCCTGTCACGGCCCAGACGACGATGATCCCGACGGCCGCGAGGAAGGTCATCGGCTGGCCTGACGCGGTCGCGATCCAAGCAGCGATCCGAGTGAATGTGGTACGCATGCGCCCGTAACGCACGTGCAACGGATTGGCTGCTGTTAGATGAAGCTACCCAGCATTGCCGCCGACGCTAGCGTCATGACCGCG
>JBJMVK010000050.1:0-6175 GCA_045810725.1 Sphingomonas sp. | reverse complement strand
TTGCCCGACTGGCGCGCACAAACCGAAAGGATGCCGATCTCGCGCTTGCCGGCCCTCAAACGATCCGCCGGCTTTTCGATCCCATGGTCGACCGCGTTCCTGATGATGTGGGTCAAGGGATCACGGATCATCTCGATCATCTCGCGGTCGAGCTCGACGTCGCCGCCTTCGATATCTACCAGGACCTGCTTTCCGAGTTCGGCCGAAAGGTCGCGGACCATCCGCGGCAATCCGACGAAGAGGTTCTCGATCCGCTGCATGCGCGTCCTGGTGATCGCATCACGCATATCGGCGATGATCGCCGAGAGGCGCTCGAAGGCACCATCGACGGCGACGTCGGTCGGGTTCTCGCGAAGTCGTCGGGCGAGCTCGTTCCTTGCCAGCACCATGTCTGAGACGGTGCTCATCACCCGGTCGAGGAGTTCGACCGAGAGCCGGATCGTGCGGGGGGCCGAACTTGCGCGGGGCTGCCCTTCGGCAAGCGGCGCAGCGGCCGGCTGGACAGGCCCGTCCGCCCCTGGTGCGAGGGCATGAATGAGCGCGCTGTCGTCGCCGGCCGGCATTTCCTCGCCCGCCTCGATCGCTCCGATCATCTCACCGATGCGGTCGATGATCGCGAGCACTGCGCTCACCAGCGGGGCATCGGGGTGCCGGCGCCCTGCTCGAACGTCAGCGAGGGCATCCTCGGCCGCGTGGCTGAGAGCCTCAAGCCGCGGGAAGTCGAAAAAGCCGCAATTACCCTTCACGGTGTGAACGAAGCGGAAGATGCTGTCGAGGCGCGCGCGATCGTCCGGCTCGGTCTCCCAGGCGACGATCTCGCCGCCCAGCGCTTCGAGCATTTCGCGGCATTCGGCTACGAAATCGGCAATCAGGTCATCCATCGGCTAGGGCCGCCCTCAAGCGCTGTCTCAAACGGTGCTTATGAAGGGCAGGAGTTAACGCGTCGTTATCCGTGTCGGCGCTTCAATCGCTAAGGAGAAGCACCCCGACCCGGTGCTCGCCTCGCGCCACTATGGGCGACGATCAAAGTGAAGGGATAGTCGCCCCGATCATCAGCACGTCGCTCGCCGGATCCGAAAGCCGGAGCGATCCCCCGCCTTCAGCCGCGAGGCTGTGCGCAAGCCATGCACCGGCGGCGCGCGGCTCGATCGAGCCCCCGCCTCCTGTAGCCAGCGTCTCGCGAAGGACGGGATCGAGGAGGATCCGCGGACCTTCGGCCCTCACCGCGATCTCGATGCGGCCTGCACCGCGCTCGGCACCCACGTCGAGCTGCCCGCCCCTCACCAGCGCGTCGCCGGCGAGGAGCGCGAGATTGAGAAGGAGCCGGATCGCGCCCTTGGGCAGCTTCTCGTCCTCGACCACCCAGCCAAGCTCGATCCTGCCCTCCGAGCCGAACAGTCCCTCGAGCGCCGTCCGGGCCTCGGCCGCGTCGATCTCGTCGGCGAATCCCCCGCCCGCTCCAAAGGCGAGCCGGAAGAATTTCAGCTTGTTGGCGGTTGCCCGTGCACTGTCTTCCAGGAGCTCGAGGCATTTCTCGCGCATCTCTGGATCGGTTTCGTCCGAGAGCAGCTCGATACCGTTGTTGAGGGCTCCGACCGGCGACATCAGATCATGACACAGGCGCGAGCAAAGCAGGCTTGCAAGGTCTAGCGCATTCATCGGACGCGCAATGAGCCGAAGTCTAATCTGAAGCAAGCTGGCGCCATTGAACGCCAGCGCGGCGTTTCCCATATTCTTTCACTAGGAAGATGGGGGGAATTAAGACGATCGATGTGCGCCTGGAGGCCGCCCATTCGGGCTGGCGGCTCGACCGTGCGCTTGCGGTCGCGGTTCCGACGCTGTCGCGAGAGCGGCTGAAGGCGTTGATCCGGAGCGGCGCCGTGGAATCGAGGGGCGCGGCAGTCAGGGATCCCGCGCTCAAGGTCAAAGGCGACGAAGCGCTTCGCCTCGTCGTTCCGGAGCCCAGCGCCGCCCATAACGAGCCGCAGGACATCCCGTTGGAGATTGTCTTCGAGGATGAGCATCTCCTCGTCGTCGACAAGCCCGCGGGCCTCGTCGTCCATCCCGCGGCCGGGAACTTCGATGGGACGCTGGTCAATGCGCTTCTCCATCATTGCGCGGGGAAGCTCTCGGGGATCGGCGGGGTGGCAAGGCCCGGCATCGTCCACCGGATCGACAAGGACACGTCGGGACTCCTCGTCGTCGCAAAGACGGATGTCGCTCACGAGGGCCTGGCCAGGCAGTTCGCTGCGCATTCGATCGATCGGCGGTACCTCGCGATCGTCGCGGGCGTTCCAAGGACGAGCGGTGGGATCATCGATGCGCCGCTCGCGCGGTCAGCAACGAACCGGAAGAAGATCGCGATCGTCGACGGGCAGCGCGGCAAAAGGGCCGTCACCCACTGGAAACAGCTCGAGGGCTTGAAGGAGTCTGCGCTTATCGAATGCCGGCTCGAAACCGGGCGGACCCACCAGGTCCGGGTGCACATGGCCTCGATCGGCCATGCCTTGCTCGGTGACCCCGTCTATGGGCGGCCGGGGAAGACTCACGGCAGGCTCTTGAAGGAGCTTGGGTTTGATCGCCAGGCACTGCACGCGGCCGAGCTCGGTTTCACCCATCCCGTGACCCGCAACAGGTTGTCGTTCTCAAGTCCCATGCCGCCGGACATGCAGGAACTGAAGCACTCGCTTGGTGTATGAAGTTTAACCGTCTAGGGCGTTTAGAAGCCCTAATGAAGGGAGAAAGACGCGTTTATGGCTGAAGCAAAAAGGATCGTCTCGCTCCCCGCGTCCGGTGGGGAGGCCGGACTCAATCGCTATCTCTCGGAGATCAAGAAGTTCCCGATCCTCTCGCCCGAGGAAGAATATATGCTCGCCAAGCGCTGGCGCGAGCATGGCGACACGGAAGCCGCGGCGAAGCTCGTGAATTCGCACCTGAGGCTCGTTGCGAAGATCGCCATGGGCTACCGCGGCTACGGCCTGCCGGTCAGCGAGCTCATCAGCGAGGGCAATATCGGCCTCATGCAGGGCGTGAAGAAGTTCGAGCCAGACCGGGGTTTCAGGCTCGCGACCTACGCCATGTGGTGGATCCGCGCCTCGATCCAGGAATTCATCCTGCGCTCGTGGAGCCTCGTCAAGATGGGCACCACCGCGGCCCAGAAGAAGCTGTTCTTCAACCTCAGGCGGATGAAGAACCAGATCGATGCGTTCGAGGAGGGCGATCTCAAGCCCCAGGACGTGACAAAGATCGCGACGCATCTCGGGGTCAGCGAAGAAGAAGTCGTCTCCATGAACCGCCGAATGGGCATGGGCGGCGACACCAGCCTCAACGCTCCTTTGAAGGGCGACGAGGGTGGCGAGGGGCAATGGCAGGACTTCCTCGTCGATTCAGGCCCGCTCCAGGACGAGCAGATTGCCGACGACGAGGAAACGCGCGTCCGCCACGACCTCTTAATGTCGGCGATGGAATCGCTGAACGACCGCGAGAAGCACATCCTCATGGAACGCCGCTTGGCGGACGAGCCCAAGACATTGGAGGAATTGAGCCAGGTCTATGGCGTCAGCCGCGAGCGTATCCGGCAGATCGAGGTGCGAGCCTTCGAGAAGCTCCAGGCCGCGCTGCTTCGCCTCGCCGGCGAGCGGCGGCTGCTTCCAGCGGCCTAGCCTTTTTCTTTCGCAACCTTGGGAGCGGCCTGGGTGAGCTTTTCGCCCTCGCGCTGTTCCTCGGGACGGTCCTGGACCTCGTCGTCCATCGCGACATTGTCGGCCGCCCAGGCGCCGCGATCGCCGATGGGCTCGGGTGAACCGGTCGTCGAATCCATCGCCGTCTGGTGCTCGATCTCGCTGTTCAACTCGGCACCGAACACGAAGGCGTAAGCGCAAAGGTACATCCAGGTGAGCAGCGCGACGACGTCGGCAAGCGATCCGTAGCTCGCGTCATAATTGGTGAAATTGCTGACGTAGAAGCCGAATGCCAGCGTCAGCAGCAGCCAGGCTATTGCCGAGAAGGCCGTTCCAGGACTGATCCATCTCCACTTGGCGTTCTCTCGCGAGGGGCCGAAGCGATAGAGCACCGAGGCGACCAGCGCCGCCACGAACGCGAGGACCAAATACCCCGCAAGCTTGCCGGCAAGGACAGCGGCGGGCGAGACCTCGGGCAGGAGGTTGTCGATATATCCGACGGCGGCGGTCGCGGCGAGCGCCGTCAGCGAGGCAAGGAGCGCTCCCAAGGTCATGCACACCGCGAGGCTGTAAAAACGAAAGAGGCTTCTCTTCTCCTTTTCCTCGTAGGCGATGTTGAGAGCGGTGATGACTGAAGCCGATCCGTTCGTCCCGCCGTAGATCGCGACCAGCGCCGCGAGGAGGAGCGCGAAGCCTTTCGTGCCTTCCGAGGACTTCACCGCGATCATGAGCTGGTCGCCGATGAGGATCGCGACGTCTCGTGGAAGGACCGTCGTCAGCGCCCGCATATGCTCGATGACGGAACGCGGGTCGGCGACGAAACCGTAGACGAGGACGATGAGGCCGAGGAGCGAGAGAAGCGCGAAGAAGCCGTAGAAGGCGACTCCTGCCGAAACTAGCGCGACATTATCGTCCCACGTGCGCTTGTACGTGCGCGCGAGGATGTCCTTCCACGCCCTTGGCGGCATTTCAGCGGGCGAGCTCGCTTTGTGCCCCTTGGGATCGCTGCTGTTCCCGGCGTCGGCCATTCGTCTATTTGAACTTTAGTCGTGGCTCTTCAGCAGTAACAGCCCCGCTGCGGAAGCGAGCAGCGCCGCCGCTGTTGGAGCCTTTGAACGCCTCGCGATCAAGGACATTCCGAGGGCGCAAAGCGCGGCGGAGAGAATGCCGCGGTACCGCACCAGGGCCGGCGCAAAACTGGCGGTGCGAGCGCTCATACTGGCGCGGCCGGACCCGGCGATGACCGGGACCGGAGCCCGCGGGTGCTGCGCGGGCTCCGTCTCGCGGGCTCCTGCATCGTCCGAAATCGGATTGTCGCTGCGCCCCCCCTCCTTCCCTTCGTCGCCCGGCCCATCGGCGACGTGGTCGGCCGACCAGGCCCCGCGTTCTCCCAGGGGCTTGTCGCCCGCCTCCGCCGTCGTGTCGCGCGCGGTCTGGTGCTCCACCTCGGAATTGAACTCGGCGCCGAAGAGCAGGATGAAGCTCGAGAGATAGAGCCAGGTGACGAGCACGATCACTCCGCCGAGCGATCCATAAGTGACGTTGTACTTGCCAAAGCGCGAGACGTAGAGGCCGAAGCCCAGCGTCAGGACCACCCAGCCGAGCGCGAAGAACAGCGAACCCGGAGTGATCCAGGTCCATTTTGCGCGGGTGCGCGAGGGGCCATAGCGATAGAGGCTCGCAGCCGCCGCCGCGGCGAGCGCGGCGAGGACGACATAAGCGAGGATCTTGCCCGCAAGGACCGCAAGCGGTCCGACGCTCGGGAGCAATCCGTTGAGCCTCGCCATGGCTCCGACGACGGCAGCGCCGACCATTCCCAGCAACACCGCGCAAAGCGTGATCGCGAGTGAGAGGAGTGTCACCCTTATCCAGCCGCGTTTCTCTTCTTCTTCGTAGGCGATGTTGAGCGCGATGATGATCGAGCCGGCGGCATTGCGCGCGCCCCAGAGCGCGACCAGCAGGGCAAGGACCACGCCGAGGCCCTTCTTGCCACCCGAGGTCTTGACGATGTTGAGCAGCTGGTCGCCAATGAGCGTCGCCACGTCCTTTGGAAGTGTGGTGGCGAGCGACTGGACATTTTTGAGCACGGTCTCGGGGCTCGCCACGAGGCCGTAGGTCAGCACCGTTGCTCCAAGCAGCGGCACCATCGCTAGGAAGCCGTAGAAGGCGACCCCCGCCGCCACCAGGGAGACGTTGTCCTTCGACGATTCCTTCCACGTCCGGAATGCGATTTCCTTCCAGCCCGGCGCCGGGATCTCGGCCGGCGTTCTTGCGTGGCGGCCCTTCTTGCCATCCTGCGCAGTTGCGGCCTTCTCGGCACGTTCGGCGATACTTGCCACGATCAGTTGCTCCTTTGCCGGCCCAACCCTGCTGGAACGGAGCCGTTCCCCTCTTGCAAACGGCCAAAAACAGGCGGACGGTACAGGTCTCATCGAAGAGCGCGTCGAGCGCCTTCAGCGACTCGGAGCGCCCGTCAAACGGACGAAGGGAGAGTC
>JBJMVK010000049.1:0-39312 GCA_045810725.1 Sphingomonas sp. | reverse complement strand
TGATCATCGTCGCGTCGGTCTCGTGCCTCTACGGCATTGGCTCGGTCGAGACCTATTCGGCGATGACCTTCAGCCTGAAGAAAGGCCAGGTCGACGATCAACGCGAGGTCATCCGCAAGCTCGTCGCTCTTCAGTACCGGCGCAATGACCAGGCGTTCACCCGCGGCAGCTTCCGAGTGCGCGGCGATAATCTAGAGATCTTTCCGTCGCACTATGAGGACATGGCCTGGCGCGTCTCCTTCTTCGGCGACGAAATCGAGGATATCAGCGAGTTCGATCCCCTCACGGGTGCCAAGGGCGCCAGCCTCAACAGCGTGCGCGTTTATGCCAACAGTCACTATGTGACGCCGGGGCCGACGATGAAGCAGGCGGCGCAGGCGATCCGCTTCGAGCTCGAGGAGCGACCGGGTCGCAGAGTGGCGCATCCGGTCGATCGCCTCGTTCACGCTCGACTCCTTCTCGATGTAGGTGTCGGTCCGCGGGACATAGGCTTCGGGCTGGTAATAATCGTAATAGCTGACGAAATATTCGACCGCGTTGTCGGGGAAAAAGCTCTTGAACTCTCCGTAAAGCTGGGCGGCGAGGATCTTGTTCGGCGCGATGACCAGCGCCGGTCGCTGAACGGTCTCGATGACCTTGGCCATGGTGAAGGTTTTGCCCGAACCCGTAACTCCGAGGAGTACCTGGCTCGCTTCGCCAGTGCCCACTCCCTCGACCAATTCCGCAATCGCGTGCGGCTGGTCGCCCGCGGGCTCGTAGTCGGCGACGAGCTTGAACGGCTTGCCTCCTTCTGCCTTGTCGGGCCGCGCAGGCTTGTGCGGAACGAAAGTTTCGGCCGTTTCAGGTTCAGCCAGCGATGTACGGATTTGAATCGGCATCGGCGGCTATATGGTCGCCGCGAACGATGGCCACAACGGAGGGCGCGATGCGGTTCGGGATTCTGGCGCACAGCTCTGAAGGAGCGGCGCTCTGTTACCTTACATTCTGTCGTGAAGGCTTTGGCGCCTTGGGTCGTTACATGCACCCGGACGTGATGCTCGACTGCACGGCAATGGCCCACGCTATGCCCTCATGGGAAGCGCGGGATTACGCGGCCGTGCGATCGATCATGGCGCAGTCGGTCGAGCGTCTCGCCTCGGGTGGATGCGACTTCTTCGCCTGTCCCGACAACACCGCACATATCGCCCTCGAGACCGACGGACCTGCTCTCGCCCTTCCCGGGCTCAATATTGCGGATATCGTCGCCGAGCACGCTGCCGGGGCGGGCATGACGCGTGTCGCAGTGCTCGGCACGAGGTTTACAATGGCGGGACCGGTGTACCGCCGTGCTCTACCGGCAGTCGGCATCGAGCCCTGTTTTCCGAACGAAGACGAGCGATCCGACATTGACCGAATCATCTTCGACGAGCTGGTCAATGGCGTGTTCCGCGACGAGTCCCGCCGTCGCTACCTCCAGATCATCGAACGGTTGAAAAACGACGACGGCTGCGACGGCGCTGCTTTGGTCTGCACGGAAATCCCGCTGCTCGTGACTGCCGACGTATCGCCGCTTCCCATTCTCGATTCGACGCGCCTGCTTGCGCGCGCCGGACTCGACGTCTGTCTCGGGCAGCGGCCATTCCCGCGGTGGCGCGGCGGCCCGGTCGATGGTGACTGAGAAAGGCGGACGCTGCTGGCTGTGCCAGCGACCGCTCGGAGCGCGTTTCGAATTTCACCACCCGGTGCCGAAAAGCCGCGGCGGCCGCGAAACTGTGGCGATCCACCCAATCTGCCACCGTACGTTGCACCGGACCTTTTCGCTCAATGAGCTCGGCGCCTTCGGGAGCAGCGTGGCGATGATGAGGGCCGATCCGCGTATCGGCCGGTTCCTCGCGTGGATTGCGAACAAGAATCCTGACTTCCACGCTCCGACGCATCGCCGCAGCTAGTTTCCACTTTGTCGATTTCGTTGCAGGGTCTTAATTTCGGAAACGAAACGGGGTCCAGCCATGGCGTCATCGGAACTGTTCGGCCGCAGTGGCAGGCGCACGGCGGCGGGCTACCTCCTCCTATGGGCTGTTTCGACCGGCTACATCGCGCTTGGTGGCGGCGACTGGCTCTTCCCGATCGCTTCGCTCCTGATTTTTGGCCTGGTGCTGAGCGGCATCATCCTGTTCCTGACGCGCAAGATGGATGCGCCGGCGCCGCAAGTGCGGCATGCTCCGCGGGAGTCGCTGACACTTCTCGGCTACATTCTCGTCTACGCGGTGCTCCTGGTCGGCCTGTGGCTCGGCGCCATCAAACATTCGATTGCCCCGGGCGCGCGACAGGACCTCGCCGTCCTCGCTTACAAGCTCGTGATCCACGTCTGCATTCCAGCGGGCTTGATCCTTATCGTTGGCGGGAGCGTTCGCTGGCAGTTCGACACAGGCGCGAATCGGCGCGGCTTCTGGCCAACGCTGATCATTTTATGCGGGCTGATGTTCGCCCTGCTGAGCGTCGTCAGCCCTTCGCTAAAGCAGATCGGCGCGCTGAACCTCGCCCCGGCGGCAGCGCTTGCATGGGTGCTCGCCTCATGGGCATGGAACTCGCTCGAGGCGGGCCTATGCGAGGAATTCCTCTTCCGCGCATCCTTGCAGTCAAGGCTCACGTCCTGGTTCCAGTCCCCAGTTTCGGCAATAGTGGTGACATCGGTCCTGTTCGCACTCTCCCACTGGCCGGGACTTTATCTGCGCGGCGGACCGGACGTGGATGGCTGGTCTCCGGACCCGGTGCAGGTCGCGGCCTTCACAATCGCAACCCTGTCACCATTGTCGATCGCGCTTGGCATGTTGTGGGCGCGGTCGAGAAGCCTCCTCCTCGTTGTTTTGGTTCACGGCGCAATCGACGCGCTGCCCAACGCACTCGACGTGGTCCGCAACTGGAGTTGAGCGCCCGCTTTTGAGGGCGGCGGCTCCAGTCTATGGTGCTGCGCGGTGAAGAAAGGGGGACCCAGTCCATGAAGCATCTCGCCTTTGTTGTCGCGGTGGTGGTTGCACTTGGCGGGTGCAACAAGTCGCCCGAGGTTCAGGAGAAGAACGCCAGCCTCGAGCAGGTTGCTAATGCCGTTCGCAATTCCGGAGTTGCAGACGACCTCTACCTCAAGGCGGGAGAATGGCGCGTGAGCGGCACACTCGAGGAAATGAACATCCCGGGATTGCCACCGGAAGCCCAGGAAAAGATGAAGCAGGTGATGGGGCAACACGGCGACATGACCTATGATTATTGCCTCACGCCCGAGCAGGCCAAGCGGCCGGGCGGCAAATTCTTCAGCGGCAAGGCCGAGAAAAATTGCCGCTACGATCATTTCACCATGGGCGGAGGCAAGATCGATGCGGTCATGCGCTGCGCTGCGAGCGAAGGCGCGATGACGATGTCGATCACCGGCAGCTACTCGCCCGAGAGCTATTCGACGCACGTCGGGATGAACATGGAAGGCGGGCCGAGCAAGATGGCGATGAAGATGCGTTCCGAGGCCCATCGCACCGGCCAGTGCACTCCCGAGGACAAGGCGAGGGCAAATGCCGATTCGGGAACGAAGGGCTGACGCCCAGAGTCTCAACTCGAAGATATGGCTGTTTCTGTCCTGCTCAACCGCCACGGCGGAGCGCTTGCCCTGGATCCCGGGCTTGCCGAGACTGCGCGCGAAGCCCTGGCCAGGGTCGGAATAGATACCGAGGTCGAGCTCCTTTCAGGCGGCGATTACGCCGTTCGCTGCAAGGCTATCGCGGAGCGTGGCGATCCCCTCGTAATCGTCGGCGGCGGAGATGGCTCGATCAGCGCCGCGGCCGCCGCGCTAGTTGGATCGGAGACGAAGCTCGGCATCCTTCCGTTCGGAACACTCAACCATTTTGCGCGAGACCTCGGCATCCCGACCGGCCTCGATGAAGCGGCGCGACTGATCGCGAGCGGGAGCGAGCGCAGCGTCGATATTGGCGAAATGAACGGACGGGTGTTCATCAACAACAGCGCGATCGGTCTCTATCCCTTGATGGTTATCGATCGGGATCTCCAGCGGAAGCGGCTTGGGCGAAGCAAGCGGCTGGCGATGATCGTGGCCTCGCTGCGAACATTGGGACGTTTCAACCACCATCGGCTGACGCTCACCGTCAACGAGGAGCGGACGGGCCGCGTTGACACGCCGTTGCTGTTCGTCGGGAACAACGACTACCGAATCGACATTGGCGCGCCCGGCCGGCGGGAACGGCTCGACGGCGGAGAGCTGTGTGTGCTGGTGATGCGCAAGAAGACGCGCCGGGGATTGCTCGCGGCTAGCGTCCGCGCATTATTTGGCCGAAGCCGCGGCGATGACATGGTGCGCGTGGACGCGGTTGAGCGTCTCCAGGTTTCATGCGGGCGGCGGCAACTCGCCGTGTCACTCGACGGTGAAGTGGTGCGCGCAAGTGCGCCGCTCGATTACACGATCCGAAAAACTGCGCTGCGAGTAATTGCGCCGCCGGCGAACGATGATTCGGGCACGGATCACTGACAGCTGCGCCGTCGACTCACGCGCAATAATGCGAATGGTGAAGCTTGCGCGCGTCGACTAATTGAACTTGGCGACTTGTCGAGGGAACCGTAGCGCCCGCAACTTGGTTCGAAGGGCGGCATAGCAATGGGGGTGCTCTTGGCTACCCAGGCTCAGTCACAGGATTCTGGACAGCGGCGTTCGCGAGCGCTGCGCGTCGCCGGCATCGCCATCATCTTTCTCAGCGCCGGCGCCGCCCTGCTTCCAGCCGGCAAGAGCATCTCGTCGGAAATGATCGGCGGGCTGCTGGTGGCGGCCGGCCTGATCGAGACTGTTGCGGGATCGCTCAGGCGCGAAGCACGCACGCTCGCCATGGCTGCAGGCATTGTCACGACGCTCGCCGGGCTGTTGTTCATCGTCAATCCGACGACGCATTTCTTTCCGATCGTCACTCCTGTGATCGCCTGGCTCTTCATCAGGGGCGCGATCCTCGCAGTTGCAGTCCGGCTGACCGAGGGAGCGGTCCGTACGTGGACGGCGATTTCTGCGGGCGTCGACATCGCGCTCGGCCTGCTGCTGATGGCAGGACTTTCGATTGCGACAATCGTGATCAGCCTTTTCGGACCGACGGATACGCTCGTTGCCAGCTTCGCGTGGTTCATCGCCGCGAGCTTCGTCGCGAACGGCTTGCTCCTGCTCGAAGTCTCGAGCTGCGAGAAACAGGCCGCCTAGCCTGCCATCCACCTTGCGACTTCGCCAGCACCCCACGATAAAGGCGCGGCATGCTCCAGGGATCGCCCAATTTCTCGGTCGATGTCGCTAGCGAGATCGTTCGCAACGCAGTCGCGCCGGTGTTCCTTTTGAGTGGCATCGGAGCGTTTCTCAACGTTTGCGCGTCGCGCCTGTCGCGCATCGTCGACCGTTCGCGCGAGATCGAACCGATGCTGCTCGCGAGCCGCGGAGCCGAGCATGACCGCTGGGTCAGCGACCTCAAGATCCTTGACCGCCGGATGTCGCTCGTCAGTTGGGCGACCGGACTGTCGGTCGTGTCCGCGCTGCTCATCTGCCTCGTCGTGGTGCTGCTCTTCGCCGCCAGCCTCACGGGCGTTCGATTCGGCGACGAGATCGCTTTGCTGTTCATCGCCTCCATGCTCACGATCGGCTCGGGGTTTGCCGTTTTCCTGTTCGAAACTACGATCGCGGCGCGGGCCGTGCGCGTCCGCTCGGAGCTGCTTCAGCACACGGTGGACGAGGGCAGCTAGGCCGCCTATCCGCACTCCCCTTGCGAGCAGGAGTGCACGAGAGCCGATGAGCCAAGACACAAGCCACGTTCTCGACCGAGTCCTCGTGCTCGAAATGGTGCGGGTCACCGAGGCCGCTGCGATCGCCGCCTCGCGACTGATCGGGCGCGGCGACGAGAAAGCCGCGGACGCCGCGGCCGTCGAAGCGATGCGCACGGCCCTCAACGAACTTCCCCTCGAGGGCACCGTCGTGATCGGCGAAGGCGAGCGCGACGAGGCGCCGATGCTGTACATCGGGGAGCGGGTCGGTTCGGGCGACGGCTCGGGACCGAAGATCGACATCGCGCTTGACCCTCTCGAAGGAACGACGATCACAGCGAAGGCTGGTCCGAACGCGCTTGCAGTGCTCGCGATCGCCGAGGCCGGATGTCTCCTCAACGCGCCCGACACGTACATGGACAAGCTCGCGGTCGGGCCTGGATACGCTGAAGGAACGATCGATCTCGCTCGCCCGGTCAGTGCCAATATCCAAGCCATAGCCCGGGCGAAGGGAGTCGAGCCTCACGAGATCACCGCGTGCGTGCTCGACCGGCCGCGGCACGAGGCGATCATCGCCGAACTCCGGGGGCTGGGGTGCGGTGTCCGGCTAATTCCGGACGGCGACGTTGCCGGCGTGATCGCCACCACCGATCCCGCGACGGGCATCGACGTCTATCTCGGCACGGGCGGAGCCCCCGAGGGCGTCCTCGCGGCAGCGGCGCTGCGCTGCGTCGGCGGGCAGATGCTGGGCCGGCTCGTCTTTCGCAACGACGACGAGGTCGCCCGCGCCCGACGCTGGGGAATCGAGGACCTCCAGCGCGTCTACAGCCTCGACGATATGGCAAAGGGCGACTGCATCTTCGCGGCGACTGGCGTCACTGACGGCTCGCTCCTGAAGGGCGTGCATCGCGGTCGCGGTTGCACCACGACCGACAGCATCGTGATGCGCGCCAGCACCGGCACCATCCGACGGGTTTCCACAGAATATCGCGATCTCAAGCACCGCAGGCTCTAGACCCGCCAATGCACGACTCTTACCTTCAGCGGCGTGGAGGCGGCGCTGAACATCGAACGGTCCGTGATGGGGCAGCCGTGGCGCTGGCGACGGCCGCCGGTCGACCAGCCAGAAATGGACGCGTTGGTCGACGAGCTGCTTCTCGCGCGCGGCGTTGAGCGGGCGGACCTCGCCCGCAATCGCGAGCCGAGGATCCGCGACTTCCTTCCTGATCCGAGCTGTTTCCAGGATATGGACAAGGGCGCGAAGCGGCTGGCCGATGCGGTTCAAGGCGGCGAGAGGATCGCCATTTTCGGCGATTATGACGTCGACGGCGCGACCAGCGCTGCGCTTCTCGTGCTCTTGCTGCGACAGCTCAACGCCGAACCAATTGTCTATATTCCAGACCGGCTGATGGAGGGCTACGGTCCCTCAGGCAAAGCCCTGGTCGAGCTCAAGCAGGGCGGGGCGAGCGTCGCCGTCTGCGTTGATTGCGGCGCGCAGGCCTTCGACGCGCTCGAGGAGGCTCGAGCGGCGGGGCTCGACGTGATCGTCGTCGACCACCACCAGTGCGCGAGCCTGTTGCCCGTCGCGCATGCGCTGATCAATCCGAACCGGCTCGACGAAAGCGAGCACGGCGCCGCGCACGGGCACCTCGCGGCGGTCGGTATGGCGTTTCTACTTGGAGTCGCGCTCGTTCGCGAGCTGAGGGCGCGCGGCTTCTTCGAAGCGCTTGCCGAGCCGAAGATGCTTGAACTCCTTGATCTGGTTGCGCTCGGAACCGTTGCTGATGTCGCCCGGCTGAAGAGCCTCAATCGCGCGTTCGTGACCCAGGGGCTTCGAGTCATGGCGGCCCGGCAGAACATCGGCTTGTCGGCGCTCGCTGAAGCGGCGCGGTTGGTGAAGCCGCCCTCCTGTCGCGACCTCGGTTTCGCGCTCGGGCCACGGATCAATGCAGGCGGTCGCGTTGGCAAGTCCGATCTTGGCGTTCGGCTCCTCACCAGTTCCGATCCGGAAGAAGCGCGAACCATCGCGCTGGAACTTGACCGGCTGAACGAAGAGCGCCGGGCGATCGAGATGCTGGTCTGCGAGCAGGCCGAGGCACAGGCCCGTAAGCAGGACGGAGCCCCCGTCATCACGGTGATGAGCAGCGGCTGGCACCAGGGCGTGATCGGGATCGTCGCCGGCCGCTTGAAGGAGCGGTTCGGACGGCCTGCCATCGTCATAGCAGAGACCGACGACGGCACGGGCAAGGGTTCGGGTCGCTCGATCTCGGGTGTTGACCTTGGCGCTGCAGTGCTCGCGGCCAAGGACAGCGGCCTGCTCCTTGCTGGCGGAGGACACGCCATGGCGGCCGGCCTCACGCTGCCGCCAAACGGTTTCGAGCAGTTCCGCAGCTTCATCAACCAGCGGCTCGCCGCCGACGTCGAGCGGGCCCGCGGCGACCGCGCGCTGCTCCTCGACGCCTTGCTCACGCCCGGCGGAGTTGCCGCCGGGCTATGTGACGCGCTCGATTCCGCCGGGCCGTATGGAGCCGGTTGGCCCAGGCCTCGGGTCGCTGCAGGTCCGCTCCGACTTCTTCGCGCCGGCATCGTCGGCGATGGCCACGTGCGCGGGGTCGGCGCAGGCGACGACGGCAGGAGTTTCAAATGGATCGCCTTCAGGAGCGCGACCAGCGAACTCGGCCAGGCGCTGCTCTCTTCTCCTCCCGACGCCCGCTGGTGGCTTGCCGGTTCGATCCGCCGCGACGAGTGGAGCGGCGGCAATGCCGCGGAGATGCACGTCGACGACGCCGCGCTTGCTTGACGCTTCAAAACCCCTCGCCTAACCCGCTCACCGCTTCCAAGCGGCCCCATCGTCTAGCGGTCTAGGACGTCGCCCTTTCACGGCGAAAACACGGGTTCGAGTCCCGTTGGGGTCACCAGGGTACCGGATCGGCTGTCGAGCGGTCGCAGTGTTGACTGGCGACAAGCTTGGGACGAAGCGGGTCCGAAGTCCGTAAGATTACGGAAGGCCGGATTGTTTTCGTTCGTCTACGGTTCGAACCGAAGTGACGGGGGGCTCGTGAACACAGCGCCTATGCGAGGTCGGAGAATGAAGCGGCGCATTTTTGCTGCCGCGATCCTCGGCTTGATGGCCAGCGCCTGCAATCGGGGGATTCTCGATCCCGTCGGACCAGTCGCCAGGGCCGAAAAGCAAATACTCATCAATTCTACCGCCATCATGCTTGCGATCATCATCCCAACGATGATGGCCACCGTCGCGTTTGCCTGGTGGTTCCGCCGGGGCAATCCCAAGGCCCAATACCGTCCCGACTGGGAATATTCAGGGGCCATCGAGATGGTCGTGTGGGCGGTCCCGGCGCTGACCATCATGCTGCTCGGCGGAATCGCCTGGATCGGAAGCCACGATCTCGAACCGAGCAAGCCGCTCAAGTCGGCCAATCCGCCGCTCAGGGTGGAGGTCGTTTCGCTCGATTGGAAATGGCTGTTCATCTACCCCGACCAGGGCCTCGCCACGGTCAATCAACTCGTGGTTCCCGCGGGCACGCCGGTCAGCTTCCGCCTGACATCCGCCACCGTTTGGAACAGCTTTTTCGTTCCCCAAATGGGATCGATGATCTACACGATGCCGCGCATGACGACCCGCCTGAACCTAGAGGCGGACCGGCCGGGCACTTACAATGGCCTCTCCGCGCATTTCAGTGGCGATGGCTTTCCGGGGATGCAGTTCGAGGTCCAGGCACTTCCGCCCGACCAGTTCGCAATCTGGGCGCAGGGCGCTCGTGGATCCCAGCTCAAGCTCGACGGACCAGGCTACGCGGCGCTTTCCAAGCCGAGCAGTTACGTAAAGCCGGCGACCTACGGCACGGTCGCTCCGGGATTGTTCGACGCGATCGTCGCCAATCGGGCGCCGGCCAACCCGGTGCCTGCACCCGAGCATAACCAGCCCGTCAATGGATCCAAGGCATGACGATCTTCGGCAGACTGACCTGGGGCGCCATCCCTTTCAACCAGCCGATCCCGCTCATCACTTCGCTTGTCGTACTGATTGCAGTCGGCGCGATCGCCCTTTGGGTGACGATGAAAGGCTGGTGGCCGTATCTCTGGAACGAGTACATCACCTCAACCGACCACAAGCGCATCGGCGTCATGTACATCGTGATCGCGCTTGTGATGCTCGTGCGCGGATTTTCTGACGCAATCATGATGCGCGCGCAACAGTCTCTCGCGATCGGGACGTCGCAGGGATATCTTCCCCCCGAGCATTACAATCAGATCTTCTCCGCGCACGGGACGATCATGATCTTCTTCGTGGCGATGCCCTTCGTGATCGGCTTTATGAACTTCGTGGTGCCGCTTCAGCTGGGCGTGCGCGACGTGGCATTCCCGACAATGAACAACGTGAGTTTCTGGTTGACGGCGTCGGGCGCGCTGCTCGTCAACCTGAGCCTTTTCATCGGCGAGTTCGCACGGACCGGCTGGCTCGCCTTCCCACCGCTGAGCGAGAAAGCCTTTTCGCCCGGTGTGGGCGTTGATTACTATCTCGTGGCACTGCAGATCTCGGGCGTCGGAACGGTGCTCACCGCAGTCAATTTCGTAACGACGATCCTTAAGACACGCGCGCCGGGGATGAGCTATCTGCGCATGCCGGTCTTCTGCTGGACCTCGCTGGCGTCCAGCCTCATCATGCTGGCGGCGTTCCCCGTTCTGACTGTCGCCTTGGCCGAGCTGATGCTCGACCGGTACCTCGGTTTCCATTTCTTCACGAACGACGGCGGCGGCAACTCGATGCTCTACATGAACCTCATCTGGGTGTGGGGTCATCCGGAGGTTTACATCCTCGTTCTTCCAGCGTTCGGCATCTACTCGGAGGTCGCCTCGACCTTCTCGGGCAAGCCCTTGTTCGGCTACCGCTCGATGGTCTTCGCGACCCTCGCGATCTGCATCATCTCTTATTGCGTGTGGCTGCACCATTTCTTCACGATGGGCGCCGGCGCGGACGTCAACGCCGTCTTCGGCATTGCAAGCATGATCATCGGCGTGCCGACCGGAGTTAAGATGTACAACTGGCTGTTCACGATGTATGGCGGCCGGGTCCGCTTCAACGTGCCGATGTACTATCTCATCGGCTTCATGCTCACGTTCGTGATTGGCGGCCTGACCGGCGTCCTTCTTGCGATTCCGCCGGTAGATTTCGTCGTGCACAACAGCCTTTTCCTCGTGGCCCACTTCCACCAGGTGATCATCGGAGGCGTCGTATTCGCGCTGATGGCCGGCTACACTTATTGGTTCCCCAAGGCGTTCGGTTTCACCCTCGACGAGCGTCTGGGGAAGGCCGTCTTCTGGTGCTGGTTCATCGGTTTCCACCTCGCCTTCATGCCGCTCTACGTGCTCGGCTTCTGGGGTGCGACGAGGCGCATGCAACACATCCCTGATCCGACTTGGAAGCCGTGGCTCGACGTTGCGTTCGTAGGAGCCGCGATCATCGGCCTCGGGATCGTGCTGACGGTCGTTCAGCTTCTTTATTCGATCAAGACCCGCGACCAGAGGCGCGACGTGACCGGCGACCCATGGGACGGCCGAACGCTTGAATGGCTCACCCTTTCGCCGCCGCCGCACTACAATTTCGCCGTGCTTCCGGACGTCCACGGGGAAGAGGCCTATTGGACGCGCAAGCAGACGGCGATCAAGATGGACCAGCTGATCGACGAGCCGGACTACCAGCCGATCGAAATGCCGGTGAACACTCCGACCGGGATCATCGTCGCCTTCTTCGCTTCGCTCTGCGGCTTTGCGATCATCTGGTACATTTGGTGGCTCGCTGTCCTGGGTCTGATCGGCGCTTTCGTTGTCTTCGTCTGGTACGCGTGGCGCGACGAGAACGAACACATCATTCCGGTCGAGGAAGTAAGGGCAAATGCGCGCGAGCGGCGCCGCATCCGCATGGAGCACCTCCACGAACTGAGCCAATCGACATGACGGCGGGAACGGAAGCGCCGGCAATCGGCCTTACCCACGGCGGGTCAGAAGACACTGGGCTCGGCAACCGGGGCCCGCAGTCGAAAAGCATCGTCGTTCCCTACGGTTTCTGGCTTTTCGTGCTCTCGGACATGGTGCTGTTCTCGGCGCTGTTCGCGACCTACGCGTCGCTGGTTCAGGCGACCGACGGCGGACCGGTTACGAGCCAGCTTTTCGAGCGCACAACCGTCGCGATTGAAACCCTCGCCCTTCTCATCTCGAGCTTCATCTGCGGGCTCGCGATGATCGCTGCGAAGAGGAACAACCTTTTATGGACGCAGGTCGCGCTGTTGTTGACGGGGTTGTTCGGTTTCGTCTTCCTGGTTCTCGAGCTTACCGAATTCGCCGGCATGATCGCGATCGGCGCCGGACCACAGCGGAGTGCCTTCCTGTCAGCCTTTTTCACGCTGGTCGGATGCCACGGCGCTCACGTGACGTGCGGCCTGTTATGGATTGGCACCATGATGGCCCAGGTCTGGGCCAAGGGTTTCCAGCCGCACATCATGCGGCGGCTCCTTTGCCTCAGCGTCTTCTGGCACGCCCTGGACATCATCTGGGTCGCTATCTTCACCATCGTCTATCTGATCGGGACATTGCCATGACCGAGCCTGACCTCGAACCGCTGAACGTCGCGCCGGGCGAACCGCATGACAGCATGCTCACCGAAACGGTCAGTTACATTGTCGGCCTCGGGCTGGCGCTTCTGCTTACGGGCGTGTCTTTCTGGGTCGCTTCGACATCGTCGCTTTGGGGCCCGGGGGTGGCTACCGGCCTTGTCGTGCTCGCCATCGCGCAGATGGGCGTTCACCTGGTCTTCTTCCTTCATATCACGAGCGGGCCGGACAACACTAACAACGTGCTCGCGCTGGCGTTCGGAGTCCTGATCGTCTTCCTCGTCATGGTCGGGACGATCTGGATCATGGCGCACATGAACTCGAACATGGCGCCGGCGCCCGAGATGATGAATTTAACGGCGCAGCGCGGCTGAGCCTGCAGTTCAGCCCAGCCGATCCGCGTGCCACCGAAGGTGGTCGGCCATGAAAGTCGAAATGAAATAATAGCTGTGGTCGTAGCCCGGCTGCCGACGGAGCGTCAGCGCAATACCAGCGTCGGCGCAGGCGCGCTCGAGGAGCTCGGGGCGCAGCTCCTGCTCAAGGAACTGGTCCGCGGTGCCGATATCGACCAGCAGGTCGAGCGGTCGCGCGCCGTCCTCGATCAGTGCGACGGCGTCATGCCGGCGCCAGCTCGAGCGATCGGCCCCGAGGTAGCCCGTCAGGGCCTTTTGTCCCCACGGTACCTGCGACGGCGCAACGATCGGCGCGAACGCGGAGACGCTGCGGAACAGGTCAGGATTACGAAGGCCGACGGTGAGCGCGCCGTGCCCGCCCATCGAATGACCGGTGATCCCCTGGCGATAACCGTCGACCGGGAACTCGCCCGTTACGAGGGCGGGGAGTTCGTCGGTCACGTAGGTCCACATCCGGTAGTTGCGGGACCAGGGATCGATCGCCGAATCGACGTAAAAGCCGGCGCCCTTTCCGAAATCATAGCCTTCGGCATCCGGGATAGCATCGCCGCGCGGGCTCGTGTCCGGTGCGACGAAGATCAATCCATGTTCGGCGCAGGCCGCGCGATATTCGCCCTTCTCGGTGACGTTGGCGTGGCTGCAGGTGAGCCCCGAGAGATACCAGACGATGGGGAGGCGCTCGCCGCTTTGGGCCTGCGGCGGAAGGAAGATCGAGAACGTCATGTCGCAAGACGTCGCCCGCGACGCGTGCTTGACCACGAGCTGCCGCCCGCCATGGGCCTTGTTTTCGGAAACGATCTCGATCGTCACTGAGCGGGCCGGTGCAGGCCGCAGAGTTTGTTGCCGTCGGGATCGCGGACGTAGGCGAGATAGAGCTTGCCAAACGGCATTTCGCGATAGCCGGGCGGGTCCTCGATGGATGTGCCGCCATTTTCGATGGCGGCCTTGTGCCAAGCATCCACTTCGTCCCGAGTGTCGAAATAGAAACCGACGGTGCCGCCGTTCGCGCGGCACGCCGGCTCCCCGTCTATCGGCCTTGAAACCATGAAAGTGGCGCCGTTCTTGCGATAGGCAAGGCGGCCCTTGTCATCCACCGCCGCTTCCTTCCCGAAAAGCGAATCGTAGAATGTCTTCGAGCGTTCGATGTCGTTCGATCCGAGCATGACGTGGCTGAACATTTACGTGCCTCCTAGTAGACGACGACCGAGCGGATGCTCTCGCCAGAATGCATCAGCTCGAAGCCCTTGTTGATGTCGTGAAGCTCGAGCACGTGGGTGATCATCGGGTCGATCGCAATCTTCCCGTCCATGTACCAATCGACAATCTTGGGAACGTCGGTTCGACCTTTGGCACCGCCGAAAGCCGTGCCGCGCCAGTTGCGGCCTGTGACCAGCTGGAACGGGCGCGTCGCGATCTCCTTTCCTGCCTCGGCGACGCCGATGATGATGCTGGTCCCCCAGCCGCGGTGGCAGCATTCGAGGGCCGTTCGCATGACCTCCGTGTTCCCGGTCGCGTCGAAAGTGTAATCCGCGCCGCCATCGGTGATGGCGAGCACTTCCTCGATGACTTGCGCGCGATCCTTGTTCCTGCCGTCGATGAAATCAGTCATGCCGAACTTGCGGCCCCACTCCTCGCGCTCAGGATTGATATCGACCCCGACAATCCTGTTCGCGCCGACCAACTTCGCGCCCTGAATGACGTTGAGGCCGATGCCTCCGAGCCCGAATACGACGACGTTCGCGCCGGGCTCGACCTTTGCCGTCTTGACGACCGCGCCGACACCGGTGGTGACGCCGCAACCGATGTAACAGCTCGTCTTGAATGGCGCGTCCTTGCGAATTTTCGCCACCGCGATCTCCGGCAGCACCGTGAAGTTCGAGAAGGTGGAGCAGCCCATGTAATGGTAGATGGTCTCGCCCTTGTAGCTGAAGCGGCTCGTGCCGTCGGGCATCAGGCCTTTCCCCTGCGTCGCTCGGATGGCCGTGCAGAGGTTGGTCTTGCCCGAAAGGCACGACTTACACTGGCGGCACTCGGGTGTGTACAGCGGGATGACGTGGTCGCCCGGCGTGACGCTGGTAACGCCGGGACCGATGTCGCGAACCACGCCCGCGCCCTCATGGCCAAGGATCGAAGGGAAGAGGCCTTCGCTGTCGAAACCGTCAAGCGTGTAGGCGTCTGTGTGGCAGATGCCGGTCGCCATGATCTCGACCAATACCTCGCCCTCCTTGGGGCCTTCGAGGTCCACTTCGACGACTTCGAGCGGCATTTTGGCTTCGAAGGCGACGGCGGCGCGAGTCTTCATCTGTCTCTCCAATCTATCCTGGCGGGGCCTATGCCTTGAGGAAGTCCCTTATCCAACCGGCAACACGCGCATTGTCGTTAAGCGCATCGAGCGAAGCGATCGCGGCGCCGGGGTCAGGCACGATATCGTAGCGCTTTTGGATCAAAGCCTTGGCGAAGCTGGGCGAGAATTCAGGGTGGAACTGGACGGAAATCGCGGGCCGGTCGGTCCAGGCAAGGGCGGCAAGAGGAGTGAAATCGGACGCGGCCACGACATTGGTGTTGGGCGGCTGGATCACGACCTGGTCCTGGTGTGACGCGGGTACGGCGATCGTCCGCGGCCCGTCGATCGGGGGATGCGAACCCACGAGCCTGTAGCTGTGCAGGCCTGCGCCCCAGCCCTTGCTCGATTTTTCGACCTGTCCGCCAAGGGCTTGCGCCATCACCTGGTGCCCGAAGCAAACGCCGACCATTTTGACGCCCTTGGCTTCGCGGATGAAATTTTGGAGCGGCCCGATCCAGTCGAGCGGCTCATAGACGCCTGCGGGCGAGCCGGTGATAAGGCAGGCGTCGTACGCGAACGGATCAGGCAGCTCGCCCGACTGGATGTCAAAGGCCTCCGCCTCGAAACCGTCGCCGAGCATTCGCTGAAACATCGAGGGATAATCACCGAACTCGTCGGCAAGGTTGCCGGGAGGAAAGCCGGTTTCGAGGATCGCGAGCTTCATGGCGTCGCCGCCTTGCCACCTCATCGCCGTTCGGCCAAGACGAAGCAATGGGGCGAGAGCTTGAGAGCCGCCATGCGCTGATTACGGGCGGCGGTACGGGGATCGGGGCCGCGGCGGCCCAGCACCTCGGTGCCGCGGGCGCGAAAGTGTCATTGCTCGGGCGGCGCATCGAGCCGCTCCAGGCTGTCGCCGACGCCTTGGGAGGAGCGGCGATCCAGTGCGACGTGACGAACCCGGAGCGCCTTCGCGCAGCCTTCGATGAAGCGCGCGGCGTGAACGGGCCGATCGATTGCTTGGTGGTGAATGCCGGTGTCGCCGAGAGCGCGCCCTTCCACAGGATGACTCGCGAAAGCTGGGACCGCATCATCGCGACCAATCTCACCGCCTCCTTCGACTGCGCGCAGGCGGCGATCGCAGACCTCCTCGATAGCGACAATGGCCGGCTGGTTTTCGTCGCCTCCGTCGCGGGACTTCGCGGCATCGCTTATGCCGCTCATTACGGCGCGTCGAAGCACGGCGTCATCGGATTGATGCGTTCGCTCGCGCGCGAATATGCAAAGACGAACCTCACGGTGAACGCACTCTGCCCAGGGTTCGTGGACACGCCGATGACCGACCAGTCGATCGCTCGCGTTGCGCGAGTGACCGGTCGGAGCGAGGAGGATTCGCGCGAGGCCATCACCAACATGAATGCGAGTGGCCGACTCGTCGATCCGCAGGCAATCGGCGCCGCCATCGCGATGCTGTGCCTTCCGCTCAGTCGCGACATCAACGGCGCCGAGATCACGATGGATGGCGGGACGAACGCATGACCTTCGATCCCGCGACGTTCACGCCGACGCACTTCCTGTGGGAATTCCAGAACGGCGTCGCGACGATCGTGCTGAACCGACCTGAGCGGAAGAATCCGCTCACCTTCGAGAGCTACGACGAACTGCGCTCGACCTTCTACGAGCTCGATCACAATTATGCCGTGAAGGCGTTGGTGATCCGCGGCGCTGGCGGGAATTTCTGCTCCGGCGGCGATGTGCAGGAGATCATCGGACCGCTGACCAAGATGAAGCCGGACGGCCTGCTCCGTTTCACCCGAATGACCGGCGACCTTGTTCGCGCGATGCGAAAGTGTCCCCAGCCGATAATTGCAGCGGTGGAGGGAGTCTGCGCGGGGGCGGGCGCGATCCTGGCCATGGCCAGCGATATCCGTTTCGGACAGCCGGGATGCAGGACCTCCTTCCTGTTCAGTCGAGTGGGGCTATCGGGCGCGGACATGGGAGCCTGCGCGATCCTGCCGAGGATCATTGGCCACGGCCGGGCCAGCGAACTGCTGTTTACCGGCAGAGCGATGACAAGCGACGAGGGGCTCGCCTGGGGTTTCTATAACCGGGTCGTCGAAGACGTGCTGGCGGAGGCCTATGCACTCGCAAGCGACCTCAGAAACGGGCCGTCGATCGCGCATTGCATCACGAAGCGCCAGCTCGGTGCCGAGTGGAACATGAGCATCGAACAGGCACTCGAGGCCGAAGCGCGCGCGCAGGCCCGCTGCATGGAAACCAACGATTTCCACCGCGCCTACGAAGCCTTCGCGAACAAGCAGAAGCCGGAGTTCAAGGGCGATTGATGCCCGATCGCAGCTTTCTTTCCTGGCCCTTCTTCGAGCGCAAGCACCGGGAGCTTGCGGACGCGCTCGAGAGCTGGTGCGACAAGCGGATCGACGATTGCGAACCTCGCGACCCGGATGCAGTCTGCCGAGCGCTCGTTGCTGAATATGGCCGGGCTGGGTTCCTCAAGCTCACCGTCGGCGATGCCGATCAGCGGCCGGACGTGCGCAGTCTCGCGCTCGCCCGGGAGATCCTCGCGAGGCACCATGGACTGGCGGACTTCGCCTTTGCGATGCAGGGCCTCGGGTCGGGCGCAATCTCCTTGTTCGGAACAGTCGAGCAGAAGCGCCAATGGCTTCCCAGGGTCGCTGCCGGCGAGGCGATCGCGGCTTTCGCGATGACCGAGCCGGAGTGCGGCTCCGACGCTGCCAACATCCAGACTTCGGCAATGCGCGACGGCAATGAATGGGTGATCGTTGGCGAGAAGACGTTGATCTCCAACGGTGGGATCGCCGATTTCTACGTTACTTTTGCACGAACCGGGGAAGGTGAGGGCGCGCGCGGGCTGTCCGCCTTCATCGTGCCGGCCAACGCCCAAGGGCTGAGTGTCGCCGAGCGGATCGAGGTGATTGCCCCGCATCCGCTCGCGCGGCTCTGCTACGATAACGTCCGCATCCCTGCCGACGCGATCATCGGCGTCGGGGGTGAGGGCTTCCGAATTGGCATGGAAACGCTGAACCTGTTTCGAGTGACGGTGGGCGCTGCAGCGCTCGGCTTCGCCCGGCGGGCCCTGGACGAGGCGCTGTCGTTCGCGAAGAACCGTCGTCTCGGGAGCGCAACGTTAGCCGACAATTCCGTCACGCAGGCGAAACTCGCCGACATGGCGCTTTCGATCGATGCCTCGGCCTTGCTCATCTATCGGGCAGCATGGCAGCAGGACGAAGGTGGGACTGACCACCGCCGAGCGGCGGCCATGGCCAAGCTCCACGCAACCGAAGCCGCCCAGCAGGTGATCGACGCGGCCGTGCAGATGCACGGCGGCGCAGGAGTCACCCGCGGCGTGAAAGTCGAGGAGCTCTATCGCGACATCCGGGCGCTCCGAATCTATGAAGGAGCGAGTGAAGTTCAGCGCCAGATTATCGCGCGCGACCTCATTAAGGGGGCAATGGCATGAAGATTCTGCAGCCGCCTAATTGGCCCAGGCCGAAGGGCTATTCGAACGGTGTCAGCGCGTCCGGGCGGATGGTCTTTACTGCCGGCGTCGTTGGCTGGGACCAGCACGAGAGCTTCCAGGAATATTCGCTGCACGGGCAATTCGCCCAGGCGCTTCGCAATACGCTCCAGATCCTCGCCGAGGACGGGGCCGGACCGCAGCACGTCGTGCGCATGACCTGCTACGTAATCAGCCGCGAGGAATATCTGCGCGAACGCGACGAGATCGGAACCTCGTGGCGCGACATCATGGGACCCAATTACCCCGCGATGGCACTGGTCGAAGTGAAGGGGCTGGTCGAGGCCGCGGCCAAGGTTGAAATCGAAGCGACTGCTGTCGTCGAGGACTGATGCGCGACACGTTCGTCGAGGACCGTCTTCCCTCGCCGGAGTTGCTCCCGGAGTTCCGTTTCGATCTGCCGGAGGTTCAATATCCAGAGCGCCTCAACGCCGCCGCGGAACTGCTGAGGGGCGGCGCGCCCGATTCGCTTGCGGTCGTCAACGACCACGGACGCTGGAACTATGCCGAGCTCGACCTCTTCAGCGGCCGAATCGCTCGGCTGCTGGTCGAAGAGGAAGCACTGGTTCCCGGCAACCGCGTGCTTCTTCGCGGGCCCAATGGCTATACGATGTTTGCGGCCTGGCTTGGCGTGCTTAAGGCCGGCGGGGTCGTGGTCGCGACGATGCCGCTTCTTCGGCCCGGGGAAATCGCGGCGGTGATCGATCGCGCGCGAATCAGCCACGCGCTCGTCGACAGCCGCTTCATCGGTGACTTCCGCCAAGCCGCCGAGCAGGCGCCAAGCATCAGGCACATTGTCAAATATGACGGCGATTATGGCCACGGCGAGCTGGAGACCCGGGCTGCGGCGCTCGAACCGTTGCCGGCAGCCGGCACGGGCCGCGACGAGCCGTGCATCATCGCCTTCACGAGCGGCACGACCGGCGTTCCCAAGGGCTGCGTCCAGTTCCACCGCGACGTGCTCGCGCCGTGCGATACGTTCGCCAAGCATCTTGTCCGCCCCCAACCGCGCGACGTCTTCATGACGTCGGCGCCGATGGCGTTCACCTTCGGCCTAGGGATCACGCCGATGTTCCCCCTGCGCTTCGGCGGCGCTTGCGCGACCATCGAGCAGCCAAGCCCGTCCGCGCTCCTTGAGGCCATCACCAAGTTCCAGGTGACCCACCTCGGCACCGCTCCCACCGCTTACAAGGCGATGCTCTCGCAGCCCCACCTCGACGAAGCGCTCAAGACCCTCCGTTACTGCATTTCCGCCGGGGAGCACCTGCCGGAGGCGACCTGGCGGGCTTGGATGGAGCGCACTGGAATTGCGATTACCGACGGGATCGGATCGACCGAGATGATGCACATCTTCGTTTCGGCGGCGGGTGACGAGATCAGGCCCGGTTCTACCGGAAAGGCGGTCCCCGGCTATACCGCGTGCGTGCTCGACGCGGACGGCAATCCGATGGAGGAGGGGGTCGGCCGTCTCGCGCTAAAGGGACCGACTGGCTGCCGTTATCTCGATGACACGCGTCAGAGCGACTATGTCGTCAACGGCTGGAACGTCACCGGTGACACCTACCGCAAGGATGCCGACGGCTATTACTGGTACCTTGCGCGCAGCGACGACATGATCGTCAGCTCAGGCTACAATATCGGTGCTCCGGAAGTGGAAAATGCGCTTCTTTCGCACCCGGCCGTCGCCGAGTGCGCCGTCATTGGCGCGCAATGCCCGGAACGCGGACAGAAGGTGAAGGCCTTCGTCGTCCTTGCGCCCGGGGCGGAGCGTTCGGAAGGCATGGTGGTGGAGCTCCAGGCCCACGCCAAGCGCATGATCGCCCCTTACAAATATCCGCGCGAGATCGAGTTCGTGGACGAGCTCCCAAGAACTGCGACGGGCAAGCTCAGGCGGACCGAGTTGAGGAGCCGGTAGCGGGGAGGACCTCCTGGGGGGCTGAGGCGTTGGCAGCTCTCAACGACCCTTTCGTCGATCATTGCGGGCAAGCCCTACCGTGCCTCCAAATCTCTCGCTAGCAGCCGGGTCTGTGTCGCCGCCAATCGATCCCGGTCCTTGAGGAACCCGCATGCGTTCGCGTGACATTGCCCGCTTTTGCGCCTTCGTCCTCATCGCGTTGATGCCGGCGGCCGCGCACGCTGGCTCGTACAATCCGCTCGAGGCATTCGCGCCTTTCGACGCCGCCGAGGTCCCGACGGTTTATCGTTCGGCAGACGGGCGGCCCGGGCCGCAATATTGGCAAAATCGCGCCGATTACAGGGTTAATGCGAGCCTCGATCCGCGGACCCATGCGATTTCCGGCACGGTCGAGATCCATTACACGAACAACAGCCCACAGGCGCTCGACGTCCTATGGCTCAGCCTTGAACAGAACCGATACCGAGCGGAATCCCGAGGCAATCTCTCGAGCAATGCCGCGCCCCGCGGGCTGACCGAGGGAATGTCGCTCGACTCCGTTCGCCTCGTCCGGGGGAAGGAAAGCACGATCGTCCAGCCGATCATCAGCGACACGCGCGCGCAGGTCCAACTTCCGGTTGCCCTGGCGCACGGCGCAACGGCGATCCTTCGCATCGCCTATCACTACACCGTACCGAAGGAGCCGTGGGGTGGCCGAACCGGCTGGATGGATACGGCAACAGGGCCGATCTACTCGATTGCCCAATGGTACCCCCGCATGGCGGTCTACGACGACCTGCGGGGCTGGGACCCGCTCCCCTACCTCGCGCAGGAATTCTATCTCGAATACGGCGACTTCGATTATTCGGTGACGGTCCCAGCGAACTGGATTGTCGCGGGTTCGGGCGAGCTGGTGAATGGGGCCGAAATCCTCAGCGCCCAACAGCGCGCCCGCCTCGCGAAGGCCCGGCAGAGCGACAAGACCGTGATGATCCGCTCGGCGGGAGAGCCGTTCGGCGCTGCGAGCGGCACCCGGACGTGGCATTTCCGAATGCACGAAAGCCGCGACGTTGCGTTTGGCGCTTCGCCAGCATTCGTGTGGGACGCGGCGCGACTTCGATTACCGGGTGGTCGCAACGGCCTCGCGATGTCGGTCTATCCCCCGGACGCAAAGGCGTGGGACCGCTCCACCGAATATCTGAAGGATTCCGTCGAGCACTACTCGGCCAAATGGTACCCGTTTCCGTGGCCGGTCGCGGTGAACGTTGCCGGCCCGGCGGCGGGTATGGAGTATCCAGCGCTCGCTTTCGACGACATCGCGTCGCCGCCCAAGGTAACCTTCTGGGTAGCGGCGCACGAGATTGGGCACAGCTGGTTCCCGATGACGGTCGGCTTCAACGAGCGGCGCGACGCCTGGATGGACGAGGGCTTCAATACTTTTATCGACGTTTATGAATCCGACGAGTTCAACCACGGCGAATATGCGCCAAAGCGCGACAGCGAATATGCACCGAAGGGCGGTAACCCTGTCGAGGAGATCGTGCCGATCCTCGCCGACCCGGAAGCGCCGCCGATCCTCTCGCGCGCGGACACGGTCGTGGAGAAATGGCGGCACCCCGTCACTTATTTCAAATCGGCGCTTGGCCTCGTGCTGTTGCGCGAGCAGATCCTCGGGCCCGAGCGCTTCGACCCCGCCTTCCGTGCGTTCATCAATGCGTGGGCCTTCAAGCATCCGACGGCGAGCGATTTCTTTCGCTTCATGGACAGCGAGACTGGTGAGGATCTGAGCTGGTGGTGGCGCGGCTGGTACGCGAACAACTGGCAGCTCGACCTTGCAGTGACGGGCATAAAGCCGTTCCCCAAGGACAGTCCCGTCAAGGGCTCGCTGGTCACGGTTGAAGCCCTCGACAAGCTCGTCATGCCGGCGACGCTTCGGGTGACCTTCGGCGACGGGACGACCCGCGACGTTCGTTTGCCCGCCGAGACCTGGATTCGTCAGGCTTCGACAGACGTGCCGATCGTCGGTCCATCGCAGGTCGTGCGGGCAGTGCTCGATCCCAATCGCGCGATCCCGGACAAGGATCGCTCCAACAACGAATTCACCGCACGCTGAACCAATAGCGCCGACGCCCGATATCCGGACAAGTCCGTATGGCCGTACGGAGCCTCCTGCATAAGGCTAACCCTGACAACTGGGGGTAGAATGGCCGGTCCGAATCTCACTCGACGTGCGCTGATTTCAGGCGCACCAGCCGCGGCTCTTGCGGTGACGCTCGGTGGCTCCATCGCGCGTGCCGCACCTGCTATGGTCGGCACGCGGCGACCCAACATCCTCTTCATCTTCACCGACCAGGAGCGATATTTCCGCGCGTTCCCCGCCGGACTTTCGCTGCCGGCGCACGAGCGGCTTTGGAGCACCGGAACGACCTTCACGAATCATTACATCAGCGCGGTGATGTGCACGCCGTCGCGGTCCGTGATGATGACCGGCTTGCAGACGGCGGACAATGGCATGTTCGAGAATTGCGACATGCCCTGGGTGGGGGATCTTAATCCCAAGATCCCGACCATCGGGCACATGCTCGCGTCGGCGGGCCACTATCCCGCCTACAAGGGCAAGTGGCACCTGACGCGCAAATATGATCAGGAAAAACCCGACCGTCTCTTCACGACCGAGATGGAGGCCTACGGTTTCAACGATTATGCCTCGCCGGGCGACGTCGTGGGCCACACCTTGGGTGGCTATGAGTTCGACCACCTGATCGCGGGAAGCGCGATCACCTGGCTGCGTCGCCGAGGCGCACCACTCAACGCCGACGGGAAGCCCTGGGCGCTCACCGTCAGCCTCGTGAACCCGCACGACATAATGTACTTCAACACGGACGAGCCCGGCCGCGATGTGCAAGACAGCGGCAGGCTTCTGAAACCCGCCGCTCGAGCGCCCGACGTTCCCTTCTATAAGGCGACTTGGGACGTCCCGTTGTCGGCGACCAATGGACAAGTCTTCGATGCTCCGGGCCGGCCGGCGGCTCACGGCGAATATCAAGCGGCGTGGGACCATCTGCTCGGCCACGTGCCCAACGAACCGGAGCGCTGGCGGCGGTTCAACGATTTCTACATGAACAGCATCCGCGCCGTCGACGCAGAGCTGATGACGATGCTGAGCGAGCTCGATGCTCTCGGCATGAGCGAGAACACGATAATCATCTACACGGCCGACCACGGCGAGATGGCCGGCGCCCACGGCGGACTTCGGGGCAAGGGACCGTTCGCCTACGAAGAGAATATCCACGTGCCCTTCATCATCGTCCATCCCGACGTCGGGGGCGGCCGACAATCGAAAGCGCTGACGTCGGCGATCGACATCGCTCCGACGCTGTTGGGCTTCGCCGGCGTCGACAAGTTTCTGTCGGCGCAGTTCGCCGGGCGCGAGCTTCCGGGCGAGGACGTGGGCCCGCTACTCGGCAAGCCCGATGCATCTGTGAACGCCAACCGCGAGGCGGTTCTGTTCACCTATAGCGGCATTGCGACGAACGACGCCTCGATGATCGGTAAAGCGGCCGATTTCATCACGTCCGGAAAGACGATGAAGGATTTGATCGCGACTGGGGCACGCCCGGACCTCACAAAGCGGGGATCCGTCCGAACCGCGTTCGACGGCCGCTACAAGTTCACGCGCTACCTCTCGCCGCTCCAGAGGAACCGCCCGAGCAACCTCGACGAGCTTTATGCGCATAACGACGTCGAGCTGTTCGACCTCGAGCACGACCCGAATGAGCTGACCAACCTCGCTGCAAGCAAGGGTGAGAATACCGAGCTCGCGCAGCTGATGAGCGCCAAGCTCGAACGCGCGATCAAGCGTGAAATCCGTGCCGACGATGGGCGAGAGATGCCCGACCTCCAGGGCCAGAAGATCAACTGGGCCCTGCCTCTCAACGCGATCGACTGAAGGAGTACCGAGATGTCGAAACGCACTGCCGCTTTGTGGTTCTCCCTGCTCCTCGCATTGCCGGCGGCGGCTTACGCGAGCGATTGGGCCCCGCCTGCTGCGACGCCTGATGCCGTCGCCGATGAATTGAATTCGCCGGTGGGCGAGACCAAGCCGCCGAGCGACTGGGTGATTGCACTCGCCGAACCGGCGGGTGCGCCGGCTGAGCAGGCAGCCGAACCGGTCGACCAACCCGCGCCGCCGCCACCAGGCAAATGGCAATTCGCGACGGTCGGCTACATCTGGTTCGCGGGGGCCTGGGGAAAGACCGACGTTATCGGTCCGCTTCCCCCGGTCGATCTCGCGCTGCCCTTCGGCAAGGTCCTCAAGGGGTTCAAGTTCGCATTCATGGGCGCGGCGGAAGCCAAGCATGACCGCTTCGTCGTCCTTGGCGACCTTACCTTCATCCATCTCGATGCTCACCAGGGCATCGGCATTCGCGATCCCGATTTTCTAAAGGCGGAGCTCGATTCGAGGACCGCTGAAATCACTTTGATGCCTGGCTATCGCGTGGTCGACAAAGGACCAGTCACCGTCGACCTTCTCGCCGGCGCGCGGCTGAACTGGTTCAAGACCACATTGCAGTTGAAGGGTCCCAATCGTGAAGCCGAGGGCGAGGTGAAGCACAGCTGGTTCGATCCGCTGCTCGGCGCGCGCATCGGAGCGCCGCTCGGCGGGAAGTGGAGCGCGGGAGTTTATGGCGACGTCGGCGGCTTCGGCGTCGGCTCGAAAATCACGTGGCAGCTCGCGCCGACGATCAACTATCAGATCAGCCGCAAGATGACGCTGGGCGCCGGGTGGCGCTACTTCAAGGTGAACTATCGGGCCGGCGATTTCCTGTACAACGTGCACCAGAGCGGACCGATCATCACCTTTCGCACCGTCATGTAGGGTGTGTTACTAACCTATAGCACAATGGTCTAATAGCCAGTTTTGCGATATAGACTAAGTAGCTGAATCGACGCTCTTTTCCGGTTTGGCACGTTTCTTGAACTCTGCTTCATCGCAGCAGCGCTGCTGCGGTAACAGGAGCATGAGTGATGATGATCAGTGCAATCGTGGCGGTCGCCCTTGGAGTGACGCCGGTCAACGAATCGAAGGAGCCGCAGCTCATCGTCGTCGACGAGGCGAAGATTGCAGCCCGGATCGGGCGCTACAAGCAGTTCACCGGGAAGGATGGAAAGACCCACGTCCGCGGCTTCGATCGGCTCGGCCATTCCTATGATCTCGCGATCGACAGCAAGGGGCATGTCACCGGCGAAGCGGGCGATCTCTACGTTGTCTTCGACGTTGCCGATCCGGCTTGAACACGGGCATCGGCTCTAGTCCGGTGCCTCACCTCTTCGCGTGACACGGCGGCGGCGCATCTGTTAGCCGCTAGAATATGGCTTCCACCGCCGCCGCCTCCGCGCGCGAGATCCTGACCGGTCTTCATGACATCATGGCGAAGCGCGGCTCTGCGCAGAGCAAGCTCGACCGGGTCGTCAACCTCGTTGCCGAAGCAATGAACAGCGATGTCTGCTCGATATATCTTCTGCGGGACAATTATCTCGAGCTGTTTGCGACCCATGGCCTGCGCAAGGAAGCTGTCCACGTCACGAGGCTGAGGATGGGCGAGGGCCTGGTGGGGATCATCGCCGCCGAGGCGCGCATCCTCAACCTTGCCGAAGCGGCGCAGCATCCCGCGTTCGCCTACAAGCCGGAGACTGGCGAGGAGCGCTTCCACAGTTTCGCCGGCGTCCCGATCGTTCGCCTGGAAACTCCGATCGGCGTGCTCGCCGTCCAGAACGCCGAGCCCCGTCGCTACGAGGATGTCGAGATCGAGGCCTTGCAGACAGTGGCGATGGTCCTCTCCGAGATGATCGGCGCCGCTCGGCTGGTCGACGGCGCACGTCGCAGTCGCCTAAGAAGTGCGGGACCCCTGCGCCTGTCCGGGCTCAAGCTCGTCTCGGGGATGGCGAAGGGCGAGGCCGTGTTTCACGAGCCGCGCATCGTCGTTGAGCACACGGTCGCCGAGGACACCGAGGCCGAGCGCGACCGAGTCTATGCTGCGTTTCGAAAGATGCGCGAGCAGATCGACAACATGGCCAAGGATGCCGAGTTCGGCACCGCCGGCGAACACCAGGAGATCCTCGAGACCTACCGGATGTTCGCGTACGACGAGGGTTGGTCGCGACGGATCAACGAGGCGATCGACAGCGGCCTCACGGCCGAAGCGGCGATCGAGCGAGTTCAGCAGCGCATGCGTGCACGCATGCAGGAAATCGACGATCCTTTGCTTCAGGAGCGTATGCACGATCTCGAGGACCTCTCGAACCGGTTGCTGCGCATCGTTTCGGGTCGCATGGGAACGGCGGCCCAGTCCGGCCTCACCCGCGATACGGTTCTCGTGGCGCGCAACCTCGGGCCCGCGGACCTCCTCGAATATGACCGGCGCCGGCTCAAAGGCGTGCTTCTCGAGGAGGGCTCGCTCACCTCGCACATGACGATCGTCGCGCGAGCGATCGGCGTTCCCGTGATCGGTCGTCTCCACGACATCCGCCACAGCGTCGAAGACGGCGAGACGATCCTCGTCGATGGCGACAACGGAAGCGTCATCATCCGTCCGACGCGGCCGCTTACCACGGGTTTCGAGCATCGCATGGCGTTGAGCCAGAAGCGGCGGGCGGAATTCGCCGCGGTCCGGACGCTTCCGGCCAAGACGCGGGATGGCGTGCAGGTCAGTGTCATGGTCAACGCCGGCCTCGCAGAGGATGCAGCGAGTCTTCCGATGACAGGCGCCGACGGGATCGGACTGTTCCGAACCGAGTTCCAGTTCCTCGTTTCGGCCACCCTCCCCGGTCGTGAGCGGCAGCAGCGGCTTTATACCAAGGTGCTCGAAGCGGCGGGCGACCGGCCGGTCGTCTTCCGGACCGTCGACATCGGAGGCGACAAGGCGCTTCCCTATCTCACCGACGAGGCGGAGGAGCAGGCCGAGAACCCCGCGATGGGATGGCGCGCGCTGCGTCTCTCGCTCGAGCGCTCCGCGCTGATGAAGGCCCAGGCCCGAGCCTTGATCGAAGCTTCGGGTGGACGGGTGCTCCGCGTGATGTTCCCGATGGTTTCCGAACCGTGGGAATATGAGGAAGCTCGGGCCCTGTTCGAGGAACAGGTCGACTGGGCGAAGAAGGCGCATCGGCCGAGGCCAACCCGGATCGAGTTTGGAGCGATGCTCGAGGTTCCAAGCCTCGCTGAGATGCTCGACCAGCTGCTCCCCCGAGTCGACTTCATCTCGATCGGGACGAACGATCTCACTCAGTTCCTCTTCGCGGCAGATCGATCCGATCCTCGCCTTGCGCAGCGCTACGACTGGCTCAGTCCAGCGATCCTGCGTTTCCTCAAGCGCGTGCTCGACGCCGCGCGTGCCGCTGGAGTGCCGGCAAGGATCTGCGGCGAGATGGGCGGCCGCCCGCTCGAGGCTATGGCGCTGATTGGCATTGGCGCCGAGAATTTCTCGATCACTCCGGCGGGTATCGGGCCGGTCAAAGCGATGGTTCGCTCTCTCGATGCGGCGGCCGTCCGAGCGAGGCTCGATCAATTGCTCGCGCGCCCGCCCAAGGACATGCGCAAAGCGCTGACTGACTGGGCACGGCGCCATTCCGTAACGATTGGTTGACACCGGCGCGCTGCACCTAAAAGGTGATGGTGAGCGGAAATTTCGGGGCGAGGCGATGGACGAAGAACAGGTCGAGTCCCATGTTCCGACGATTGGAGAGCGGCTGAGGGCCGCGCGCGAGGAAAAGAAGCTCAGTCTTGAGGATGTTGCGGCCCAGACGCGGATCCCGCAGCGGCACCTCGAGAGCATTGAAACCGCGGACTGGGAAAAGCTTCCCGCGCCGACCTACACCGTGGGATTCGCCAAGAGCTACGCCTCGGCGGTCGGCCTGGACCGGACCGAAATAGGCGACCAGCTCCGCGAGGAGATGGGCGGCCAGCGCTTCGCGTCTTCGCAATCCGAAGTGATCGAAGCCGCCGACCCTGCTCGGACGATGCCCAAGTGGCTGGTGCTTGGCGCGATATTCGCCGCAATCGTCGTCATCGTGCTGATGAGCTGGCTCAATCGCCGCGCGCTCGAACAACCCTCGCAATCGTCGAGCCAAGACGTCGTGGCGCCAGCTCCGACCGGGCCAGCAGCGCCGACCCAGCCGCAGGCGACGCCGGCCCCCGCGGCAGCAGCAGGCGGACCGGTGGTAGTGAATGCGATCGCGCCGGCATGGATCCAGATTTCCGACCAGGGGAAGACCCTGTTCGAAGGGATGTTGCAGCCAGGTCAGACGTTCCCGGTTCCGGCGAACGCCACTGCCCCACTGCTGAAGGCCGGCAAGCCGGAGGCTCTTAGGATCACGGTCGGCTCGACAGTAGCGCCTCCCGTCGGCCCGCCGGGCAAGGTCGCCTCAAAGGTCAGCCTCAAAGGACCTGACCTGATGCGCGGCGGTGAGCAAGGTACGGCGCAGCCAGCGCAGGCCACTCCGGGCGAATAGGATTCATCGCCGGGTCAGGCACCGAAGGGCAGAATCGAATCCACAGCGAAGGGGTGGGTAAGTTCCAGTGAAATTCTTGCGTACGATCACCGTACTGGCCGCCGGGGCGGTCCTGTTGCCATCGTCATCGGCGATCGCACAGCGCCAGCAGCCTACACCGGAGCAGCGCATCGACCGCCTCGAACGGCAGGTGAACGAAGTGCAGCGCCGTGTCTTCCCCAAGGGCAAGCCGGCCGACACTGCGGGCTTCGCTGACGATCCGGCCGCGACCCAGTCCTCGGTAATGAGCCTCGACCAGCGCCTCGACGCCATCGAGCGGCAGATGGCAGACATGCTCCGCCAGACGGAGGAGAACGGCAATCGCCTGCGCAGCCTGGAGGCCGGCATCGGCCAGCTCAAGAATGACCAGGACCAGCGGATCCAGAGCCTTGAGCAGCGTATCAACCAGGCCGTCGTGCCAGCGCCCGAAGCGAGCGATGCGGCCCCCGTGCCAACAACGACGATCCCCAGGGCCAAGCCCAAGGTTCCACCGCAGTCGCCCAAGACCGCTGAAGCAGGGCCCGCGGCGTCCGCTGTCGTCGGGGCTCCTGAGGCTGAAACCATCGATCCTGGCGAAGCCGCCTACACGGAGGGTTTTCGTCTCTGGGAAGCTGGCAAATATGACGAGGCGATCAGCTCGCTTCGCTCATTTGTCGCCGCTTATCCCAAGCACAAGCGCGTCAGCTACGCCAATAATCTCATCGGCCGCGCGCTGCTCGACAAGGGCGATGCGCGAGCGGCGGCGACGGCACTGCTCGCCAATTACCGAACCAATCCCGGCGGCGAGCGCGCTCCCGACAGCCTCTTTTATCTCGGACAGGCATTAAGCCAGCTCGGTCAGTCCGCGCAGGCCTGCAAAGCCTATGGCGAGCTGGATGCGGTTTACGGCGCCAAGATCCGGCCGGACCTCAAGAAGCTCGAAGCCGACGCCAAGGCGAAGGCGAGCTGCAGCTGACGGGCGAACGTCGCTGCTTGTCATTCGGTGGCAACCTCTGCGCCATGTTGAGAATGGCAGTTGCGCTTTCCCTGCGGGGGCCTAACTGACGCCCCCTTCTCGAGGAGGCACTATGGCGACTGCGAAGCAGACCGAGGGGGAGGTCCCGCCGATCGACCGATTCAGGCGCGACCTCGACGCCCTGATCGAGCCGGGCGAGGTCATCGGGCTTGCCGTGTCTGGCGGCCCCGACAGCCTCGCGCTGCTGCTCCTTGCGGCCGAGGCGAGGCCGCTCCAAGTCGAGGCTGCCACCGTGGATCACGCGCTGCGACCGGAGAGCCGCGCGGAAGCCGAGATGGTTGCCAGAGTGTGCGAGCGGCTGGGTGTTCCCCACAGGATTCTGACTGCGACCTGGGCCGAAAAGCCTACGACAGCAATCCAGGAGCGCGCCCGGCTGATGCGCTATCGCTTGCTCGGCGAATGGGTGCGCGAGCGCGGCCTCACTGCTCTTCTGACCGCTCATCACGTTGACGATCAGGCCGAGACCTTCCTGATGCGTCTGGCGCGCGGCGCGGGGGTGAAGGGCCTCGCCGGCATGCGCCGCCTCAGCGGCACTCCCGGAAGCGTCCTCGCTCTCGGCCGCCCGCTGCTTGGATGGCGCCATTCCGAGCTCGAAGCAGTCTGCGCTGCCGCCGGAATCGAACCGGCGCAGGATCCGAGCAACGAGGATGAGCAGTTCGAGCGAGTGCGCGTCAGGAAAGCGCTGGCGAGCGCGGACTGGCTGAACCCCGCAGCCGTCGCCGAGAGCGCCTTTCATCTCGCCGAAGCTGACGGCGCGCTTCACTGGGCCACCGATCTCGAATGGCGGCGCGCGGTCAGCCAGTCCGGCGGAGAGATTGCCTACAAGCCGACCGATACGCCGCGCGAGATCCGCAGGCGGATAATCCGCCGTGCCATCCTTGCTTTAGCGACCGAAGGCGGCGGAGCGGAGCCGAGGGGCCGCGAGATCGACCAGGTCCTCTTCGCGCTCCGCAACGCTCGACGAGCGACCCTTCGCGGAGTCCTTTGCGTCGGCGGGGCCGAATGGCGCTTCTCGCGAGCGCCCGCGCGCCGTCCCGCGAACGCGTCAGCCGAGGTGAGCGCGATAGAAGGGTAGAAGCTCGGCCCAGGCCCGCTCGGCCTCCTTCTCATCGTAGGTCTGGCTCCCGGCCACGGTCCAACCATGATTAGCCGACGAGACCTCGACCCTCGCGGACCGCCTCGCGGCGGCGAACGCAGCTTCGAGATCCGCCTTTTCCTTGGGCATCTTCTCAGCATCGTTCTTGGCGATGATCACCAGATAAGCAGCCCTGCTCTTGGGGATGAGAAGGTGCGGGCTCGACGGCTTGTCGGTCACTAGGGCTCCGGGGTGAAAGGTCGCGACGGCACCCACGCGGTCGGGCCGTGCGGCGGCCGTGCGGAAGGAGATCGGACCACTCATGCAATAACCCTGGACGCCGGCCTTGCGGCGCCTGTCCGTCTGTGGCTGGGCGTCAAGGAAGGTGACGAAGGCCGCGGAATCGCGGTCGACCATCGGATCGGTCAACCCATTCTTGAACGCCATGAGCTTGTTCATGTCTTCCTTGCTGCCGAAATCGAACGCGCCTTCAACGACCGGCGCCTTCTTGGCTCGGTAATAAGGATTGGGGACGAGCACGACGTAGCCCTGCGCCGCGAGCCGTTTGCCCATCTCGCGGAAAACGGGCCTCAAGCCGAGGATGTCCGGCCACATCAGCACTGCGGGCCACTTTGCCTTTCCGCTGGGATAAAAGAGCGCCGCGTCCGCGCTGCCGTCCGCCGTTTTCACGACGACGTCCTTCTCGGTGACGGTTCGGGCCCCCGCATCTTCGGCGAAAGCCGGAATTGCAACGCCGCCTGCCGCTGTCGCCGCGCCGAGGGACAACAGCACGGTCCTGCGCGTTACCGACGTATCGGCAACAAAGCCCTGGTTATTGCCGTCACCGCACATCGATGCCTCTCCCTCGTGCCGCTTCGCCTTCGGCGGGATGCCACCAAATGTGCCTCGCGCGCAATCTTGCCTCCGCCCAGTTCGCTGGTGGTGTTGCCTCTTGGTGCCCGCCGCGAGCCGGGACTAGCCCGGCCCCCGCTCCAGAAGGTGAAGGACGTAGGCACCGGCGCCATATCCCACCATCGGCAGCGCGCCCGTGGGATCGCCGATCCGGCCGGGGAAGAGCTGGCACGGAAGCGCCACATACATTTCGGGGATGATGTCATGGTCGGCAGCGGCCTTGTCCACCACCCTTTTGAGCATCGCGTCGGCCTCTGCCTTCCTCCCGAGGCGCCTGTATAGCTCTGCAAGATGCAGGTCGACGAACAGAAACTCCTGCCGCTCGTACCAATATTCGAAGATCTTCGGATCGGTGTAGGTGCTGCGCACTCGGCGGTACCCGCCTGACCGGACCTTAAGTAGCTTCATCCTCTCGACCGTGCTGCGGACCAGTTCGGGGTCGTGGACGAGCCCGAAATTGATGATCGGAAGCAGCGCCCCGTCGATATCGTTCTTCACTCCATCCTCGAGCGTGCCGCGAAGCTTCCCGTCGCGCACGAACGCTGCTTCGAACCCCTTCTCGAGCAGGGCTCGCGCAGCGAGTGCTTCCTCGCGCGCGGGCTCATCGCCGGCCCGCCGTGCGACGTCTGCGAATTCGCGCAGGCCCACGATGGCCATCGCCGTGGAGAAGGCGAAATGCTTCTTGTCCTTCTGCCGCTCCTCCCAGATGGACGTATCCGCCGCGACGATCAGTCCGTCGTGGTACTTTTCCATGTTGGCCATGAGCGGCTTGACGACGAAGTCGCGCGCTGCCTCGTAGAGAGGCCCACGGTGGGTAGCGGCCTTGAGCAGCGCGTTATCATCGTACCTGCGAAGATATTCACCGAGGACCCACAGCGCTTCGCCCCAATCGTCGAACTCGATGTTCGTGCTGCCTTCCTGGGTGAAGAAGGGCTCCTCTTCGCCATCTCCGAAATAGCGGACAACCGAGACCTGGTAGTCGGCACCGTTCACCTCGGTCCGCATCTTGCCGGTCGGCTGGGCATTGAAATAAGCGAGAAGCGCCGCCCGGGCCTCGGCCTTGTGTCCCATTCGGATGAGCGCGACCGTCGCCCACGCCATGTCGCGGACCCATGGGGTCGAATAGACATCGGGGAGCGCAGCGACGATAAGCCCGTTGCCGTGGCGATCCGACCGGTTGGGCTCGCGGCTCTGCGCAATCCGAAGCATCGTTTCGCTCTGCCGCCAGAGATGTCGCTCCTTCTCATTCTTGAAGCGTATTGTCGGTCTCGCCCGCCATTGCTCGAAGCTCGTGACTTCTCGGTTCACCAGCTCCTTGGGGCTCAGTCGCGCGCGCCAGCTTTCGAATTCACGGATGGTGGGCTGAACATCGTTGTCCTTTTCAAGCGCGATCAACGCCCATGCAGAACTCGCCGCCAAGGCTTGGCCCGGAGGAGCTTTTCGTACCGCGTCCAAAGGTAACAACAGCAGCGGTTCACCGATGTCCTTGAAGCGCAACAAGATGGCACCCGATGGGCCGACGGCCTTCTTAGAGAGGAGAGGCCTGCTCCATTCGACGCGCCATGAAGGGCTGCTTGCCTTGTTTGCCTCGAGGCTAAGGATCAGTGCTGGACGCTCGAGCCCAAACGGCATGAAGAAATAGCCGCTGCCATCGGAGCGGCGCATTCGAATCACATGCGAATCGGCGACGTAGTCCGCGGCACCTTGTTTCGTGCGGCCCCAGCCAAGCGCCTTGATGAAGTTCGCCGTCTCGATCCCTTCGCTCAGCGGATTGGAGCGGTCAGGGCGGCCGTAGCTGTGCGGGTGGGGGTAGAATTTGGTTGCCACGCCGGTTTCGGGGGCGACGACCGCGAACCCGAAGCCATTGCCAGTGACGAGATGAGACGCCGCCGCAGGCGCGCACCAGGCAAGAGCTAGGAACGCGCCAACGAGGACGGGCAACATCTTGCTGTTGATCAGAATGGGCATCCGAAACCTTATGCACTCCGCCGGCCAAGTCTCAACGCTGCCGTCCAAACCAACGCATTGCGGAAGCGGATCTCGCATGCGAACGCATTTCCCAGAGGAAGCTGAGCTTGGAACCGCAGATATTGCATTTCGCCTGCACGCAGTGCGGGGGAAATGCTGCAATCGTTCGCCGGAGGCTCGAGTTTTTCGAAGCTGGGCCGCTTGCCCATACATTCGTCTTCAGGCTGATGTTCCGCTTGTACTGGTTGCCGCGAAAGTTCAGCGATTACCTGTCCCTCCGCCGACCTGAGGACGGGGCAAGTTCGATTTTTTATGAGAAGAAGCGCCTGCCTGAAGCTTTTGCCGCACCCAAGAACGCCGTCAGGCTATCGCGTGACGGGAAACCGGTCGCTTATGCGAGATATCTCATGATCTCCGCTCTCGCGCTCGATACGAGCTCCGGCGAATGCGCGGTCGGCGTCTGCTCTCCCGGCCCCAAGCGGGTATCCAGCACGCGGACCGAATCGTTTTCCAGCAGAAGTTCATGGTGGTGCGGAGGTGCGCTCCATCCGTGCTTCCTATCGGCATTTGGATGCTCAGCACCCAGGCCTTCATTATCGCTTTGATGAGCGGCTCTCCTATCTGGTTCATTAATCTATCATTGTAGGATCCTATACGGAGATATTCCAAACGCGCGGGGTCGAAGGCCAAGGCCGAACGATGGAAGCCTCGTTCACCCGATCCTAAGGTCGCATTGTTATTGGGGCTGATGCGCCTATTTTAAGAGATGCGCGTTTTGCGCTGGAAGACCGCGAGATGAACGACAAGGAAAAGAAGCCCGGGAACCCCTGGACCAAGAGCCTGCTTATCTGGGTGGGAGTGCTGTTCGCTCTCGTCCTTCTCGTCCAGATGATCGACGGGGGCTCGCGCAGCGGAACCGGCCAGGCGATCCCTTATTCCGAATTCGTCCGGCAAGTGGACGCGGGCAATGTCCGCTCCGTTACGATGGCGACGGGCGGCACCGGTAACAGCGCGATCAGCGGCAAGCTCGATTCCGGCGAGGTGTTCAACACCATCGCACCGGGCGATGCGAATGTCTCGGACAAGCTCCTAAGTAAGGGCGTCGCGGTCCAGGTGAAGGGCGAGGAAGGCTCGAGCATCTGGCTCTACATGCTTTATAATTCGCTGCCGTTCCTTCTCATCCTCGGCATCAGCTTCTTCGTGATGCGGCAAATGCAGAAAAACGCCGGCTCGGGAGCGATGGGGTTTGGCAAGAGCCGCGCTCGGATGTTGACCGAGAAGCAGGGCCGAGTGACTTTCTCCGACGTCGCCGGCATCGACGAAGCCCGCGAGGAGCTTCAGGAGATCGTCGAATATTTGAAGGATCCGGGCAAGTTTGCGCGTCTCGGCGGCAAGATCCCCAAGGGTGCCTTGCTCGTCGGTCCCCCCGGAACCGGCAAGACCCTGCTCGCCCGTGCGATCGCTGGTGAGGCGGGCGTCCCGTTCTTCACCATTTCCGGATCGGACTTTGTCGAGATGTTCGTCGGCGTCGGCGCGAGCCGCGTCCGGGACATGTTCGACCAAGCGAAGAAATCGGCGCCCTGCATCGTCTTCATCGACGAGATCGATGCCGTCGGCCGACATCGCGGCGCCGGCCTCGGCAACGGCAATGACGAGCGCGAGCAGACGTTGAACCAGCTGCTCGTGGAAATGGATGGCTTCGAGGCCAATGAAGGCATCATCATCATCGCCGCGACGAACCGTCCGGACGTGCTCGACCCGGCGCTTCTTCGCCCGGGCCGTTTCGACCGGCAGGTGGTCGTTCCACGCCCCGATATCGACGGCCGCGAGCAGATTCTTGCCGTCCATATGAAGAAGGTACCGTTGGCGCCCGACGTCGACGCTCGGGTGATCGCTCGAGGTACCCCCGGATTTTCGGGCGCGGATCTCGCCAACCTCGTAAACGAGGCGGCGCTGCTGGCCGCTCGCAAGGGCAAGCGGCTCGTCGCTATGCAGGAGTTCGAAGACGCCAAGGACAAGGTCCTGATGGGCACCGAGCGCAAGTCGATGGTGATGACCGAGGACGAGAAGCGCATGACGGCCTATCACGAGGCGGGGCACGCGATCGTTGCCCTGCACGAGCCCGCGTCTGACCCTATCCACAAGGCGACGATCATACCGCGCGGCCGTGCGCTCGGCCTCGTCATGCGCCTGCCGGAACGCGACAGCTACAGCTATCACCGCGACAAGATGTACGCGAACCTCGCGGTGTCGATGGGCGGCCGCGTCGCCGAGGAAATGATCTTCGGCTACGACAAGGTCTCCTCGGGCGCCTCGTCGGACATCCAGTACGCGACGCAGCTCGCTCGTGACATGGTGACCCGCTGGGGAATGTCGGATGCGCTCGGGCCGCTGCAGTACGCGGAACCCGAAGAAGAGGTTTTCCTCGGATATTCGGTCAACCGCCAGCGGCAGATGTCCAACGAGACGGCGCAGGCAATCGACGCGGAGATCCGCAAGGTCGTCGAGGACGGTTACAAGCGTGCGCACCAGCTGCTCACGGAAAATGGCGAGCAGCTCGAGACTCTCGCCCAGGCCTTGCTCGAGTTCGAGACCTTGTCGGGCGACGAGATCAAGAAGGTGCTCGCCGGCGAGACGATCGACCGCGGCAGCACCAAAGGTCCGTCCATCCCGTCGGCCGGATCGTCCATCCCGAAGGCCAAGCGGGCAAAGCCGGGCACGATTGGCGGACCCGCGACCGCGGGCGCCTGAGCCTCGCTTGGGGGCCCATGCGGCACGCAGCCGTCGCGATTGCCTTGGCACTCACGGGGACATCAGCCCCGGCGATGCCGGTCTCGACGTTTCTTTCGAAGTTCGAGAGCCTTGATCCCAATGGCGCCTCCACCGCTTTGACCCGGGACCTTGGAGCGCTGAGGGCAGAGCTTCAGAAGGATGCCTCCGAGCTTCGCGCCGAACGGCTCGCCGCAGTGTCGGCTGGAACGAAGCCGGCCTATTGCCCCGGGGCCGGCGGCGCTCAGCCTGGCGCCAAGGAGATCATTGCCGCTCTGGAGGAGATCGCCGAGGCCGATCGCCCCTTTATCGAAGTGAAGGATGCCCTTCGCGCCTACCTGGCGGCGCGCTTTCCCTGCTACTAGGCCCGCGCGGATGACCGCTCATGCCCGGTCAACAGCCGATGAACCAAGAGGCGAGCTCGAGGCACTCAGTCTGGAACGAGGTTTTCGATGCGCAGGATAATCCTAATTGGCCTTTCGCTTTGCGTTTGCGCGCCGGCGCTCGGCGCCACGCCGGGCTCGGCCCAGAATTTCCTCGACCGTGCCGAGCGGCTGAAGGCCAAGGGACCGCTCGCCTTCTTCGACAGCGACTATGGGCGTTTGAAAGCAGAGGCGACGGCCGCCGGCGAATCAATCGGCGACGACCGAATCGCCGCGCAGAAGGCCGGCAAGCCAATCCTCTATTGCTCTCCAGACGCACGAGCCGACCTTGGAAGCATGGAGTTCATCAGGGGCCTCGAGGCCATTCCAGGGGCCGAGCGCGGAGCAATGAGCCTAAAGGACGCGATGGTCCGGGTCCTCCAGAAGAAATATCCCTGCAAGCGCTAGTCGAGGGCACCAATCGCGACCGCGGTCACCGCGAACAGGGCCGCGGCAATAAAGGCGAAGGTCACAAGCGCCATCGTTCGCAAGATCGCGCTGAACCTCCCCAGCTCGTAGCTCTGCTTGAGGTGCCGGTACATGTGGAACGGCGGCACGAAGAACAGGAAGCCCGCGACCCCCGACAAACCAAGAGCGACGAGCAGGCTGCCCGTCACCACCAGCATCATCATGAACGACAATGAATAGGTGACGAAGACTGCGTGATCATAGGTGTTGTACCGGCGCCGGAAGGGGAACAGCAGCCACATGAAGGGCACTGACATCGGGATCAGCAGCCAGCTGAATTTGGAAGCCGCGTCCTGCACCTTCATCGAAACCCTCTCGGGGTTGTTCCTTGCGTTCTCGATGAAAGGACGGATCCAGCTTGGAGTCTCATTGCCGACCTGGCCCGAGACCACATTCGTGCCGCTCATTGCCTTGTGGATGTCGGCGATGTCCTCCTTATGGCTCGCGATCTTGTGATCGATGTCAGCGACCGGTCGGCCGGCAGCCAGTTCGACCTTCCGTTTCAACGCGAGCTCGGCGAGCTCCTTCTGGTCTTCGGCGATCCCTGTCTTGAGGCCGTTCTCAATGTGCTTTGCACTCTTCCCGCCGGGGTCGAGCGCGCCGGTAAAGTTCAGTACTGCGAACATGGCGAAAACAGTGAACAGGTACAGTGCCACCGGCGAGATGAACCGCGCGCGCTCGCCAGCGATGTACCGGCGGGTCATCACGCCCGGCCTCCAGGCGAGCATCGGAAGAGTTCGCCAGATCTTGCCTTCGAAGTTGAAAAGACCCTGGACGAAGTCCTGGAAGAAGGCGCGCACCGATCGATGGATGTGCGCTTTCTGTCCGCAAGCGGAGCAATAAAGACCGTTCAGCTTCGTTCCGCAATTGAGGCAGTTCTTCTCGTGCGTATGGCCATCCGAGCCGGCTTCGCCTGCCCGTGGTTCCAGCACTCGGGCGAGCAAACCGCCGGTTACCGCGTCGCCGATCGCTTCGAATTCACCGACCATCGAACCCCCTTGGCAGCGACATTATGCTGCGGAGTGGCCGCGTGCTAGCCGTCGGGCGCCATGGCGCGCATCGGTCTCCTCGGCGGCTCCTTCAATCCCGCGCATCGCGGGCACCGGCATATCAGCCTCGAAGCGATACGTGCGCTCGACCTGGATGAAATATGGTGGCTGGTCTCGCCAGGGAACCCGCTGAAGGAAGGTGCGCTGGACATGGCGCCGTTTGAAGCCCGGTTAGGCTCGGCGTTTCAAATGGCGCGCGGTCAGCGCATCCTGGTCAGCGATTTCGATCACGGCCTGTTCATCGTCTCGCTGACTAACCCGCCAACCGGACAGAACCTGATGACCCCAGCCGTCGCCACCCATCCGGTGAATCAGACGCTCCGCGCCGCTCAGGCGCGACCGCTGCTGAGAGAAGCCCTTCATCGCTGGCAGGCCGCCGGCGTGGACACCTCCAGCCTGGGCACCATCGACGTCCGCATCGCCGACCTGGGTGGTCTCACGCTCGGCAAGGCCGCCGGCGGCGTCATCTGGCTGGATGACAACGCGGCCGGCTGGGGCTGGTTCGTCGATGCCACGCCGCGGAACGACAGCGAGTTCTCCCGGCCCGG
>JBJMVK010000048.1:0-4396 GCA_045810725.1 Sphingomonas sp. | reverse complement strand
GTGATCAACAACATCTCGGTATTAGCGATCTTCCTGTGCGGTGCAGCGGTCCTTCGCGAGCGAGAGCACGGAAATATCGAGCACCTGCTGGTAATGCCCCTACGGCCTTTCGAGCTGATGTTTGCCAAGATCTGGGCGAACGGGATCGTCGTCATCATCGCCGCGACGCTGTCGCTGTTCTTCGTCGTCAAATGGCTGATCGGCGTCCCCATAGCCGGGTCAATCCTGCTCTTCGAATCCGGTCTGGCCATCTATCTCTTCTCGGTCACCGCGCTCGGCATCATGCTGGCGACGATCGTGCGGTCGATGCCGCAGTTCGGGCTCCTCGCATTCCCGGTTTTCATCGTCATGAGCTTGCTCTCCGGCGGCCAGACCCCGCTCGAAAGCATGCCTGTACCCTTGCAGAAGGTGATGCAGTTCGTCCCTTCAACGCACTTCGTAAGCTTTTCCCAGGCCGTCCTGTTCCGCGATGCAACCTTGCAGATGGTGTGGTTCCAGCTGGCCGCGATGCTCGCGATCGGCAGCGCCTACACCGCCTACACGCTGGTCCGGTTCAGGAAGATGCTGGCGGCGATCCAATGATGGAGGCGAGTGTGACCGACCACCGCTCAAGGAAATCTTTGCTCGCAAAAGCGACCGCAATGCTCGTCTGTGCAGGCCAAGTCAGCTCATGCGTGATGGGGCCGAATTACCAGCGCCCGGAGGTCGCACAGCCGAACGACTTCCGCTTCCAGATCAACCAGTCGGACTCGACATCGTTCGCCGACCTCGCATGGTGGGACGTCTTCAAGGACCCGGCACTCCAGGCGCTGGTCGGCGCTGCACTCCAGAATAACACCGACCTCCAGGTCGCAGCTGCCCGGATCGGACAAGCGCGCGAGCTCGTCGGCGTCGCGCGCTCCGAGGCTCTACCGCAGGTCGGTTACGACGCACACGGCGCTGTCGCCAAGAAGCCCGCGGACGATCAGGATCTAGTCGGAGCATACTCGTCCGGGATCGGACTGCTGAACGCGGCCTGGGAGCTGGACGTCTGGGGCCGGATCCGCCGCGCCACCGAAGCGGCCCGTGCAAACATGTACCAGCAGGAAGAGATCCGCCGTGGGATCATGCTGACATTGGTGAGCGATGTGGCGACTGGCTACTTCCGCCTGCTCCAACTCGATCGCGAACTTGCAATCGCTACCGAAAGCCAGGGCACGTTCGCGAAGACTCACGAGCTGTTCTCACTCCGTTTTCAGGCCGGCCGCGACAGTCGACTTCCCGTGGAGCGCGCCAAAGCGTCACTTGACGAGAGCACCGCTCAAATCGCCGACCTGCAGCGGCAAATTGCTCAGCAGGAGAATGCACTCTCTGTACTCGTCGGCGGCTATCCCGGGGCAATCCCGCGCGGCATGGCGCTGACTGCGCAGCAGCTACCGCCGCAGACACCGGTGGGTCTGACGACGGACCTGTTGCGCCGACGCCCCGACATACGCGCTGCCGAACAGGGAATGATCAGCGCGAATGCGCAAATCGGCGAGGCGATCGCCAATTTTTATCCGAAGATTGGCCTCTCCGCACTTGCCGGCATCATCGGCCTCGCCGGCGCTGGCCCACTCGATGGGACCTCGGGATTCTGGAGGGGCGGACTCAACATTGCCGGCCCGATCTTCACCGGAGGCAGGCTCGAATCCGAATATCGCAACCGCAAGGCCTACTGGGACGAGACCGCCGCTCAATATCGGCAAACCATCCTCGTCGCGTTCCGCGAAACCTCAGATGCGCTCGTCGCGGAGCAAAGGCTCGCGGAACAGCGCGCGGCGCTCGAGACCAAAGTGGCGGCGAGCAGGCAATCAATCGAGCTGTCGCTCGAACGCTACCACGGCGGACGGGCTAGCTATTTCGAGGTCATCGAGGCGCAACAGCAGCTGTTCCCCGCCGAGGACCAGCTTGCGAGGGTTCAGCAGGCGCAGCTCGTCGCGGTGGTCAATCTCTACAAGGCGCTCGGTGGCGGCTGGAACCTGTCTGACGATCAGTTCCAGCGGCACGGCTGACGCGCGGAAGGAGCGAAGAGCATGCCGGTTCTCGAAGCGGAAGTGCGGCCGATGCAAAGGTCTCACGAAAAATATGACCGGCTGATCGCTCGCGCTCGGAAATTGCCGCCGGCTCGTACCGCGATCGCACACCCGTGCGATCAATCGTCGCTCGAGAGCGCAGTGGAAGGGGCGAAGCTCAATCTGATTGTGCCGATCCTGGTCGGGCCACGGGACAAGATCGAGAAGGCGGCGGCCGAGAACAAGCTGGACATCAGCAAGTTCGAGATCGTCGAGGCGGAACACAGCCATGATGCCGCTACGAAAGCCGTGGCGCTGGTCCGAGAGGGCAAAGCGGAAGCGCTGATGAAGGGCAGCCTTCACACCGACGAACTCATGTCGGCGGCAGTGGCAAGGGATACGGGCCTCAGGACCGCCCGGCGAATCAGCCACTGCTTCATCATGGACGTGCCTGGCCATTCCGAGCCGCTGGTCATCACCGATGCCGCGGTGAACATCGCGCCTAACCTCAAGGACAAGGTCGACATCGCTCAGAACGCTATCGACATGGTCCATGCCATGGGCGTTGATGATGTTCGCGTCGCGATCCTCAGCGCGATGGAGACCGTGAATCCCGACGTTCCCTCCACCATCGAGGCCGCCGCCCTCTGCAAGATGGCCGACCGCGGGCAGATCACCGGCGCCGAGCTCGACGGACCACTTGCGCTCGATAATGCCATCAGCCCCGAGGCAGCGGCGATCAAGAAGATCAAGTCGCCAGTCGCCGGCCGCGCCAACGTTCTCCTGGTGCCCGACCTCGAAGCCGGGAACATGTTGGCGAAAAGCCTGTCGTTCCTGGCCGGGGCGGACGCCGCGGGCATCGTGCTCGGCGCCCGCGTTCCGATCATCCTGACGAGCCGGGCCGACGATCTTCCGGCTCGCCTTGCCTCGTGTGCGGTTGCTCTTCTTCTTGCTGCATCGCGCCGGGCGGATGCAGCAGCCGCGATTCAGTGATCGGATCTTCCCATGCAGCCGCTCGCAGTCATCAACGCCGGCTCGTCCAGCATCAAATTCGCGCTGTTCGAGGCAAATGGAGAGTTCCCGATCCTCTTCCGCGGCCAGATCGAAAGCCTCGGCGTCGCTCCACGGCTAACCATCAAGAGCGCCGCCGGTGAGCAATTAGTCGACCGAAGCTGGCCGGCTGAAGACCTCGACCACGCGTCAGCGACGAGCATGATCCTCGAAGCCGCCATCGGCTTGCTCGGAGGCAGGCGGGTCCAGGCTGTGGGCCACCGCGTGGTCCACGGCGGGACTCGATTCACCGAGCCCGTTCTCGTTGACGCGGAAGTGCTTGTGGAACTTCGGAAGCTTTGTCCGCTCGCACCGTTGCATCAGCCGCACAATCTGGCGGCCATCGACGCGATTGCGGCCACGGCGCCGCACATCCCGCAAATTGCCTGCTTCGACACGGCGTTTCATCAAGTGCAGCCGCAACTCGCGCAAACATTCGCCCTGCCGAACGAGCTGACGGAGGCAGGCATCCGCCGCTACGGCTTTCACGGCCTGTCATACGAGTACATCGCGATGCGACTGAGGGAGCTCGCGCCGCAGTATGCCGCCGGGCGCGTGATCGTCGCGCATCTGGGTAATGGTTCCAGCCTTTGCGCCATGCGCGATGGGCGTAGCGTGGCGACCACAATGGGCTTCACCGCGGTCGACGGGCTTATGATGGGAACCCGATGCGGCGCCTTGGACCCGGGCGTTCTAATCTATCTGATGGATGAGCGCGGCATGGATGCGCGCGCGTTGGAGGATCTCGTTTACAAGCGCTGCGGCCTGCTCGGCGTTTCGGGAGTCTCGTCGGACATGCGCACCCTTCGAGAGTCGAACGATCCGAATGCCGCCGCCGCGATTGACTTGTTCATTTATCGCATAGTTCGCGAAATCGGCTCCATGGCGGCGGCGGCGGGAGGAATCGACGCGATTGTCTTCACCGGAGGTATTGGCCAGAACGATGCGCAGGCACGACTTGAAGTCGCGAACGGGTGTGAGTGGCTGGGTCTGACGGTCGACGAGCGCCTCAATATGAAGGCTGAAATGAGGATCGACCGTCAAGAATCAAAAGTGGCCGCATTCGTCATTACGACCGATGAAGAACAGATGATCGCTCGCCACGCAGCGGCACTACTCGGTCGGCTTTCTGTAGCTGAGCCAGTTATTCCTGCGATCAATGTCTAAGGGTGCGGTTATGAATCTGCGGGCCCTCGCGAAGGCCTCGCATGGCCCTTCGGCCCTCCGTGGATGATCCCGAGATCTAGGCCTTAGGATTGAAAACCCGCCGCTGCGGAACTCTGATGCTTGAACGCTGATCCGGCCATTTTCGC
>JBJMVK010000047.1:0-38017 GCA_045810725.1 Sphingomonas sp. | reverse complement strand
ATCCTCGCGGATCCCGGCTCCAAGCGCCTGGATCATCGTCCCGATTTCCCTCGAGGACAGCATCCGGTCGAAGCGCGCGCGTTCAACGTTCAGCAGCTTTCCGCGTAACGGCAGGATCGCCTGGTTCTGGCGGTTCCGGCCCTGCTTGGCCGAGCCGCCGGCCGAATCACCCTCCACCAGGAACAGCTCGGAAAGCGCCGGATCCCGCTCCTGGCAATCCGCCAGTTTCCCGGGCAGCGACGCGATGTCGAGAACGCCCTTACGCCGGGTAAGGTCGCGTGCCTTGCGCGCCGCCTCGCGCGCTGCTGCGGCATCAATGATCTTTTGAACGATGGTGCGCGCGTGCGCCGGATTTTCCTCCAGCCACTCGCTGAGCTTATCGGCCATCAGGCTCTCGAGCGGCTGCCGGACCTCGGAGCTGACCAGCTTGTCCTTGGTTTGCGAACCGAACTTGGGATCGGGGAGCTTGACCGAGACGATCGCGGTCAGGCCCTCGCGCATGTCTTCGCCGGTCAGCCCGACTTTTTCCTTCTTCAGAAGGCCCGAGCGATCCGCATAATTGTTGAGGGTTCGAGTGAGCGCCGCGCGGAACGCAGCGAGATGGGTGCCGCCGTCGCGCTGCGGGATGTTGTTCGTGAAGCACAGCACGTTTTCGTAATAGGAATCGTTCCATTCGAGAGCGACTTCGATACCGATATCGTCACGCTGCCCGCCGATCGCGATCGGAACCGGTACCAAGGCGGTCTTGGCGCGGTCGAGCCATTTGACGAACGCGGCTATGCCGCCCTCGTAGAACAGCTCGACCTCTTTCTTCTCATCGTGACGGGCGTCGGTCAGCACCAGGCGCACGCCTGAGTTGAGGAAAGCGAGTTCGCGGAAGCGATGCTCGAGCCGCTCGAAATCAAACTCGATCTGCTTGAAGGTCTCGCTCGAGGGCATGAAGGTCACTCGAGTGCCGCGCTTGTCGGTCGTGCCGACGACCCTCAAGGGCTTCTCCGCATCGCCGTGACGGAAGCGCATGAAATGCTCCTCGCCATCGCGCCAGATGGTGAGGTCGAGCCATTCGCTAAGGGCGTTAACGACCGAGACGCCGACGCCGTGGAGCCCGCCCGACACTTTGTAGGCATTATCCTCCGACGTATTCTCGAACTTACCTCCGGCGTGGAGCTGGGTCATGATGACCTCGGCCGCGGACACCCCTTCCTCCGAATGGATCCCGGTTGGAATTCCGCGCCCGTTGTCCTCGACGCTCACGGAGCCGTCGGGATTGAGCGTCACGAGCACCTTGTCGCAATGACCGGCGAGCGCCTCGTCGATCGCATTGTCGGAAACCTCGAAAACCATGTGATGGAGGCCCGAGCCATCGTCGGTGTCCCCAATGTACATGCCGGGCCGCTTGCGCACGGCGTCGAGGCCCTTCAGAACCTTGATGCTCTCGGCGCCGTAGGAATTGCTACCGTTTTCGGGGGTGGTTGCCATAGCAGAGATATAGGGATTCTGACGCGGAAGTCACGCGCGCGCACGTGCGCGCACGCGTGAGTCCGATGCCTCAGCCCCGCGCGTGGCGCTGTCCGCTTGGCCGGCGGGGGCCGCGGAACCTGCGCTTGGGCTGTCCGCCGTCCGGGCGATGACCCGGGTGGCCGTCCGCGCGATGGGGATGGCGCTGCTGGCGCTCGTTGCGTTCCTCGCGCCGCTTCCCATCCGTGCGACGGTCCGACCTCATCGGGGTGCGCTGCGGCTGGGCCTTGGGCTGGGGCTTCAGGCGCTTGAAAGCTTCCGCAGCCGCCGTGAAATCGGCCGGAAGCGGAACCACTGCTATTCGCTGGCGGGTTGTGCGTTCGATATCGCGAAGGCTGCCTCGCTCGTCGGCACTGCAATACGCAATCGCCGTTCCACCTGCGCCGGCGCGCGCCGTCCGGCCGATGCGGTGCACATATTGCTCCGGAACCTCGGGCAGGTCGAAGTTGAAGACGTGGCTGACACCTGGAATGTCGATCCCGCGAGCTGCGATGTCCGTGGCGATCAGCACCGCAACTTGGCCGGACTTGAACGCGGCAATCGCTCGCTCGCGCTGCGCCTGGCTCTTGTTCCCGTGGATCGCGGCAGACGTGATACCAGCGGCTTCGAGCATTCGGACGATCTTGTCTGCGCCATGCTTGGTTCGGCTGAAGACGAGCGCCCGCTCCACCGCATCCATCTTCAGATGATGCGCAAGAAGCGCGGTCTTCTCGGCCTGGTTAACCATCGTGACGGTCTGGTTGATCTTTTCGACCGTGGAGGCCGACGGGGTCACCGACACTTCGGCGGGATTGGTCAAGTATCGATCGGCGAGTTCCTTGATCGCTTTGGGCATGGTCGCCGAGAAGAACAGCGTCTGGCGCTTCGTCGGGACCAGCGCCACAATTCGCTTCAGCGCATGGATGAAGCCGAGATCCAGCATCTGGTCGGCCTCGTCGAGGACCAGGATTTCAAGTTCGCGAAGACTGAGAGCGCGCTGATCGATAAGGTCGAGCAGGCGCCCTGGAGTTGCGACCAGCACGTCGAGCCCGCGCGCAACGGTGCGGATGCTCTTGTGGTTGGGAACGCCGCCGAAGATGACTCCGACCGAGAGCCGCATGAACCTGCCGTAAGCTTCGGCGCTGGCCGCGATCTGGGCCGCGAGCTCCCGCGTCGGTGCCAATACGAGCATTCGAACGTGGCCGGGCTTGGGCAAGCGACGCGCGGAAGCCAAGCGGTCGAGCGATGGAAGCATGAAGGCCGCAGTCTTGCCGGTGCCGGTCTGGGCGATACCCAATAAGTCGCGCCCGGTGAGGACGGTCGGGATGGCCTGTCGCTGGATGGGAGTCGCCTGCGAATAATCCTTCGCCGCGAGCGCATCGAGCAGGGGCTTCGAAAGCCCCAGGGACATGAATGACATTCTAAGAATTCCAATATTATGCACGCGGGTCCGGCACCAGGAGGCGCAGGCCGCGAGCGGGGTCGAAAAGCGCCCCGCGTGAATAGGAGAGCAAGAAAATCGAGGCGCGGGGCCGGTCGTCCGACCGTTCACGCCGCTTGTTGAGGCGCCTCGTGTTGCAGTGCAATATAATGCTTCGGGCCGAAAAGTCCACCTCAGGCGGAATGTGCCCGCCCCGGCTCCACCTCGAAACGCGAGGCGGCGCCAATGCCGCCGAACACGGCCGCCTCGGTCGCGGTCATCCAAACCTGGCCGCGACCTTCCAGGCGACCAAAGAGCGCAGCGCGGCGTCTTGGGTCGAGATGGGCGGCGACCTCGTCGAGAAGGAGGATGGGAGGATTACCACGCTTCTCGGCGACGACTTCCGCATGCGACAGGAGGATGTTGATGAGCAGCGCCTTTTGCTCTCCGGTCGAACAGCGCGCCGCTTGCTGGTTCTTGGCCGAATAGATGACGACGAAATCCTCGTTGTTAGGGCCTTGCGTCGCTCGCCGCGCGGCGGCGTCAACCGTCCTTGACGCGGACAGCCGGGCTGCGAGGTCCATCGGCGCCTGCCTCTCGAGCGAGAGCTCGGCGCTCGGAAAATCGTCGCCGCGCGCTGCCCCTGCGGAATGGCCGAGGGTGTCGATAGTTCGCGCCCTGGCGAGAGTAACCGCGTTGCCATGTTCCTCCATCTGAGCTTCGAGAGACGAGAGCCACGTCTCGTCCCAGGGCTCCTCTTGAAGCAGCTTGTTGCGGGCTCGCATCGCCGCTTCGTATCTTGCGGAATGATGCGCGTGGCCTGGCTCCAGAGCCAGGACCAGCCGATCGAGGAACCGCCGGCGCTCGCCGGCGCTGCCCGTGAAGAGGCGATCCATGGCAGGCGTTAGCCAGAGAACCGAAAGCCACTCGGAGAGGCCGTTCACCGATGTAGACGCGCCATTGATCCGCACCTGCCTTCGCTCCGGTGCCGACGCGAGCGTTCCGGTTCCGATTTCGGCGGCCTCGAGCTTTGCAGCGACAGCCCAGCCGCCGCCGCCGAACTGCCTCGCCATGTCCGACAAGGGCGCGGCACGCAGGCCGCGCCCGGGTGCAAGCATGGAAACTGCTTCGAGCAGGTTCGTCTTTCCCGCGCCATTCTCTCCGAACAGCAGGATGAACCCCGCCCCGAACTCGAGCGAGGCCGAACCGTACGAACGAAAGTCGGTGAGGGTCAGTCGGCTGACGGGCACGTCTGCGGCTTAGCCGTTCCGAGCCTCGTCGGTCGATGGCCAGATCACTGCCGGTAAGGGACAGCCACGACGGGGCACTGCTTCACCGGTACTGGACGGCTGTCTTCATCGGTCCGGGTCCAGCATTCGTCGAACACGGAACAATAACATAGCGCGAGGTTCACTGCGTCGGATTCGACCTCGTTCTTCAAGCGGTCGACGATCGCCTTGTTACCAACGGTTGTCGGCCAGGCGAATGCATCAACCTCCTCGCCGGGACGGATCATGCGATCTCGCAACTGCGAGAGGACCACTTCGCCGTTTCGCATTCCACGGAACTGCTTGGGGCTGCTTTTCCTCGCCTCAAGGAGGCCGGGCGCGCAGCAATGATCGACGAGCGTGTTGAAGTCGGGAACGGGCCTGCCGTTCACCGTCATCACCGCTTGGGCGATTCGGGCAGGTCCCACTCCTTCATTTCGCACCGTCAGCCGAAGAGTTGGCGTACGCAGATCGTTCGCCAAGTCGCTCGTGTAGATATCAAGGTAGGGGAGCGACTCCGCCTCGACGATCCGCTCGTTCTGCTTCACCAGCTCGCGCATGATGTGGCTGTGGTGCCACGCGATCAGGATCGAGATGAACGATACGAACAGCGCCGCGATGGGAAGAACGAGATCGAAGTGGCGATTGCCCGTGGGCCGGTGATGGACGTGAGGCTTTTCGATCTCGACGTCCATGGGCGATCCTTGGCTCAGACCCTCATCGGCATGAGAACGTAGAGCGCGCTCGACTTGTCATTTTCTCGAAGAAGCGTCGGAGCGGCTGCATCGGCGAGATGGACCTCGACCGTGTCGCCGTCGATCTCTCCCAAGATGTCGAGCAGATAGCGGGCGTTGAACCCGATCTCGAGCCCTTCGGCTCCATAATCGGCAGGGAGCTCTTCGGTAGCAACACCGTTCTCGGGCGACGTCACCGAAAGCGTAACCTTGTCGCGGTCGACGCTCATCTTGACCGCCCGCGTCTTCTCGCTGGCGATGGTCGAGACGCGATCGACGCCCGCCGAGAAGCTTTTCGGATCCAGCTTCAGGAGCTTGTCGTTCGCGGTGGGGATCACCCTGTTGTAGTCGGGGAAGGTCCCGTCGATCAGCTTACTGGTAAGGATGGCGCTTCCGAGGCCGAAGCGGACCTTGGTCGGCGAGAGGGAGATCTCTACCGTGCCCTCGAGCTCCTCGAGCAGTCGGTAGAGCTCGTTCACCGCCTTGCGAGGTACGATCACGTCCGGCATCGCCTCCGCGCCGTCGGGGCGGGGCACGGTAATCCGGGCGAGCCGATGCCCGTCCGTCGCGGCAGCCCGCATCTGATCGTCGACTACGTGGAAAAAAATACCCATGAGATAGTAGCGGGTCTCCTCGCTGGAGATCGCGAAGCGGGTCTTTTCGATGATCTCGCGAAGCATCGCGGCCGGAAGCTCGAAGCGCGTGGGGAGGTCGCCCTCGGCGATCACTGGGAAATCATCCCGGGGCAGCGTGGAAAGATTGAACCTGGAGCGGCCGGCAACGACCTGCATCTTGCCCTCGGCGGCACTCAGCTCGACCTGGCTGCCCTCCGGCAGCTTGCGCACGATGTCGAAGAAGGTGTGGGCGGACACCGTGGTAGCGCCGGCCTGCCCGACATTTGCCTGGATGGTCTCGTCGACCTGCAAGTCGAGGTCGGTTGCCATCAGGCGTATGGAACCGTCTTCTCGCGCCTCGAGCAAGACGTTCGAGAGGATAGGAATGGTGTTGCGCCGTTCCACGACCGACTGGACATGGCCGAGGCTCTTCAGGAGGACCGCCCGTTCAACCGTCGCTTTCATCGCTTCAAAGCCCCATCGTCCGCACACGTAACGCCCCGGTTATAGCGAGCCGTTCCGCGTGCGGAAGTGGGGAGATGCGACTAGCGCATTGTTGATCTACTTACCGGCCTTCTGACCGACCGCCGGGGCATTTGCTGCCGGCTGCTTGGCGGGGATCAGCACGGCATCGACTTCGTGCACCACGCCATTGGTGAACTGCTCGTCCCCCTTCGTGATCGTTGCCTTGTGGCCTGCGGAATCGGTGATGACGGTATTACCGCCTTCCTTCGTGGCGGTGAGCGTGCCGCCGCCCATCGTTGCCAGCGGAGCCTTGCCCTTGTTCGCGTCGATCGCCTTGTCGATGTCCGCCACGAGCACCGTTCCGGGCAGGATCATGTTGGTGATGATCCCGGTGAGCTGGGCGCGGTTCCCCGGACTCGTGTCGAACGTGCCGGCCGGGGCCTGGCCGACAGCCTGATCGGTGGCCACAAAGACCGTGTAGGGTCCCGGGCCGGCGAGCGTCTGGTCAAGTCCCGCAGCCTTGGCTGCGGCCATGAACTGGCTGTTTGCCGAGAGTCCCTGAGCGATGGTCTTATTGCCCGCGGCCTTCTCGGCCTGCGGCGACTGGACATTGATTGGTCCGTTGCCATCGCCATTGTTGTTGTTCTTGCAGGCGCCGATCGACAGGATGGCTGTGGTTGCAACTGCAAGCGCGAGTGCATGACTTCTCATGCGCTGGACCTCCTTTTTTAGTTATGGAAACGAAATGGCCCGGCGAAGGATGGGTTCCATCCGCCGGGCCAAGTTCATCTAATCATGCGCTGGTCCTGCCCTTAGGTCAGTAGCGAGGCCACCATCGCGGTCACCATCATCGTCGACGGGTCGACCTGGTAGATGTAGCCGTTGTTATAGCGATACCAGGCATTCGGCGTGTCGTAGTAGGTGCTCCGATACGCCATCGGGACGTTGTACATTCCATAGCCCGTCGGCAGGGGCTGCCCGATCGAGAACCCCGGCGACATCAGCGCCGCGACCGACGTGATAAGGCTCGTGTTCGTGTCGTACTGGTAGATCGCCCCTGGCGCATACCAGTAAGAAGAGTCGGCGCTTGGATAGTAGAGGCTGCGATACTGCATCGGCACGTTGTAGTAGCTGTATGCCGACGGCAACATCTGGCCCACGCCGTAGCCGCCCGCGTAGGTCGGGATCACATTCATGACCATGCCGGTGTAGCAATCGACCTGGTAGACCACGCCATCAGCGTAGCGGTTGCAGAGGTTCGGGTAGCCGTAGCCCGCGCCGTAGCCTGCGCCGTAGCTTGCCGGATAGAAGCTATTGAGCCCGTAAGAGCTCGGCACATAACTGCTCATGTACGGCTGCGGCAGGTAGGTGCCCGGAAGGAAGCCGCCCGCGAGAAGCGGGATAAGCGCATTGATGAGGCTCGAGCTCCGGTCGACTTGGTACAGGTAGCCGCCGCCATACTGATAATAATAATCGGGCGTATCCGGATAGAGATAGCTGACCGATGACGGAAGCGCGCTCAGCGCCACGAAGTTCGTCACGTTCCTGACTGGCTCGCCAACGAAGCGAACCGCTTCCGAAGGCGCGACGAAGCGCATCCTTGGATTTGCCTCGAGCGTCCGTGCGAACCTGCTCGACCGGAACGTGTCGGCATTGGCGATTCGATCCGCTCGAAGCGCCCGGCGCTCGGCAAGAAGATTGCGCGAAGCCATCTGTCGATCGCCCCGGACCTGCTGGCGCTCGGCCATCCGGCTCTGCGCCTGATTCATCCGGCCCGCCTGGAACTGCTGACGCTCGGCGATGCGGTTCTGAACCTCGTTGGGTCGATTCTGGCGCGCCATCTGGCGCTCGGCCTGCCGGTTGTGCACCTGCATTCTATCCTGACGAACCTGCTGGCGCTCGGCCACGCGGGCCTGCCCCTGCTGCCGGTTCACCCTCACCTGCTGTCGCTCGGCCATGCGGGTCTGTTCCTGATGCCGGTTCACCCTCACCTGCTGTCGCTCCGCCATGCGGGTCTGCGCCTGGTGGCGGGGCTGCTGGCGCTCTGCGCGCATCTGAACGTGCTCAGGACGTTGCGCCCGTTGCGCCGACGCGAAGCGCTGCTGGCGCTCCATCCGCGGCTGCGCAAAGGACTGCCGCTGCATCCTCGGAGCGGCATTTCCACCGCCACCACCGCCGCGACGCTCATTCACTTGCGCGCGCTGGCCACCGCCCCCGCCACCGTGATTCGCGACAGCGGCCTGACGGTCCCTGCCGCCACCACCGCCGTGCGGTCCCGCATTCGCCGGGGCCGCGATCGCTAGCGCGGCTACGCCGGCCGCGAGAAAAACCCTGGTCATAATTTGTCTCCTTCGAACGGGGGAAACGGTCCGTTCGCTACACCGTTCCAACCGTTAAACGGATGGAACTTCCACCCTACCGCACTTGGGTGAACCTGAAATTGATTGATTGTTCAGATAGTTAGTAATGTCCCGTCAGGGACCCAGGAGCGCCTCAGAGACTTAACGGAAAACAACATTAGTGCAGCCGCGAGAAGGTAGAAGCCAAGGCAAGCGGCGGCCGCGTTGCGAAGCGAATCGGATCCGTAGGTGGCTTTCATCGCATCGGAGAGCCCCCCCACCAGGAGCGGACCGAGGCCAAGACCGATCAAATTGTTGATTAGCAGGAAGCTCGCGGAAGCAGTCGATCGCATCGGCCGTGGAACGAGGTGCTGAACGGCGGTCGTCACGGGCCCGAGCCACAGAATATTCACCGCATTGCCGAGCAACAGCAACGGCCAGGCGATCGAGAGGTTGGGAGCGAATAGCCCAAGTCCCCACGCCGGCACCGAGACGATCCAGGCGATCGCCGGAAGCTTTGCGTACCAGCCTTTGTCCATGTTCCCGAGCCGGTCGGCGAGCCAGCCGCCCGCGAACACTCCAGCGCATCCGCCGACAAGAAGCGTGGAGGCGACGAACTGGGCGCGATCGATCAGTCCGAGGCCGAAGCTTCGCTCGAAGACAGAGGGCGTCCACAGCGCCAGGCCATAGCCGCAGAGCGAGCTAGACGAGGAAGCGAAGGAAAGCAGCCAGAAGGCCGGATTTCGGGCCACGGTCGGGAATACGCTTGCGAGCGGCGCTGCAGCCACTCTGGAGTCACCCTTCGGCACGTCCTTAACAAGCAGCCCAAGGATCGGAGCGAGGAGGACGCCGGCGCCTCCCGTGACGAAGAATGCGACGCGCCAGTTGATCGCGTGAGCGATATAGGCCCCGATCATTGTTCCCGAGGCGAGGCCAATCGGGATCCCAAGCGAGAAGAGCGCGAGCGCGCGGGCCCTGAGCTCTGCCGGAAAATAGTCGGAGATGAGCGCGTAGGAGGGCGCCACTCCGCCCGCTTCACCGACGCCTACTCCAAGGCGATGCAGGAACAATTGGCTGAACCCGGCGGCGGTGCCGCACAGGGCGGTGAAGGCGCTCCACACGCCGAGCGAGGCTGCAACGACGGCGCTTCTGCTGGTCTTATCGGCAAGATAAGCGAGCGGCACACCCAGAGCCGAATAAAGTAGAGCGAAGGCCAGGCCCCCGATCGCGCCGAACTGGGTATCGGAAAGTTGGAGGTCGGCTTTGATGGGCTGCGCGAGGATGCCGAGGATCTGCCGGTCTAGGAAGTTGAAGATGTAGGCAAGGAGGAGGAGCGCAAGCACGAGCGATGCGCGGCCCCGCGGGGCGGCGGCTTGGTTCATGAAAGCCGTTGTAGCAAGGCGACGAGCCGCTCGACGTCGGCGCCATCGTGATAAATCCCAAAGCCGATCCTCAACACGTCGCCGCGCACGTCGGTGACGCAGTCCGCCTCATTCAGTTCTTGGTACCAGCGCTGCGCGAATGGACTGCGGAAGGCTAGGAACCGCGCATGCGGCCGCCCCTCAAGAGGGTTCATAAGCCGGGCGCTTGCCAATGCGCTATGTGCGATGGAGGCAATGAATTGTTCCTGGAGGGCCGCGACCCAGGCCGAAACGACGGCTGTCGTGAGGCCCTGCTGCTCCAGCATTCGCTGCACGGCGTTGAACCTGTACAGCGCCGAGGGGTCGAAGGTCGCACCAAGGAAGCGGCGGGCATCGGCGGCATAGCCGACGCTGCCGGGCGGAAGGCTCAGATCCTCAAATTCTGCGAACCAGCCGGTGATCGGCGGTCGCGGACCGAAGCCCTGCGGCGCGTGAAGGAACGCGCATCCTCCGCCCGACATCGCATATTTGTAGCCACCGCCGAGGTAAAAAGCCTGGCGCGCCGCTTGCTCGCCGAGCGGTCGTTCAAGAGCCATGAACGCGTGATAGCCGTCGATCACGACCCACGGCCCATGCGGACTCGCGAGCGCGGCGAGATCGTCGATCGGGCCGAAGGTCCGACCGCTCCCGAACAGGACCTGGCTGACGAGGATGAGGTCGTGTTCGCCGGATCTCGCCCTGCCGAGAAAGCGGTCGGAGAAGCCGTCGAACGGCTCGGCGGCGATCCGCTCCACCTCGATCCAGCCTTCCTCCTGCAACCGGGCGAGCTGGCGCCGGGCGCTGTGGAATTCACCGTCAGTGGTGAGGACGCGGACGCGCTCGCTTCGGCGCGGAGCCGCTGTCACGAGCCGCACGATGAAATCGTGCGTGTTTGACGAAAATACGATCGATTCCGGCTCTTCGCTGCCGATCTCGCGCGCGACATGGCCCTGTGCCTCGGGCCAGACCTCCTCCATCACTTTGTCCCATTTGCGGTCGGCGAGCCGGGCCGCGTCGTCCCATGCTCTTTCCTGGCCCTCGCGGCTGGCATCCGGCCAGAGATGGTGGCTGTGGGCCGCGAAATGCAACCGCATGGGATCGGCACTGAGACTGCGCGAGAACAGTGCCTTGAAGCTCAAAGATCGGTCCTCAGCGCCCACAGCTCCGGGAATATCCGCTTGTCGAGCGTCGAGCGGAGGTACGGCGCGCCGGCCGAGCCGCCGGTGCCGCGCTTGCCTCCGATGATCCGCTCGACGGTCAGCACATGCTTGTGCCGCCAGCTCGCGAGCGCGTCGTCGATATCGACCAGTTTCTCGGCAAGCTCGTAAAGCTCGAACCAGCGCTCCTCGTCGCGATAAACCTGGAGCCAGGCAGCCGCGAGCGCCTGGACCGAGCCGTCGCCGACGTCGAACTCCGAGCGTTGAAGCGCGGCGATCGAGGCTTCGCGCAGGCTGGGCTGGTCGAGCGCGGCCTTGAGCGCCGCCCTCTCCGGGGACTCTTGGGGATAATGTTCGAGGAATGCGGGGTTCTTGAGGCCGAGTCCGAATTCGATCTCGCGAAACTGGGACGACTGGAAGCCGGAGCTCGTCCCGAGCACGTCGCGGAACTTCAGATAGTCCACGGGAGTGAGTGTCGACAGCACGTCCCACGACAAAGTCATCACAGCCTGGATCCGGCTGATCCTCGCCATCGCTTTGTAGGCCTCTGCAAAACGATCTTCGCCGATGAGCTGAATCGCCAGCCGCAGCTCGTGCAGCAGCTCCTTCATCCACAGCTCCATGGTCTGGTGGATGACAATGAACAGAGTCTCGTCGTGAAGGTCCGACAGCGGCTGTTGCGCGGTCAGGATCTGGTCAAGTCTCAGATAGTGGGCATAGGTCATGCCGGCGGGCGTCGCGGTCATGCAACGCCGCTTAGGATAAACGGCAGCAGTGCGGAAGGTCGGCGATCAACCGCCTTTGCCACCGCCCGGCAGACCGCCGCTGTTGACGGAGCCGATCCCTCCGAACAGGTCCTCGAAGAAGCTCTTCTTGCGGCCGAGCGTCGGCGTATGGCGGTGCGTCGGATTTAGACCCAGCACCAGCTCCTTGCCGGTACGCTGCATGGAGGCAACGTTGCCGCCTTGGTCGAACCGGACGAGAAGTACCTGCTGGCGCGAGACTCGCGGGTTGCGGAACGCTAGCTGGTTGGTGTCGCGTGAGACGTAATACCAGTCGTTCGGAGTGAACTGGCCGGGAAGCGTCGGGGTGCCGAGCAGCTTCTGGACAGAAGCCTTGTTGTCGACGCCAGGCTGGATCGAGGACGCGAGCTGCGGATCGATGACCGCGCCCTTGTGCGCATGGTTGGTTGCGCAGCCGGCGCCGAGCACGCCCAAGAAAATGACCGTGGAGATCCTGAACAAGCCGAGCTTCATGCGTCTTTCATTCCTTTCGTCCGGTGCCGACAGCGCCGGATCCTGGTGCGCCTTGCATGGCGGAGCGGGCACCTCAATATGCGCGCAGCGCCAAAGCGCAAGACCGCGGCGACCCGCCGACAATCCCAAGGGGCCTATGCTGGACTTCCTGTTCCTTAGATTAACGGCCGAGCCGAAGCGTGGGGCGAAGGTGTTCGACGCCGTAACCAAGTTCGCGCGCCAGCCGCATTGGTATGTCGAAGGGGCAATGCCCGATACGCTCGACGGCCGCTTCGCCGTGCTCGCGACGATCATAGCCCTCGTACTTGTCCGCCTGGAGGCGGACCGCGATGCCGGAGATCTTGTTTCGGTGGCACTCACTGAGCGCTTCATCGAGGTCATGGAATCGGAGCATCGCGAACTTGGAATCGGTGATCCGACCCTGGGCAGGACAGTGAGAAAGCTGGTCGGCTCGCTCGCGCGGCGGACCGACCTTTGGCGTTCGGCTACCTGCGGCGAAACGGGCTGGACACAAGCGGTACGCGACAGCCTCAGCAAGACGGACCTTTCTGCCAGCGCCGTCGCTTTTTGGGAAAGCGCGTTGAAGCGTTTCTGGAGCGAGCTCGAGGCGAGACCGCTGGGCGATATCGAGCAGGGGAAGCTCAGATGAGCGATCGCTTCGCGCACCATCTCCGGCTCGACCAGATACGCGAAGGGCAGCGTCTCGATCTCACCGCCGATGACAAGGAGCGACGCTCGATTGCCAGTCGCCTCGCGCTCAGCGGGCTCGAGCGCCTCGCTGCGCATGTCACTCTCTTTCGCGAGGGACCGCGGGTCAGAGCCCAGGGGCGTCTCGTGGCAACGCTCGAGCAGAGCTGCGTCATCACCAGCGACCCTGTCGCGGCCCACGTCGACGAGCCGTTCACGCTCATGTTCATGCCGGAGCCCGAGACCAGGGGCATCGATGAGGAGCTCGAGCTCGGCGAGGAAGATTGCGACGTGGTCTTCTATGATGGAGCGGCGATCGACCTCGGAAGCGCGATCGCAGACACGCTCGCGCTCAGCATCGATCCCTATCCGCGAAGCGCGAGCGCCGAGGCGGCATTGAAGGAGGCAGGCGTGCTCACGGAAGAGCAGGCCAGCCCGTTCGCAGCGCTGGCCGCGCTAAAGAAGGGCAGCGACCAGCCTTAGAACGGAACATCGTCGTCGAGGTCGGTGTCGAACGCCGCGGGCTGCGGGCGCGACTGCGTCCGCGTGGATCCGCCGCCACCGCCAAACTCGTCGTATTCCTCATTGAACGCGCCTCGTGCGCCGCCTGCTCCCTCGCGGCTGTCGAGCAGCACGAGCTCGCCACGGAACCGCTGCAGCACGACCTCGGTCGAATAACGGTCGTTGCCGGACTGGTCAGTCCACTTGCGGGTTTGCAGTTGACCTTCGAGATAGACCTTACTGCCCTTGCGCAGATAGCTCTTGGCCACCTTCCCCAGATTTTCATTGAAAATCACGACCTGGTGCCACTCGGTGCGCTCCTGGCGATTGCCGTCGCGGTCCTTCCACTGTTCCGACGTCGCGACTCGCAAGTTCACGACTTCGCCGCCGTTATTGAGCGAACGCGCCTCCGGATCCGCACCGAGATTGCCGACCAGGATCACCTTGTTCACGCCCGCCATGTTCACTCTCCTCTGCTCGAGGAGTCGCTATAAACCGAGTGCGACAGCCGTCCAGTAGGTGATGCCGGCAGCGGCATATGCGAGCAGGAAAAGATAGCCGATCATGAAGAGCGGCCATCTCCACCCGTTCGTCTCACGGCGGGTTACCGCGATCGTGGAAATGCACTGCGGTGCGAACACGAACCACGCGAGGAAAGCGAGCGCGGTCGCCAGCGACCAGCGGTGCTGAAGCCTGTCCTCGAGTCTCATCGTGCCAGACTGCTCGTCCGACGAATCGATCGAGTAGACGGTAGCGATCGCGCTCACTGCGACTTCGCGTGCTGCCATCGCCGGAAGCAGCGCAAGGCTGATATCGTGGTTGAAGCCGATCGGCCTCACGACGGTTTCAATCCCGCTTGCAATGCGGCCGGCAACCGAGACCTCGCTCTGTTTCTGGCCCGGTGCCGCCTGCGGCATGCTGGCGAGTGCCCACAGGACAATCGTGGTGCCGAGGATGATCGTGCCGGCGCGCTTCAGGAAGATCTGAACTCGCGTGAGGAGGCCGATCGCCACGTCCTTCAACGACGGCCATTGGTATTTCGGAAGCTCCATCATGAAGCCGCCGCCACCTCCTTTGAGAACGCCCCGGCGAAGTACGTAAGCGGCGAGCAGGGCGCCCGCGACCCCGAGGACGTAGAGACCAAACATCACCACGCCCTGCAGGCCAACGCCCCAGACCAGGCGCCGGTTCGGAATGAACGCGGCGATGATCAGCGTATAGACGGGCAGCCGCGCCGAGCAGGTCATGAGCGGCGCGACCAGGATCGTGGTCAGCCGGTCCTTGGGATCGTCGATCGTTCGGGTCGCCATGATGCCGGGCACTGCGCAGGCGAAGCTCGACAGCAAGGGGATGAACGCGCGTCCCGACAAGCCAACGGCATGCATGAGCCGATCCATCAGGAAGGCGGCGCGAACCATGTACCCAGTGCCTTCGAGGAGAAGGATGAAGAAGAACAGGATCAGGATCTGCGGGAGGAAGGTGATCACCGCGCCAACGCCGGCGATTGCACCGTCAACGAGCAGCGACCTCATCAGGCCGGGAGGGAGCGCTTTCGTGACAAAGGCAGAAAGCGATACGACGCCGTCGCCGAGCCAGTTCATAGGCGCTGCGCTCCAGGCGAAGACGCCCTGGAACATCACGAACATGATCGCTGCGAGGATAATCGGCCCAAATATCGGATGGAGGAGGACGGCATCGAGCCGGTGAGTCCAGCGTCGAACCGGCGTCTCGCTTACCACCGCATGGGTCGCGATCTCGCGAGCGCGCCGCTGCAGGTGCACGAGATCACTCTTCAAATGCTTGTGGAGGCCGCACGTGGGCGCCGAGAGCATGTCGTCGAGCGCCGACTGAAGCTGGGGAATGCCGCGCCGGCGAACCGCCACGGTTTCTACGACGGGCACGCCAAGTTCGTTCGAAAGCCGTATGGGATCGAGCTCCAGGCCATCGCGCTTTGCAAGGTCGACCATGTTCAGCGCGATGACCGTCGGCAAGCCAAGCTCGATCAGCTGCAGCGCAAAGCGCAAGTGATTGTCGAGGTTGGACGCGTCTAGGACGATCACCAGCGCGTCGGGTTGGCGTTCACCCTGCTGCTCTCCAAGAAGGACATCGCGAGTCACGGCTTCGTCGGGGCTCGCCGGCTCGAGGCTATATGCGCCCGGCAGGTCGACGAGCTCGACTGGGCGCCCGTCGGCCAGCATCAGCCGACCGGAATGCCGTTCGACGGTGACCCCTGGATAATTGCCGACCTTCTGCCGCGCGCCCGTCAGCGCATTGAACAAAGCGCTTTTACCGGCATTGGGGCTACCGGCGACCGCAACGAGCGGGAGCGGATTCACTGCTTGAGCGGGATGACCCGCACGGTGCGGGCATGCCTGCGCCGGATGGCGACGGTCATTCGACCGACCCGAATCGCGATCGGGTCGCGGCCGAACGGACCAAGGTGCAGTGGCTCTACGGTAATACCCTCGTCGAAACCGAAATGCCGCAGGCGGCACGATTCGGAGTGGTCGAGCGAATCCCAATCGATGGAAAGGACGCAAGCCTTGGTCCCGACCTCAAGCTGATCGAGACTGAGTGCTTCGGACTGGAAGGGCGCGTTCATTCTTGCGACTGATTATCATTAACGTTCGCGCATGGGAAGTGGACAGCGCTGTCTTGACGCAATCCCCTAGCGCGGTGGGTAGCGGAGGCGGCCCAGAAAGCGAGAAAGCGAGAGCCTCTGTTCGGATGATCCTCGCCATTGGGCCTTCAGCTTCTCGATCTTCATCACATCGTCGAGACGACGGTCGAGAAAATCAGCGGTGTCGGTCCAGCCCTCGCTTTCGTCGTCCAGCCAGGCAAGCAAGGTCGAAGCGTAGACGGCGCCGAGCGTCATCCGCTTGGTGTAATGGTTGAAATCGGTGCTGGAGTCGCCCGCGATTCGCCACATGAGGTCAGCCGTGCCCCACGAAATCCTCAGCGCTAGTACGATGTTCTGCGGCATCGCGAGAATCGCGAGCGCGCGGCGCACGGCTTCGCGGGCCGGCCCCATGATCTCGAGGCGCCTCCAGATGAGCGCGCGGATCTTTTCGCGTACGTTCGCATCCGACAGTCGCTCAGGCGTAAAATATGCCTCCAGCCCGCGATCGACCTCCTGGATGTAGACCTCGATCAGTCCTGCTTGCGTCCTCGGCATCGCCAGGCGTGCCTGGAGAGGATCGATTCCGAGTTGCCGCGCCGCGGAATCCACGGCCTGCCGGCTCCAGCCGTCGAATATCGCGTTTTCGCCGACGGCGAGGGCCAACGCGCGGCGCAGCTTTTCGAGGGGACTCGGGCCGACCATCGCGCTCAACTGGGCGGCTCTCTCGATGGGCGCAAGCCCCGTTCGGGTAGCCGGACGAGGACCAGCGCGGCAGCAATTGCGATCGCGCCGATGACGTCGGTTGCCGACAGAGTCTCACCGTAGGCGAGCCATCCGACCGTCGCCGAAATCGCCGGCTGCGTGAGGAGCGCGAGCCCGACGACGAGGGGTGGAAGCGTGCCAATGGAATAGACCAGCAGTCCTTGGCCGATAACCTGGCTCGAGAGTGCGAAGATCAGCAGCGGCGTCCAGTCCTGGGGCCAGATGCGCTCGGAGATTCCGGCGCTGATCACGAGCAGGACGGGAATCGAGAAAAGAGTCGCAAGGACGAGGAGCGGCAGCGGCTGAAGTTCGGTCCTGCCGCGTTCGACGAAGATCAGATAGCCGCCATAGAACAGTCCCGCGACGAGGGTCAGCAGATCGCCGGCGAAATTGCCTGGATCGAGCTCATAGCTGTTATTCATCAAGAGACCCGCGCCGGCGATCGCGAGCAACAGTGAGAAACTCTGCCTCGCGGACGGAGCCTTGTGCGCAAGGATCAGCCCATAAACCGCAAAAACGAAGCTGCCCGAGTTTCCAAACAGCGTCGCGTTGCCCAGCTTCGTCATTCGAATGCCGGCGTTCCAGGCGGCAAGATCAAGTGAATAGAAAAGAGCCGCGATTGCGACCGTTACGATGAGGGCTCTTCGTGGCCAATGCGCGGGCTGGCGCGTCAAATGCCCAATCGCGACGAGAAAGGGGAGGGCAAGCGCGAGCCGCCAGAAGCCGGTCGCCACCGGACCGACGTCGGCGAGGCGTACGAGCCATGGCCCGAAGGCGAGCGCGACATTGCCGAACAGAAGTGCGGGAAAGGCGAGCGGGTGCGGGTCGGACTTCTGCTCGGTCACGAAGCGCGCATAGCCGTCGTCGCGCGAGAAGCTAGGGCGCGTACTTCGCCCTCAGTTCGTAAAGCGCGAGCGCGGCGCGGGCAGCTCCGCCGCCCTTGTCGAGCTGCGCCTGATCGCACCGGGCGACAGCCTGTTCCTCGTTCTCAACGGTAAGGATGCCGTTGCCGATTGCGAAGCCCTGGAGCGTGAGCTCCATGATCCCGCGCGCACTTTCGTTCGAGACGATTTCGAAATGGTAGGTCTCGCCGCGGATGACGACGCCTAGCGCGACGAAGGCGCGAAATCGGCCGCTGCGCGCCGCGAGGGCGATCGCTCCCGGCAGCTCGAGCGCACCTGGAACCGTCAGTGTCTCGTGCTTGTGGCCCGCCTCTTCGATCACTCGGCGGGCGCCTTCGAGGAGCATGTCGTTAAGGTGCGGGTAGAAGCGTGCTTCGACGAGAAGGATCGTGGACATGGATCTAAGCTTCGCCCTTGATTGGGCGCTCTTCGATGATGGCAAGTCCATAACCGGAAAGGCCGATCGGCGAGTGGCGCGTGTTCGAAAGGAGGATCATGTCATGAATTCCGAGCGCAGCCAGAATCTGAGCGCCGGTGCCATAGCCGCGCACCGCGTCGCCCATCTCGGCCGGCTTTCCCGAACGCAGGTCGATTGACCGCGAAAGCGAGCCCGGCGCGGCGGCATGGAGAGTCACGACGACGCCCGAGCCCTCTTCTTCAATCATCCGCATCGCGGACTGGAGGACGCCGGCCTTTGGTCCCTTCTCGCCCAGGATATCGGCAAAAAGGTCAAGGCTGTGCATGCGCACGAGCACCGGGCTCGTCGGCTCGAGCGTCCCGTAGACGAGCGCCAGTTGTTCCTCGCCGTTCGCCTTGTCGCGGAATACCTGCGCCTGCCACTGCCTGCCGCTCTCCGCCACGAACGGCGAGGTCGCGACCCTCTCGACCAAATGATCCTTTTTCAGCCGATATGCGATGAGATCGCGGATCGTTCCGATCTTGACGCCGTGCGCGCGGGCGAAATCCATCAGGTCCTCGAGACGAGCCATGGTCCCGTCTTCGCGAAGGATCTCGCAAATTACGCCCGACGGGTTGAGACCGGCGAGGCGCGACACATCAACCGCAGCTTCGGTATGTCCTGCGCGCACCAACACGCCGCCCGGCCGAGCGACCAGCGGGAAAACATGGCCGGGCGAGACGAGCCCATCGGGCCCGTTCGACGCATCGATTGCCACTGCCACCGTTCGGGCTCGATCCGCCGCGCTGATTCCGGTGGTGATCCCCTCGCGTGCTTCGATCGAAACGGTGAACGCCGTTTCCATCCGGCTGCGGTTCGTACGGGTCATGGGCTCGAGACCGAGCTGGTCAGCGCGCTCCTTGGTGATGGCCAGACAGACGAGACCGCGGCCATGACGCACCATGAAGTTAATCGCGTCCGGCGTCGCCATCTGGGCGGGGATTACGAGATCGCCCTCATTTTCCCGGTCATCGTCGTCGACGAGGATGAACATCCGTCCGTTGCGCGCTTCGTTGATGATGGTCTCGGGGCCCACCAGCACCTCGGGGGACCCGCGCTGGATCAGCTTCTCGAGACGCACGAGCGTATCCGCGGTTGGATTCCAGTCGGCCTGGCCCAGCTTGCGAAGGGAATTCGGGTGGAGGCCCGCTGCCCGCGCGAGGCCGGCGCGGCTCACCTCGCCGGTTGCGACGATCGCCTCGAGCTGCTCGATGAGGTTAGTGCTCATTCGACACGTATATCACACTGTGGTGTGACGAAAAGACGGAACAGCGGTGTTCCTATTGTGCGCGGGCGACCAACATACGGTCGATATACCGGGCAAGCACGTCGACCTCGACATTAAGTTGTCGCCCGCACGCGATCCCGCCCAGGCTGGTGTGCTCGGCCGTGTGCGGGATGATGTTGACCGAGAAACGCGTGCTGTCGTCGTCCGCGTCGCGAACGTCGTTCACCGTCATTGAGACGCCGTCGAGCGCCACGGACCCTTTGGCCGCGATCATTGGGCCAAGGGCGCTCGGGACACTGATCTCCAGGCGCTTCGAATCGCCTTCGGGCAACACTGCAACCACTTTTCCAATCCCGTCGACGTGGCCCGTGACGATGTGGCCGCCGATCTCGTCGCCCAACCGCAACGATCGCTCGAGGTTGAGCCGTGCGCCCTTGCTCCAATGCTCGGCCGAGGTCTTCGATAGGGTCTCGCCTGACACGTCGACCGCGAACCAGTCGTCGCCCTTATCGGTCACGGTCAGGCACACCCCCGAGCAGGCGATCGATGCACCAAGATCAACAGTATCCATGTCGTAGCCCGTTTCGATCACGAGCCGCAGGTCGCCGCGCTGCTCGGCGCTTCGTACGGTCCCGACGTCGGTCACGATCCCGGTGAACATGGAAGCCGACTAGCTTTCCCGCAGCCGCTCGTAAACTTCGAGGCGGTCGACGCCGAGCCGTTGCTCGTCAACCAGCTCCCAGCGGCGGTGCGCATCGGCGATCGCGTCGAGACCGAGATAGCCGAAGCTGGATTTGCCCTCGCCGACGATGATTGGCGCTCGGTAAATGAGGATCCGGTCGACCAGGTCTTCGGCGAGGAAGGCCGTCGCCGTCGCTGATCCGCCTTCGACCAACAGGTCGTTGACGTCATGAAGGCGGTACACATCCTTCGGATTTCGCAGGGTTTCCCAGCCTTCGACGGCCTCGCCACGGGTCAGTAGAGCGCGTCTGGGTGAGCGGTCTTCAAGCCCCGGAAGCCGCACGTCGAGGCGCGGCTCGTCGGCAAGGAAAGTGCCGCGCCCAACGAGGATCATGTCGCTGTGCGCCCGCTCCAGATGAACGCTGCGGCGCGCGTCCTCGCCAGTGATCCATTTCGACTCCCCCGAGGGAAGCGAAATCTTACCGTCGATCGAAAGTGCGAGCTTCAGCGTGATCCGCGGTCGTCCAAGCTCCAGCCGCGTCAGCCAGCCCGAGAGCGAACGCCTCACCGCCTCCCGCTCGACCCCTAGAGTGACTTCGATTCCGGCGCGCCTGAGGCGCCGGATGCCCCTGCCTGCCGTGCGGGGATCCGGATCCTTGAGGCCGACCACCACGCGCGCCGGCTTTGCGTTCAGCAGCAGGTCGCAGCAGGCGGGGCCGCGTTCGCTCGGATGGGCACAAGGTTCGAGAGTGACGTAGACGCTCGCACCTTCCGCCTGCTTGCCGGCGCCGGTCAGCGCGACAGCTTCGCCGTGAGGCCTGCCGCCCGCGGCCGTTGCGCCCCTGCCGATCACCCGGCCCGACGTCGAAACGATGATGCATCCGACGTTAGGGTTGGGGGCCGAGCAGCCGCGCGCTCCTTCGCCGAGCGCGACAGCCTTCGCCATCCATCCCTTGTCGTCACTCAATATGGAACTGCTTCGCGAGCTGCTTGAACTGCTCCTGGTCCGCCTTTTTCGCGGCTTCCTTCTCCGCCTGGTCCTTCTTCTGGTCCGCCCTGATGTCGGCATCGGTGCGATTGGGCGAATAAAGCTCGACTTCGACGACCTGCGGCGGAGGAGCGGTGTTGATCTTCGAGTCGACCAGGAACTCGATCACGATAATCGCCGTGACCAGCAGGGCGAGGCATGCGCCGATCACCTGCTCGCGGCTGCGCTGGCGCATGAAGGCGGCGAGGTCGCGAAGGGCGGCGACCGGACTCGATGGATGGGGGAAGAAAGACATGGCTTCCAAAGATAGGGCTGGCGACCGCCGACCGCCAGCCCGCCTGTCAGCTGTCGAGCTCGAATCGAAGCGTGACCACCACGGAGGATGAAATCGCGCGGCCGTCCTCGATCGCCGGCTTGTAACGCCAATGCGCGAGGAGGTGCCTGCGCGCCGCCGATAAAAAGACCGGATCGGCGCGGCCGACCGGGTTTACCGCAACGATCCGGCCGTCTTCGTCGACCGTCAGCCGCAAGGTCAGCGTCGCTTCGTCACCGGTGAGTAGCTTCGACTGCGGATAGGGCGGCTTCAGGTCGGAGAGAGGGGTAAGCAGCCGCGCGCTGCTGCTGATCGGGAGCGGAATCGGCGGTAGCGGATTTGCGATCGAAATGGTGTCCCCACCGCCGGCGATGGTCGCTTCCGAACCCTCGTCGAAATCCACGGTGGAGCGGGGTTCGACGTTCATTGAGGGCTCGCTTGTGCGAACGTTCTGCCGATTCGAAATGACGCCGTGCATGGTGCCGCCGATCGGAACCGGACGCGGCGGAGGCTCTGGGGTGAGCGTGACCCGGATGATTCTCGTAGGTGGATCGAAAGCCGTCGGAGCCAGGCCCATTTTCGCGCTCAGGATTGCAGCGATGGCAACGATGTGGGCGCAGATGACGAACAGCAAGGCATTGGGGCTGGACTGGCGCGCGCCAATCCGGGGACGACTGGCAGCATATGCAAGCATCTCGAACCTCCTCTTCCAGAGCGGCTCCGTGCAAGCGGATGTTACAACATAACCTATCGCAATTAAAGTGGTTGTGTCCCGATCCCGTAAATTGTCTAGCGCCGGGCAGCGGCCTCCAGTCGACGAACCGCGCGTTCCCGGCCCATTCCCGCGAGGAGCGGCGCCATCTCCGGCCCACTCTCGCGCCCAGTGAGCGCGAGCCTCAACGGGTGAAACAGCTCACGACCTTTTCTGCCCGTGCTGTTCTTCAATTCGCTTGTGAGCGCGCGCCACGGCTCTGCGGACCAGTCGAGCTTTCCGGCGAGCGTAGCCGCCTCCTTCACCAGCAGCCGCTCGTCATGGCCGAGCTCGGGCGGGTCAAGCTCTCCATGGAGCACCTCGAACCAGTCATCGAAGTCGCTAAGCCGCTCGATGTTGCCGCGAAGCGCGAGCCAATCGTCGGCGGTCGCGCCGGCAGGAAGCCGATCTGCAACCCGTGCGTAGTTGAGTTGGTGGAGCAAGCGGGCGTTAACCAGCTCGACCTCGTGAGGATCGAAATGAGCCGGCGCCCGGCCGAAGGCCGAGAAATCAAAGTCCGCGGCGAGTTCGTCGAGCGACGCGATGGGCTCGACCGGTTGCGACGTTCCGATCCGGGCAAGCACGTCGAGCAGCGCCATCTGTTCGACGCCTTCCTCGCGAAGCTGCTCTGCTCCGTAGGAGCCCAGTCGCTTGGAAAGTTTGCCTTCCGCGGCCACGAGCAGCGCCTCGTGAGCAAACTCGGGCGGCTCGCCTCCGAGCGCCTCGAACATCTGAATCTGAACGGCGCTGTTCGAGACATGGTCCTCTCCGCGAACGACGTGGGTGATTCCAAGATCAATGTCATCGATCACGCTCGGCAGCAGGTATAGCCAGCTTCCGTCTTCCCGGCGGACCACCGGATCACTGAGCAACGTCGGATCGAACTTCTGCTCGCCGCGGATGAGATCTCTCCAACCGATCGGGGAGCCGTGATCGAGTCGAAAGCGCCAGTGCGGCGCCCGGCCATCCGGAACCGGCGCATCGGCGGGCCTCCGCTCGTAGACCGGCGGAAGCCCGCGACCGAGCAACACCTTGCGCCGAAGCTCGAGCTCGTCGGGCGTTTCGTAGCAGGCATAGACGCGGCCAGCCGCCTTCAGCCTCTCGAACTCCCGCTCATAAAGCGCGAACCGCTCTGACTGGCGGACGATCCTGTCGGGCGCCAGACCGAGCCACTCGAGATCATCAAGTATCGCCTGGTCGAACTCTGGGGTCGATCGCTCGCCATCGGTGTCGTCGATCCTGAGGATGAAACTTCCTGCATTCTTGCGCGAAAACAGGAAGTTGTGCAGCGCCGTCCTGATGTTGCCGACGTGTAGGCGGCCTGTCGGCGACGGTGCGAATCTCGTAATGACGCTCATCGCGGCAGTTTCGTTCTTGGGCCGGTGTGGAAGAAATTGCTGATCGGATACCGGCGGTCGCGGCCGAAATTGCGCTCGCCGATCTTGACCCCCGGGGGGGCCTGACGGCGTTTGTACTCCGCTTTCAGAAGCTTCGACTCGATGTCGCCGACCAGGGCCACGTCCTCGCCAGTGGCCGCGGCCACTTCCTTCACCGACATCTCCTTCTCGACCAAGCCGTCGAGGATTCGGTCCAGCACCGAATAAGGCGGCAAGCTGTCCGAGTCCTTTTGTCCGGGACTTAGCTCCGCCGTCGGCGGCTTGGTGATAACGCGCTCCGGCATCACTGGGCCGTCTGGCCCAAGCGCGCCTTCGGGCTTGTTCGCGTTGCGCCAGCGGCAGAGCGCGAAGACGGTCGTCTTGTACGCGTCCTTCAGCACCGAATAGCCGCCCGCCATATCGCCGTAGAGGGTCGCGTAGCCGACGCTCATCTCGCTCTTGTTTCCGGTGGTAAGGAGCATCCGACCACCCGAATTGGAGAGCGCCATCAAGGCGATCATTCGAAGGCGCGCCTGCACATTCTCGGTCGCGACATTGCTCATCTCCGGAAGCATTTCGCCAACCGACGCGACCGCGGGCGCAATCGAAACGACGTCATGGCGGCAACCCAGGAGCCGCGCGCACTCGCGCGCATCCTCCAGGCTTTCCTGGCTCGTATATTTCGATGGAAGCATCACGCAGCTCACCTTTTCCGGTCCGAGTGCATCGACCGCGATTGCGGCGGACAGCGCGCTGTCGATCCCACCGGACAGGCCCAGGATCACGCCTGGAAAGCCGTTCCGCTGCACATAATCGTGCAGCCCGACCATCATCGCCTTGTAGACGTCCTCGGGAAAGGCATCGAGTTCATTGGACTCCCGCGTCATGCAGCGCCAGCCGGAGGTCGTGCGCTCCCAGTCGCTGATCAGCAGTTCTTCATTCCAGTCGCAAAGCTGCACCACGCGCTCGCCGTCCGGATGGACGATGAAGGAGGAACCGTCGAACACCAATTCATCCTGGCCCCCCACCCGGTTGAGGTAGGCGATCGGTAGCGACGTCTCGAGTGCTCGCGACCGCGCGAGCCGATAGCGTTTGTCGTCCTTGTCGAGCTCATATGGGCTTCCGTTGGGTACCAGCAGCATTTCGGCACCGGCCTTCGCAAGGTGCGCGCAGACGCTCTCCAGCCAGATATCCTCGCAGATCGGCACGCCGATCTTGACCCCCCGGAACTCGATCGGCTCGGGGAGCGGGCCGGAAGCGAAAATGCGCTTCTCGTCGAAGGTGCCGTAATTGGGAAGCTCGTGCTTCAGCGTCCGCCCGAGGATACGGCCGCCATCAGCCAGCACCATCGCATTATAGGTTGAACCCCCCTCACTGACGATCGTCCCGATCAGCAGCGCCGGGCCAGGCTCGGTAGTCGCGGCGACGAGCGCGTCGGTGCAATCGTGCGCACGCCGAACGAACTCGGGCTTGAGAACAAGATCTTCAGGCGGATATCCAATGAGCTGGAGCTCCGGGCACAGCAACAGGTCGGCCCCGTTCGCCCTGCGGCGCATATCAAGCAGGGCCGTCCCGTTGCCGTCGAGGTCGCCGACGCGCTGGTTCATCTGCGCCAATGCAATACGAAGGCGGTCAGTCATGCAGGCGATTTAGCGAGCATCCTTCGGCTCGCAACCTTTACGGACCCGCGCCTGCCTCGCTAAAGCCGAGTCACCGCTGGGGAAAACGCCACATGAAATTGCTTGCCGGCAACAGCAACCTGCCGCTGGCCCGTTCGATCGCCGAATATCTGGAGACGCCGCTCACCGATGCGAGCGTCCGCCGATTCGCCGATGAGGAAGTTTTCGTCGAGATTAACGAGAACGTGCGCGGCGAGGACGTGTTCGTCGTCCAGTCGACTTCGTACCCGGCGAACGACAATCTCATGGAACTTCTGATCTGCATCGACGCCCTGAGGCGCGCGTCGGCCAAGCGCATCACCGCCGTGCTCCCTTATTTCGGCTATGCGCGCCAGGATCGGAAGCCCGGCCCGCGCACCCCGATCTCCGCGAAGCTGGTCGCCAACCTGATCACCACCGCCGGCGCCAACCGGGTGCTCTCGATCGACCTTCACGCGGGGCAGATCCAGGGCTTCTTCGACATCCCGACCGACAACCTTTTCGCATCGCCGGTTATCGCGACCGACATTCACGCCCGCTTCGGCAACCGCGACCTGCTGGTCGTCTCACCGGATGTCGGCGGCGTCGTGCGCGCACGCGGCCTCGCCAAGCGGCTCAACAATGCGCCGCTGGCAATCGTCGACAAGCGCCGGGAGCGCGCCGGCGAGTCGGAAGTCATGAACATCATCGGCGACGTGGGAGGGCGCACCTGCATTCTCGTCGACGATATTGTCGATTCGGCAGGAACCCTGTGCAATGCTGCGGCTGCGCTCAAGCAGCAAGGTGCACGTGAGGTCTTTGCTTACTGCACGCACGGCGTCCTCTCCGGCGGAGCGGCAGCGCGCGTCGCCAAGTCCGAGCTGAGCGAGCTGGTGGTCACCGATTCCATTTCCACAGGCGAACCGGACGCGAAGGACAGCAAGATCCGCCGCCTGACCATCGCCCCGCTGCTCGCCGAGGCCATCCGGCGGATTTCCGACGAGGCTTCGGTATCGAGCCTGTTCGACTGAGTTCGCGAACACGTGTGCAATCTTTATCGCATCGAGAAGAACCCCGACGCAATTCGCAGGCTGTTCGCCGACGTCCAGATTACACTGACTTTTCCCGAGGGAATTCCGAACTTCGAGCCGCGCGACGTGCGGATCACCGATAAGGCGCCCATCGTCCGCTTCAACGCTGATCAAGGCGTTGCCGAACTGGTGGAGCGCCGCTGGTCGTGGCCCACTCCAGGCGGCAAGCCCGTCTTCAACATGCGCTCGGACGGGCGTGAGTTCTCGCGCGACCGCTGCCTGGTGCTGGCCGATTCCTTCTATGAATTCACTGCGCCTGCCGATCCCAAGCAGAAGCGCAAGCAATGCTGGCGTTTCCAACCCGCCGGTGACTTCGCTATCGCCGGCATCGTTCGAAACGATGCCGACATCGGCGAAGCCTTCACATTGTTGACCGTGCCGCCTGGACCCGACATCGCGCATTATCACAATCGGCAGATCGCACTCCTGGCGCCGCCTCGCTGGCACTCATGGCTCGACGGTTCGGCGCCATCGAAGGACCTCCTAAGGCCCAGCGCCAGCGGCGCGCTCGGTGTTGCTTCGGTTTAAGAGCAGCACATATGGACGACGTCATCCTCAAGCGCTTCGACGTTCCCGATGAGGTGCGGGAATTCGAGCTTGGCCGCTTCGAGGTGGTGAACATCGGTGGAATGACGATCGGGCGGGCGACGTATCAACCAGGCTGGAGGTGGTCAGAACATGTCGGCAAGGCGCTGGGCGAGCGATCCTGCCGCGTCGAACACGTCGGAATGGTCGTTTCCGGTCGCGCCGCGGCCGCCATGGAGGATGGACGAATTATCGAGATGGGAGCTGGGGAGATCTTCTACATCCCGCCCGGACACGACAGCTGGGTGATCGGGAAGGAGCCATATGTGTCGCTGCATTTTCTGGGGGCCGATCATTATGCGTCGGAACATGACTGAGCCCCTCGGGCGTTAGCACTCGATGCCAACTGTCCTCGTCACGGGCGCGAACCGCGGTATCGGCCTCGAGTTCGCACGCCAATATTCCAGCGACGGCTGGGACGTCATCGCGACCGCGCGGCATCCGAGCCCGGAACTCGCCGGCCCTAAGCTGCGCGTCGAACGGCTCGATCTCTCCGATGCGGGCGCCGTGGATTCATTCGCAGGCACCATCGGCGGTCCTATCGACCTGTTCATCGCCAATGCCGGAACCAATCATCCAATGAACACGGACGGCGCCCAGAACGGACGCGACTGGCAGACGATGATGATGGTCAACGCCATCGCGCCCTATCAGCTCGGCAAGGCGCTGCTTCCGCGCATGGGCGCAACTGGCAAGATGATTGCAATCTCCAGCGGGATGGCGAGCATCGGCGATAATGGCGGCGGCTGGGTCCCGTATCGAACCTCGAAAGCGGCTCTGAACATGGCATGGAATTCTCTTGCGTTGGAAGCGCGAGCCGTTGGAGTCACGTGCGTCTTGCTAAGTCCCGGGTGGGTCAAGACGCGGATGGGCGGGGCGGGCGCGGAAATCACATCGGAGGAGAGCGTGGGCGACATGCGTTCGTTGATCGAGCGGCTGACAATCGACGACACCGGCCGCTTCCTCAGGCGCGACGGCTCCGATCTGCCCTGGTGACCTTGCCACAGCGCCGGTCGCTCTCTATAGGCCCGCGCTCTTCCAGCTTCTGGAAACAATAGAACGCGCCCGGCCAAAAGGGCTGCCGCGGCCGTTCAAGAACGTCAGGAGACGAAAATGCCCAAGCTCAAGACCAAGAGCGGCGTCAAGAAACGCTTCAAGCTCACGGCTACGGGCAAGATCAAGCACGGTGTCGCCGGCAAGCGCCACCGCCTGATCAGCCACAACGCCAAATATATCCGCCAAAACCGCGGCACCGAGATCCTCAGCGACCCCGACACCAAGACGGTGAAGCGCTGGGCGCCCTACGGCCTGAAGTAAGGAGGTCCTCCCATGGCACGAGTCAAACGGGGTGTGACCACCCGCGCCAAGCACAAGCGCATTCTCGATCAGGCGAAGGGCTATTACGGCCGTCGCAAGAACACTATTCGCATCGCGCGTCAGGCCGTCGAGAAGGCCGGCCAGTACGCATATCGTGACCGCAAGGTGAAGAAGCGCAGCTTCCGCGCGCTCTGGATCCAGCGAATCAATGCTGCGGTGCGCGCCGAAGGACTGACCTATGGCGAGTTTATCCACGCGCTGAAGCTCGCCGGAATCACGCTCGACCGGAAGGTGCTCGCGGACATTGCGATGCACGAGGCCGAAGCGTTCAGCGCCATCATAACGCAGGCGAAGGGCGCGCTGGAAAAGAAAGCGGCGTAAACTTTCGACTGACCCAAACAAGGAAGGGCGCCCGGCTGTCCGTGGCGCCCTTTTTGTTACCCCCTGCCCGCTCGAAGCTCACATTGGCCGAGGGGATCAGCCGATGCGCCACATTCTTCTGTTCGCCTCCCTCGCAAGCCTCTCTTCTACATCGTTCGCAAGATTCGGCGGCCAGCACGGCTGCCGGCGGCCTGGTGCTCGAGCGCACCGATGACATCGACATGACCAGCGAGGACCTGTTCGTCTCGGCTGACCAGATCCGGGTCCATTACGTGTTCCACAACCGAAGTCCTCGTGAGGTCGAAACACTGGTCGCCTTTGCCATGCCAGACCGGGGTCTGGGGGAGGAATATGGCGGCGATCTCGCTTACCCGTCGGCATTTCATACGAGCGTCGCCGGACGGCCGGTCAAGGCTCGCCTGGAGCGGAAGGCTGTCGCGCAAGGCCACGACTACACGACGCTTCTCACGCAACTTCATGTCCCAGTCGCTCCCGATGAGATCGCCGCCGCGACCAAAGCGATGGACCTGCTCCCGCTGGGTGCTGATCGTCGAGCCACGAAGCTAAGGAGCGACAGGCTCTCGTTCGAGCGCTTCTCGGTTCCACTGCGCGAGATCGGCTGCCGCGCCATAAGCGGACTGGAAGAACTCGATCAGAATTCGTTCCGGATCGCCCGATGCTCGTACCTCGGCATAAGGGAGAACAAACTCGCCGAAGGTCTCGTCGAACCTGCCGTGCACAAGCGCGGCAGTTCGAAATCCGGCGGCCTCGGGGTAGACATAGCTGTAGAAGAACGGATCGGCCGCAGTGACTCCGCCAGCCCAAAACCCGGCACTGCTTACTTCGTCGCTATAGGCCTCACGAGTGATCCGGTCCGGCAGTCCCGGCACGCCCCCCGGGTGCATCGGCGCCCTGCGCCCCGAGAAGCGGCTGACGGCGAGGTCGAACGAGCCCCACCAGAAGTGCACAGGGCTCGCCTTCCCCCTGAACCCTGCTCGAAATCGGGCGAATACAGGAAGAATCGCAGCGAGTGCGGCGCGGAAGCGCTCGGCTGAGTCGCGATCGTAGTCGCGGCGGACATGGTCGCTCGCGAACGGCAGGACGCCGGGAAGCTCGCTCGGGTGCCCGTTGAATGTCGATGGAAGCCCGTGCTGCTCCAGTATCGCTACGAGCCGGCGGTGCAAAGCAGCGATGGTGCCCGCGTTCAGCGGGATCTCCTCGCGCCCCCCGTCGCTAATCCACAGCACGATCGCATGTCGGCAGAGATCGAGCGTCAGCGTGAAAGTACGCCCGCCGCTCGCCGCTGTCGGGTAGATCCCGAGGCCGCGGGCATTCGGCTGAAGTGCGACATGCCAGCCGTGATTGAGCCAAGGCGCATGCGCGACGCGGATCTTGCCGATCATCTGCGCGGCGAGATGAAGGAGAGCCAGCGTCTCGTGGTCGCGCTCGGCGCTTAGCTCGGGCCAATCGCTCATGCCGATGCGACTTTGCATTTTGCAGTGCGCCATTGCTAGAGGCCCAAGACCATGTCCGACGCACTGCTCGAACGCATCGCCGCTGCCGGCGACCTGCAGGAACTCGATTCCGTGCGCGTGTCGCTGCTCGGCAAGTCTGGGGAGATCACAACCAAGCTCAAGTCGCTTGGTTCGATGGATCCGGATGCCCGTGCCGCGGAAGCTCCGAGGATCCACGCGCTTCGCGAGCAGGTCACGAGCGCGCTCGCCGATCGCAGAAGCGCGCTCGAGAACGCCGAACTCGAGCGCAAGCTCATAACGGAAAAGCTCGATCTCTCGCTGCCGGCGAGTGACCGCATCGCCGGAACCATCCACCCGGTGAGCCAGGTGATGGACGAGCTCGCGGAGATTTTCGCGGACCTCGGCTTCTCGGTTGAAGAGGGGCCCGAGATCGAGAGCCAATGGTATAATTTCACTGCTCTCAACATGCCGGAAAACCATCCGGCGCGTGCGATGCAGGACACCTTCTATCTCGAGCCTCGAACGGGCGAGGAGGAGCCGCGGGTGCTGCGGACGCACACGTCACCGGTGCAGATCCGAGCAATGGAGACGCTCGGAGCTCCGATCTACGCGATCGCACCCGGGAGAGTATATCGCTCCGACAGCGACGCGACCCACACGCCGATGTTCCATCAGGTCGAAGGCCTGGTGATCGACAAGAGCATCACCCTCGGGCACCTCAAATGGACATTGGAGACCTTCCTCAGGGCCTTCTTCGAGCGCGAGGACATCGTTCTTCGAATGCGCCCGAGCTATTTCCCCTTCACGGAGCCGTCTGCTGAAGTCGACGTCGGCTGGTCTGTCGAGAAGGGTCGCCGCGTCGTGGGCGGGCAGCAAGGCTGGATGGAAGTGCTGGGATCCGGGATGGTCCACCCGCGGGTGATCGCGAGCGCGGGCCTCGATCCCGACGAATGGCAGGGCTTCGCCTTCGGCTGCGGTATCGACCGGCTTGCGATGCTCAAGTACGGAATGGATGACCTCCGCGCTTTCTTCGACGGCGATATCCGCTGGCTGAAGCATTATGGCTTCCGCGCACTGGACGTGCCGACTCTTTCAGGCGGAATTGGCGCATGAAGTTCACGCTGTCGTGGTTGAAGGAGCACCTTGAAACGGTCGCCTCGGCCGAGGAGATCGCCGACAAGCTGACGAACATAGGCCTCGAGGTCGAAGAGGTCTCCAACCCCGCTGAGAGGCTTGCATCCCTGCGTGTTGCGAAGGTGCTCACGGCCGAAAAGCATCCCCAAGCCGACAAGCTCCAGGTTTTAACCGTCGACGCGGGTACGGGAGAGGAGATCCAGGTCGTGTGCGGCGCGCCCAACGCGCGGGCGGGCATGCTCGGGGTATTCGGACCCCCCGGAACCTATATTCCTGGAACCGCCCTGATGCTGAAGGTCGCGGCAATTCGCGGCGTCGAATCGCACGGGATGATGTGCTCGTCGCGCGAGCTCGAGCTTGGCGACGATCATAGTGGGATCATCGAACTCCCCGCTGATGCGCCTATCGGCACCGCCTTCACTCAATATGCCGGTCTGGACGACCCCGTTTTCGACGTGAACGTCACCCCGAACCGTCAGGACGCGATGGGCGTTCGCGGCATCGCGCGAGACCTCGCTGCCGCAGGGCTCGGAAAGCTCAGGCCTCTTGCCGTGCCGCAGATCGAGGGCAGCTATCCTTGCCCCGTTCCGGTCCGAATAGAGGATAAGGAAGGTTGCCCGGCGTTCTTCGGGCGCGCCGTGAGCGGATTGAGGAATGGCACATCGCCCGAGTGGATGCAGCGACGGCTGAAGGCGGCGGGCCAGCGCCCGATCTCCGCTCTTGTCGACATCACCAACTACGTAATGATCGACGTCGGCCGGCCCGCTCACGCCTACGACATTGCCAAGCTGAGCGGCGGCCTTGCTGCCCGCGCTGCAAAGCCCGGTGAGAAGGTCCTCGCCCTCAATGAGAAGGAATATGAGCTCCAGCCGTTCATGACCGTCATCGCCGACGATGATCAGGTCCATGATATTGGCGGGATCATGGGCGGCGAGGATTCGGGCGTGAGCGATGCCACGACCGCCGTGATGATCGAGATCGCTTATTTCACGCCGGAGCGGATCGCCCGGACAGGGCAGGCCCTCGGCCTCACCAGCGATGCGCGAAGTCGGTTCGAGCGGGGCGTCGACCCCGCGTTTCTGGACGATGGGCTCGCGATCGTAACTGGCCTCATTCTCGACATTTGCGGCGGCGAGCCATCGGCTGCAGTTTTCGAAGGAGAACCACCGGCGGAAAAGCGCATCGTCACGTTCGATTTTGCCCGGACCAAGGCCCTGGGCGGAATCGACGTGCCGGAGAAACGCCAGCGACAAATCCTCGAGAGCCTCGGCTTCGAGGTAGACGGGTTCGAGGTGACGGTCCCGAGCTGGCGGCGTGACGTCGAAGGGGCGGCCGATCTCGTCGAGGAGATTGCGCGCATTAACGGCTATGACGAGGTGCCCTCGAGTCCGCTCGAGCGCGCGCCGGGCGTTGCTAAGCCGACCGCGACGCGGTCGCAGCAGCTTGAACGCCGTGTGCGACGGACGGCCGCCGCTCGCGGTCTCGACGAGGCTGTGACGTGGAGCTTCATCTCGGAAGCAGAAGCGGCCGCGTTCGGAGGGGGAGACTGGCGGCTGGCCAACCCCATTAGCGAAGACATGAAGGTGATGCGGCCCTCGTTGCTGCCTGGCCTGATCGCCGCCGCCCGGCGCAATATCGATCGTGGCGCGGCGAGCGTGCGTCTGTTCGAGGTCGGTCGCCGCTACCTCGGCGACGCGGAACACCCGACGCTGGGCTTCATCCTCGCCGGTGAGCGGGCGGGGCGCTCCTGGCAGGGTGGCAAATCTCAGTCGTTCGACGCTTTCGATGCCAAGGCCGAAGCGCTTGCGCTCCTCGATGCTGCCGGGGCGCCGATCGACAACCTGCAGGTGTTTCCGGACGCTGGACCCACTTGGCACCCCGGCCGCTCGGCGACTCTTCGGCTGGGGCCGAAAAATATCGTTGCGTCATTCGGCGAACTCCATCCCCGGCTTCAGAAGAGCCTCGATGCACCAGCGGGCGCCGTTGCGGCGGAAGTCTATCTGGACGCCATTCCAGAAGGGCGCTCGAGCAGCCGCGCACGCGCCGCTTATGCGCCGCCGGCACTCCAGGCGGTCAACCGCGACTTCGCATTCATCGTTCCCCCCGAAGTCGCGGCGGACAGCCTTCTTAGAGCCATTCGCGGCGCCGATAGGGATGCGATCAGGGGCGCCCGCCTGTTCGACAGGTTCGAAGCGCCGGACGGGCTCTCGCTCGCTTTCGAAGTGACTCTGCAACCGACCGAGAAGAGCTTTACCGACGAGCAGATCGGCGAGATCTCGAAACGGATTGTTGCCGCGGCGGAGAAGCTAGGAGCGCGCCTCCGCTCCTGATTCAAGCACGTTGATCGCGGCATGCACGCGCGCCTCGACGTCCTTGCGCGAGAGCCCCGCCGGAATCACCGAGCCGACCTTGAAAGTGATTGTGCCACTCCGATGGACGAACCCCCGGCCCCACAGGCGCCCGCTGTCGACGGCGATTGGGACCACCGGGAGCCCTAGGGCGCGGTACAATGCCGCGAAGCCGGACTTTAACGCGGGCGCCTCGCCGACCGCAACGCGGGTGCCTTCAGGATAGATAACAACACGGCGACCGCTGGCAACGGCTCGGCGGCCTTCCTCGACCAAGGTTCGAAGCGCCTTTGCGCCGGCCGAGCGCTCGACCGGGATGACGCCATAACGCCGCGTCATCAAGCCGAAGAGTGGAATGTCAGAGAGTTCTTTCTTTATCACGATGATGGGCAAATTCGCGAGGCGTACCATCTCCAGCGTCTCGAACATCGATTGGTGCTTCACCGCGATCAGCAGCGGCCCCGCCGGCACCTCGCCATCGACCCGCAGGCCGATGCCGAGAACCTGCCGCGCAAGCCAGTTGTGGAAGTCCGCCCAGCCGAGCACGATCGAAAGCGGCGGCTTGCGACCGATCAGCGTCGCGGCCAGCCCCGTGAGCACCCAGAGAACAGTCGCCGGATAGAATATCGCCGCATAGAGCAGCGACCGAAGCGCGGGCATCAAAGGTCGGCCCAGACGGCGACGCGACGCAGCAGATACTTGTTATATTCGCCGAACAAGGTGAGAAAGCTCGGCTCCGACCGGACCGCGTCGGTAACGATGACGTACCTGCGTCCGAGCACCTTCCCGAATTCGTAGCGCGCGCGGCGCATGTGCCAATCGCTGGTGATCAGCCGCAAGGATTGAAAGCGCCGCTTTTTCAGCCAACGGTTCGCTTCCTCAGCATTGGAGCGCGTATCGACCGATTCGCTGCCGAGGTCGACGCAGCATTTCAGCAGGTCGAAGCTGCCCGGAATGCGGCGGGCGAGATCACCCTTTGTGACCGACGGATCGGCTCCGGCGACGAGCAGCCGCCTCGCCTTGCCCCGCCGGAGCACGTCGATCGCATGCTCGATTCGCCCGCTTCCGCCGGTCAGCACGACTGCGGCATCGGTCACCTTGGCATCGGCGGATGCGGGCTTGCCGAGGGTGAAGGCGAACAGCATGAAACCGAGCGCGTAGAGTAGCAGCAGGAGGGACGCGATGCGCGAGATCATAATGTCTCGCGCAGTGCCGCGAGGACCGCCAGCCGGGCAACCCATGTCGCGATTACGGTCAGCGCAAACGGCAGCAGAATCAGCACGAGGAAGTCGACCGCAGAGAGGCTCCGACCACCGATGAGATCCCCTGCGAATGACGCGCCGCTCGCGAGCAGGAGAAGCACGAGCGCTCCTCCTGCGGCGCCGGCGAGGCTTCCGACTAGGGCGTCGATCGCGATCTTGCGCTGGAAGAGGTGCGTAAGCTGGAGGTCGGTGGCCCCGATGCCATGCATGACCTCTATGGTGAAGCGGTGCGTGTCGAGCGCCCCGCGTGCAGCGAGCACGACTGCGGCCACAGCGGCAATGCTGAGCAGCAGAACGAGCCCAAAGGCGAGCCACTGAACCAAACGCATCGATCGCAGCAACGGTGCGACGCGGTCCCGCTGAGCGCTGACGTGCGCAGCGGGCGCGATCGCCTGGACTCGCCGCTCGATCTTGCCGACGTCGATCCCTTCCGCGGCGTTGAAATTCACCAACGCAGGGACCGGCAGCTCGGCGCTGTCGGCCGCACGGCCGAGCCAGCGCTGGAGCGTTCGCCGCATTTCAGCTTGGGGAACCGGTTCGACGGACGTAACCCCCGGAGACTGCGCGATCGAGGCGACGACCGCGCCCAAATTCTGAGCGCCGTTCGGAACCTCGATGGTGTAGCGCGACTGGATAGCGTTCGTGAGAGACCCCGCAGCATTTGCAAGCGCCAGCCCGGTCGCGGCGATGATCAGGATCGAAAAGCTCATAATCGCGATCACCCACGGGGTAGGGCCACGAAAGCGACTGGTGCCGAGCAATCGCCGCTCGGCCGGCGCTGCGAAGAGCCAGCGAAGCATCATTCGCGCCCCGGCGGAGGGTTGCGGAGCATCCCGGTCGGATCCGTAACGCTGCCACTCTCGAGACGAATGAGTTCGGCACCGGCAGTGGCACTGATCAGCCCGATGTCGTGTGTCGCTACGACCACGGTCGTTCCGAGCCGATTGAGCGCGGTGAACAGGTGCAGCAGCCGCTTCGCCATGTCCGCATCGACGTTGCCGGTAGGCTCGTCCGCAACGAGCAGTTGCGGTCGGTTGATGACGGCCCGCGCAATGGCGACACGTTGTTGTTCGCCGCCCGAAAGCGTCGGCGGCCTGGCGCTGGCGCGATCGGCAAGTCCGACCCAAGCGAGCATTTCACGAACGGGACCCTCGACTTCCCCGTCGGTCGCGCCAGCGACGCGCAGGGGCAGCGCGATATTGTCGAACGCGGAGAGATGGCGAATCAGTCGGAAGTCCTGAAAGACCACTCCAATGCGTCGCCGGAACGGCGGCAGCGATTCGCGTGGTGCTTCGCTAAGCTCTTCTCCGAAAAGCCGAATCCTTCCACGCGTCGGTCGCTGCGCTAGATAGAGTAGCTTCAGGAGCGAGGTCTTTCCGGCGCCTGACGGGCCGGTCAGAAAATAGAAACCGCCTTCAGTGAGCCTGAAGTCCAAGTCGCGCAGCACCTCGGCGCCCGTGCCGTAGCGCAGGCCGACGCTGTCGAATTCCGCTATTGCTGGCAGTTTGCCTTCCTCCCGGGTACGCCGCACGGCCCCGCGCCTTGCCAAGCCCCAATCATTACTGTTTACCTTGCCTTGTCCGTCCCGGAAGAGGGCTTTTGAAGCGATGATCCTCACCTGCCCCAGCTGCGGCACGCAATATGTGGTGAAGGACGGCGCAATTCCGCCCGGCGGACGTCAGGTTCGCTGCGCCTCGTGCAAACATAGCTGGCACCAGGATCAAGAGGAAGGATCGCCGGGCGCGGAGCCGGAGGTGGAGGCAGCCGAAGCGGCGCCGCTCGCCGAAGAATATACCCCAGCTGCGCCGCGATCCGAAGATGAGGAAGGAAGCTTCGCCGAAGCCGCGCTGATTGAGCCCAGGAGCGGACCCGAAGCGGAAGAACGCGCGTTCGAGGAAGCGACAATCGAGAGCGAAGAGGCGGAGCCGCAAGACACGCCGGAAGACGAGCCTCCGAGCGCGACCTATGCGCGTTCGCAGTTCGATATCTCGAGGACCGAGAGCCCACCAGCCGGAACAGAGAACGACTGGGAGCAGCCGCCGGAGCCGGAAGCGCAACCTGACGAGTTCAGACCTTATGCCGCGGCTGATGAGGTCTCGCCGGCGCGCCGGCGAAGCCCGCTTCTTGCGATCCTGGTCGTGGTCGTCGTCGTCGTTGCCGTCGCCGCAGCCTTCTGGTTCCTCGCTCCGCCAGATCTCAAGGCGCGGCTCGGACTTGCCGAACTTAGCACCAGCCCTTTGGCCTTGGTGACGACCCACATGGACCGCCAGCGGCTGGAAAGCGGCAATGAACTGCTCACCGTAACTGGCCGAGTGATCAACCCCACGGGCAAGGAGCAGGCGGTTCCGCCGCTCCAGGCGCAGCTCAAGACGCGAGCCGGGAAGGTCGTCTACAGCTGGACGATCGCACCGCCCGCGAGCTCTCTAGCGCCGGGCGCCAGCGCTCCATTCAATAGCGCCGAGGTCAACGTCCCGCCGGGAGGCGAAGAGCTGACGATTACGCTCGGGGCAAAGGCCGGCTGAGCTCACTCGAACTCGATGAGACGCGCGGGACGGGTCTCTCCATCCTTCGTGGTTACCTTGGCGTCGTGTGCAGGGGGCGCCCCCGGATTGGTCGGCGAGTCGAGCTTCAGCGGGACACCCGCGACAATGCGAACGGTTGCGGTCGCCTGGACGACGACTGTCGCAGGCCGGCGGTCGGACGTCGGAGCCGTCGCAAGCGCGGCCGCAGCGGCAAGCGTGAACATCATGAGACGTGTAACGCCTTGCGTTCATAATGGTAAACGGTCGAGTAAGCATTGTTCCGTTATGGAGCGAATTGCGCTCGGTCGACCGGCATTGCACCCGTCAAACCGCTTTGCTAGGGGCCGCGCCTTGCCAGTGCCGGCGATCCTCGCCGGCTAATCTCATGACGTGCGGTCGTGGCGGAACTGGTAGACGCGCAGCGTTGAGGTCGCTGTGGCCGAAAGGCCGTGGAAGTTCGAGTCTTCTCGACCGCACCATGAAGAACACGAGGCAGTCGCGAGCCGTGCGTCAAATCTCGTTCGTCGCTGCCCGCTCGGACGAGGGCACGTGCCCCCCAAATCACGATGAGGCTAGCGGAAGGACGTGTTCGAGCCGGCTTGCCCGAGGTCGGCAAGATGGGCCTTCGAAGCGGGCCGAATCGTGCCGAGCCTGACAATCGACTTATCCGGAGTGACGAGGAAGTGGATTGCGAGGTCGGCGTCGATCTTCGCAGCGGCCGCCGAATCCTCCGCTACGCGAATCGTATAAGAGCCGTAGGCGACCCGCTCGAACAGGAAAAATCCGTCATAGTCGGTCCGGGTCTTGGCGATCTCCCTGCCATTCGCATCGACGAGCTCGAGATCCACT
>JBJMVK010000046.1:0-5599 GCA_045810725.1 Sphingomonas sp. | reverse complement strand
GCATGCGGGTCGACACCATGACCTTGCTCTGCCTGCTGCTGTTCGTCGGCGCGATGGGCAAGTCGGCGCAGCTTGGCCTCCACACCTGGCTCCCCGATGCGATGGAGGGCCCGACCCCGGTCAGCGCCTTGATCCATGCCGCGACCATGGTCACCGCGGGCGTGTTCATGGTCTGCCGCCTGTCGCCGATGTTCGAAACCTCGCCGACGGCAATGCACGCAGTGACCTGGGTGGGGGCCATAACCTGCTTCTTCGCAGCGACGGTCGGTTGCGCCCAGAACGACATCAAACGAGTGATCGCCTATTCGACCTGCTCGCAGCTTGGATACATGTTCTTCGCAGCCGGCGTCGGCGCCTTTGGCACGGCCATGTTCCACCTCTTCACGCACGCCTTCTTCAAGGCGCTGCTGTTTCTCGGCGCCGGCAGCGTGATCCACGCCATGCACCACGAGCAGGACATGCGTTTCTACGGCGGCCTTCGAAAGGACATCAGGATTACCTTCTGGGTGATGGTGATCGGCACCCTCGCGATTACGGGGGTGGGGCTGGACGTCGGCAGCGGTATCGGTTTTGCCGGTTTCTGGTCCAAGGACGCGATCATCGAGGACAGCTGGGCGAGCGGCTCCGTCTCGGGAACGGTCGCGTTCTGGCTCGGAGTTCTCGTGGCACTGATGACCAGCTTCTACAGCTGGCGCCTGATCTTCATGACCTTCTTTGGAGAACCGCGCTGGGCGGCATCCGAGCACATCCAGCACGCGGTTCACGACGTTCATGAATCTCCGGACGAAGAGCATGGCGACAGCGCCCACAATGCAGGCCTGCCTCCGACCGGCACGGCGGGTTATCACCCGCACGAGAGCCCTCTCACCATGCTGGTGCCGATCTGCCTGCTGGCGGTGGGCGCAGTCGCTGCAGGGCAGTTGTTCCACGGCATCTTCACCGATCCAGAGCAGGGACCCTTCTTCTGGCGGGGAAGCATCGCTTTCATTCGAGAGCTCGCCGAGGCGGCCGAGCACTCGGCATTGTGGGTCAAGCTCTCGCCGACAATCGCGATGCTGCTTGGGCTGTGGATCGCCTGGAACAATTACGTTCGTAATCCCAAGGCGGCCTCCAATTTCGTCGCCACTTTTCCAGGGATCTACAAGTTCGTGTCGAACAAATGGTATTTCGACGAGCTCTACGATTATATCTTCGTTCGCCCGGCCACGTGGCTCGGCCGCCTGTTCTGGCACGGCGGTGACGAGGGCACGATCGACCGCTTCGGACCGCACGGCGCCGCTTATGCGGTCGGTGTCGGCAATCGCATCACGTACAGATTCCAGTCGGGCTACCTCTATTCCTACGCGCTGGTAATGCTGCTCGGCCTCATCGGCGCCGCGAGCTGGGCAATCTGGTGGGCCAAGTGATCGGACTACCCCTGCTCAGCATTTTAATTGCACTGCCCCTGGTCGCCGGCATGCTTTGCTTCTTCGTACGGGCCGAAGGAGCACGCTGGATTGCGCTGACCGCGACGCTGCTGGAGTTTGGCCTCAGCGTCTACCTGTGGGCCAACTACAATCCGGACGGCTCGCAATGGCAGTTCGTGGAGAATGCGCCGCTTGGTGGCGGGATCAACTGGTCGCTGGGAATCGACGGCATCGCGCTGGTGCTGATCGCGCTTACCGCCTTCCTGATGCCAATCTGCATCGGTGCTAGCTGGCGCGCAATCGACAGGCGCGTCCCTGAATATATGGCCTATTTCCTGCTGATGGAGGCCCTCATCATGGGCTCCTTCAGTGCTCAGGACCTGTTCCTTTTCTACGTCTTCTTCGAAGGCGGGCTCATCCCGATGTATTTGATCATCGGCGTGTGGGGCGGCGCCGAGCGCATCAAGGCGAGTTACAAATTCTTTCTCTACACTCTTCTTGGCTCGGTGCTGATGCTGATCGCTATGCTGTATATGCGGTCAGTCGCCGGGACGACGTACATCCCAGCCCTGATGGCCTATGACTTTCCGCGGGAAGCGCAGACATTCCTGTTCCTGGCCTTTCTGGCGAGCTTCGCCGTCAAGCTTCCGATGTGGCCTGTTCACACCTGGTTGCCCGACGCGCACGTACAGGCGCCCACTGCCGGCTCGGTCATCCTTGCAGGCGTGCTCCTGAAGCTCGGCGGCTATGGATTCATCCGCTTCTCGCTGCCGATGTTTCCCCAAGGATCAGCGCAGTTCGTCCCGCTCATGTTCGTGCTGTCGGGGATCGCCGTCGTCTACACGAGCCTTGTCGCACTGGTTCAGCGCGACATGAAAAAGCTGATTGCTTATTCCTCGGTCGCGCACATGGCGTTCGTCACCTTCGGGCTGTTCGCGATGAACCGACAAGGGATCGAAGGAGCGATGCTGGTCATGCTCGGACACGGGCTTGTCTCGGGCGCGCTCTTCCTTTGCGTCGGCGTAGTCTATGACCGACTGCATACCCGCGAGATCGCGGCGTATGGCGGCCTCTCGAACAATATGCCGGGCTATGCTCTGCTGTTCATGGTTTTTACCATGGCGAGCGTAGGCCTTCCCGGCCTCAGCAACTTCCCGGGCGAGTTCCTGAGCTCCATCGGGACCTATCGAGCATCAAGTTGGGCGGCGATCGTCGCCACCACGGGGATTGTCCTGGGCGCGGCCTATATGCTCTGGCTCTATTGGCGCATCTGCTTTGGAGTGGCGCGCACACCCGAAGCTTCTGCGATGCAAGACCTCGACTTGCGGGAATGGTGGCTGCTCGCTCCCATTGCGCTCGCGGTCGTCTGGATGGGCGTCTATCCGGAGAGCTTCTTCAGACCGATGCGCAATGACGTGGGGCGGCTGCTGACCAGGCTCGAGACGGTCGCACCCTCGGGCGATTCCCGCCTGACGCTCGGCAAGGGCGCGATGCACACCGATATGAACATGGGGGGCGCGCACCCATGAACCGGTTCGCCGCTCTCGCACCTGAACTGATACTCTCAATCGGCGGTACGATCCTGATGCTGGTCGCGGCCTTTGCTGGCCGACGCCGGGCCGGAGACATCGTCAACTGGCTGGCCATCTTGCTGCTCTTGCTAGCGACGGCCGCTCTTGTCGGCGCTCCGTCCCACGCCGGCCCAGTGTTCGACGGGCTCGTCACCGAGGATTTGTTCGCGAGCTTCGGGCGGGCAATCATCTATCCCGCAGCAGCGATCGCGATCATCGCCGCGCATGGATGGTTCGAACGCGGGACCGAGCATGCGGGGGAATATGCGGTCCTGATCGTCTTCTCCGCCGTCGGCATGGGCGTGATGGTCTCCGCCACGAGCTTGGTCTCCCTCTACCTCGGCCTCGAACTGCAGAGCCTCGCCGGCTACGTGCTTGCATCCTATCGACGGACCGATGAGCGCTCAGCCGAGGCCGGGCTGAAATATTTCGTCCTCGGCGCCCTCGCGAGCGGAATCCTTCTCTACGGGATATCGCTGCTTTACGGCTTCACCGGGACCACGAACTTCGGCGGCGTCGCCGCCGCCTTCGGACGCGGAGCCCCGTCGCTAGGTCTTCTTTTCGGCCTGGTGTTCGTACTCGCCGGCCTCGCGTTTAAGGCGAGCGTGGTCCCGTTCCACATGTGGACGCCAGACGTTTACGAAGGCGCGCCGACGCCGGTCACCGCCTTCTTCGCTTCCGCACCCAAGGTTGCGGCAGTCCTTCTCGCAACACGGTTCTGCGTCGTGGCCCTTGCGCCGGCAACCGACGCATGGCGCCAGATCGTCATCTTCGCCGCGCTCGCGTCGGTGTTCCTTGGCGCCGTTGCCGCTTACGGGCAGACGAACATCAAGCGGCTGCTTGCTTATTCGTCGATCAACAATGTCGGCTTTGCACTGGTGGGTCTGGCGGCCGGGGGGCCTCGAGGAGCGTCGGCAGTGCTTTTCTACATGGCCGTCTATGTCGTCATGACTCTCGGCTCTTTCCTTTGCGTACTGTGGATGCGCGATGGCGAGGGAAGGCCGGTGGAGAGTATCGAGAGCCTCTCGGGACTCTCGCAGACGCGGCCGGGGCTTGCCGCGGCATTTGCGATATTCATGTTCAGCCTCGCCGGCATTCCGCCATTGTTTGGCTTCTGGCCCAAGCTTCTCGTGTTCACCGCGGCGGTGCAGGCCGGCTATGTCGCGCTTGCCGTGGCAGCGATCCTGGGGACCGTGATCGGCGCTTATTATTACCTTCGAATCGTGAAGGTCATGTACATGGACGAGCCCGCAACGCCTTATGGCCGCGTTCGCCAGCCGGTGCAGGGATTCTTGATCCTCCTGGCTGCGTTGGCCGTTTCGCCTTTGGGGTACTTATTGATCGGTCCGCTCAGCACGCTCACCGACCGAGCGGCAGGATCGCTCTTCTGAGCCGTATCCGGATCGTCGAGCGCACGGGCTCGACCAACGCCGACCTTATTGCCGACCGGTGCGCGAGCGAAGGCGACTGGCTGATCGCGCTGGAGCAGATATCAGGAAAAGGGCGACAGGGTCGCGAGTGGATTTCGTCGCCCGGCAATTTCTACGGAAGCACCATCGTCGACCTTCGCACCGGCGATCCGCAGCCGCAGACGCTCTCGCTCGCCGCTGGCCTCGCGCTGATTGAAGCAGTCGACCTCGCTGTGCCGGGCCAGGCGGTCATGCTCAAATGGCCCAACGACGTGCTCCTCTTGGGGAAGAAGCTCGCTGGAATCTTGCTCGAGCGCAGCTCGAACCGGGTGGTGATCGGTTTCGGGGTTAATCTCGCCTCGGCCCCCGACTTGCCTCACCGGCAATGCGCTTCGTTATCGGCGCGCATCACCCCACGGGCGTTCGCGCCATTGCTAGCGGGGAGTTTCGAACGTCTCCTTAGTGCGTGGCGCGAAAGTCGAGCGCAATTGCTGGGTCAGGCGTGGCTGACCCGAGCGCATCCGATCGGAAGCCCCTTGACGGTTCATGCCAGCAGCCGTGAGGCAGTGAGCGGGCGTTTCGACGGGATCGAGGCTGATGGAGCTCTTCGCCTTCGGACCTCCGACGGACGGCTGTCGATCGTGCACGCCGGAGATATTTCGGTCGATTGAGTCGCGCTCTCGCAGCGAGCGCCGGTTGCTGTTACGGCGCCTTCGTTTCGCGACCGAGTCGATGCGTTTGAAGGACGCGCTAGTGACAGCGCGCGCCGCGTCTCTGCGGAGCCCAGCGCCGGTCCTGCCGGCCGGCACGCTCTCATTGAGAGAGGCATTCCCATGCCATTCTTCACCACAAGCGACGGCACTAACATCTTCTACAAGGATTGGGGGCCCAAGGGGGCACAACCGGTCGTCTTCAGCCACGGCTGGCCGCTGAGCTCGTATGATTGGGACAACCAGCTGATATTCTTCCTGAGCAAGGACTTCCGAGTGGTCGCGCACGATCGGCGCGGCCACGGCCGCTCCAGTCAAACCGACACCGGTAATGATATGGACACCTACGCGGCGGATCTGGCCGAGCTGACGGATCACCTCGACCTTCGGAACGCGGTCCACGTCGGTCATTCGACCGGCGGAGGTGAGGTCACTCGCTATGTCGCTCGTGCCAAGCCTGGACGGGTTGCCAAGGCCGTGCTGCTCGATGCGGTTCCACCGGT
>JBJMVK010000045.1:0-28761 GCA_045810725.1 Sphingomonas sp. | reverse complement strand
CGGAGCGCTATCTCGAGTTCATGACCTTCCCCCGCCTCCTTGCCTTGGCGGAGATAGGGTGGCGACCCAGAGGACCGCGAGACGAAGCGGAGTTTTCCGAACGTCTTGAACCGCACATCAAAGCGCTTCGCGCAAAAGGCATCAACGCCCGCCGGGGCGAATGGGACGCTTATGAGTTCATCACGAACTGAGGCCATTGCGCCTGTGAAGGAGCTCGTCGCCCCAACGCCGGAGGAATTCCGCGCCGAAATCCTGGCAAGCGGCGAGCCCGCAATACTGCGCGGTGTGGCTCGCGATTGGCCGCTGGTTATCGCCGCGCTCCAGGATACGCGCAGCGCCATGTCGCTGCTCGAGGCGCGCGCGAATGGCCAGCAGACGAATGTTCTCCGAACCGAGCCGCCAGAAGACGGACGTTTCCACTACGGCAAGGACCTAAAGTCATTCAATTTCATCCGCGGGCAGGGCAACATTGCCGACATTCTCGCGGAGCTTCGCGAGCAGGAGTGCAATTACCGGCCTTTTGCGGTGGCTGCGCAGGCCTTGATCGCGGAACGCTTCTTGCCGGGATTCGCCCTGACGCATCCGATGCCGTTCGTTCCTGCAGCGACCGAGCCACGCCTTTGGATCGGCAATGCGGCGAAAGTGGCGACGCACAACGATCCCACGGAGAATGTCGCTGTTGTCGCAGCCGGGCGACGAAGCTTCACATTATTCCCGCCGTCCGCGGAAGCCGACCTTTACATGGGACCTCACGATCCGACGCCTGCCGGCGCGCGTATCAGCATGGTGCATGTGACCGCGCCCGACTTCGATCGGTTCCCCCGCTACGCTTCGGCATTGCAGGTCGCGCAAGTGGGCGAGCTTTCGCCCGGCGACGCCATCTTCATCCCGCGCAACTGGTACCACCACGTCGAGGCGCTGGATCGGTTCAACGTCCTCGTGAACTATTGGTGGGACGGAAACAACGATGCGGCTTAGGCGCACCAAGGGGGTTTCATGAGTAAGACGTTGGCGCTCGTTTCCTTGGCGGCGACGCTGCTGTGCACGCCCGTTCACGCCGCTCAGCCAGGCGTTGCGTCCGAACGGCCTTGGCTCAACCCGAGCCTGTCGCCGGAGGAGCGCGCGCATGCGGCCGTTGCTGCGATGACTCTCGACGAAAAGCTCAGGCTCATCCTCGGCTATTCCGACCAGGCGCTGACCGATGTTGCCAAGGTTTCGGATGACATCGTGCCCGCCGACCTGAAGCACTATGTCGTGACTCACCTGGTGAAGGGCTCGGCAGGCTTCGTTCCCGGTGTGCCGCGCCTTGGAATTCCCGATCAGACGCAGACCGACGCATCGATCGGTGTCCGCAACAGCTTCATTCCGAGTACGGCTTTGCCGTCGTCGCTCGCAACCGCGGCGAGCTTCGATCCTGAAGTCTCTAGAGCTGGTGGCGCCATGATCGGTTCGGAGGCGCGCGCGACGGGGCACAACACCATGCTTTCGGGCGGGGTCAACCTCGCGCGTGAGCCGCGCAACGGCCGCAATTTCGAATATACTGGAGAGGATCCGCTGCTGGCCGGTTTAATGGCTGGCGCGCTGATCGACGGCATCCAGTCGAACAACATCATTTCGACCGTCAAACATTATGCGGTGAACGATGCCGAGACGCAGCGCACGTCGCTCGACGTGACAATCTCGGCCGAAGCGATGCGCCAGTCCGACCTCCTCGCCTTCGAACTCGCAATTGAGAAAGGCAGGCCGGGCTCGGTGATGTGCTCCTACAACCTGATCAACGGCCGCTGGGGCTGCGAGAACGATTATCTCCTCAACAAGGTCCTGAAGCATGATTGGGGCTTCAAGGGCTTCGTGATGAGCGACTGGGGTGCCGTCCATTCGACCGCTGACGCGGCGAACGATGGTCTCGATCAGTTTACCGGATTCTGCTGCGTCGGCGACAAGGCGTGGTTCGGCCCGCCCGCGATGAAGGCGGCTCTGCAGTCAGGCGCAGTCGCGCCGGCGCGGCTCGACGACATGGTCGAGAGAATCCTGTGGGCGCTGTTTGCCAAAGGGGCGGCGGACCATCCAATCAAGGCCGCGCCGATCGACTACGCGGCGAACGCGCTCGTGTCGCAGAGAGCCGCCGAGCAATCGCTCGTTCTGTTGAAGAACGAGGGCAACATGCTGCCGCTGCGTGGCGCGAAGTCGCTCGCAGTCATTGGCGGCAATTCCGACAAAGGGGTGATCGCGGGCGGCGGTTCGTCCGACGTGACGCCGGTGGGCGGCGCCATCATGATCAAGGAGCAGACGTTCCTGCCCTCCCCGCCGCTCGCGGCGCTCAAGCAGGAGCTGCCGCGAGCTCGGATCGAGTTCAACGCCGGCAGCGACCCGGCGTCAGCAGCAACACTCGCCGCGAAATCCGACGTGGCGATCGTCTTTGTCACGCAGCATGACAGCGAGGGCGGCGACGGCACGCTCGAGCTCACCGACAACCAGGACGCGCTCGTCTCCGCCGTCGCCCGGGCCAATCCGAGGACGATCGTGGTCGTCGAAAGCGGGGGCGCTATTTTCATGCCGTGGGCGGGCGATGTTCCGGCCATCGTTGAAGCTTTCTATCCCGGCATCCGCGGCGGGACCGCGATTGCGCGGGTCCTCGCGGGCAAGGTCAATCCCTCGGGCCACCTCCCCATCAGCTTTCCAGCCTCGGCCGACCAGCTCGCTCACCCGGTGATTCCCGGCCTTGGGCTACCCAACGAGACACCAGCCAGCATCACCTATGATGAAGGGGCGGCGATCGGGTACAAATGGTATGATTTGAAGGGATTTCGTCCCCTCTTCGCCTTCGGTCATGGTCTCAGCTACACCCGCTTTGCACTTTCCGCGGTCGCGGCACAGCCAGAGGGCAAGGGCATCAAGGCGAGCTTCTCCATGCGCAATACGGGAAGGCGCGATGGTAAAGGCGTCGCGCAGGTCTATGTCGCTCCCGCCGACTGGAAAAAGTCCGGTTGGGAGGCGCCAAGGCGCCTAGGTGGATTTGCTAAAGTCGAGCTCAAGCCGGGCCAGGCGAAGACCATCCAGGTCACCGTCGATCCGAGGCTGCTCGCTACCTATGAAGCCGCGGGAAACAACTGGCACATCCACGGCGGCAGTTACCAACTGACCTTTGGCCAGGCGTCGGACGGCGAGATGCAGAGCGCCGAGGTCACTCTCCCCGACAGCAGCTGGAGCGCGGGTCAAGCGATCGCGCCTTGAGCCTCAATCCGCGGGAGCACGCCTTTGTCGCTTGGGTTCGGCTCGAGCAGCACGAGCATTGCGCTTTTGCATGCTGGCCCGCACCAGAACTGCGGTCAGCAGCAGTGCGGGAGCGACCCAGAGCAAGACTATGATCCCCCAGACTCTCATGCGCTAATCTATGGTGGTGATCTTGGGACCGATGAAGTGTACAGATATGGCCGTGCCGAAACGGGACAGCTTTGTCCCGCCCGTCGGTCGGCGTAGATGCTGAGCGTGCACGAGCTGCCCCGGGAACTCTCCGATGCGCACCAATCAGAGCAAAAGATCTTCAGTGGCCAAGGGAATGTTCCTGGCGCTCGTCATCAGCCTCGTCATGTGGCTCGTCATTGCGCTCGTCCTTCGCGGACGAACGCCGATCTGGTGAACAGACGAGGGGAGAGACCCCGCCCCTCCTTAGAATGCGTTCGGGTGAACAAGCACGCGGATGGTTCGCATGATGATCCCGAAGTCGCGCCAGACGCTCCAGTTCGCGAGATATTCGAGGTCGGACTGGACGCGATCGGTGAGATCCTTGCGTGTGCCGGTCGCGCCCCTGAAGCCGCGTATCTGCGCGAGACCGGTGATCCCCGGCTTTACGGCTCCGCGCTGCCAATAGCGATCATCGACATTCCAGAAGAGATCGTTCTCGGCAGTCGAGCCCGCGGCGTGGGGCCGAGGCCCGACGATACTCATGCTCCCCCAAACGACGTTCAGCAGCTGCGGGAGCTCATCGATGCTGGTATGGCGGAGCACCGCTCCGATCGTGGTCACGCGCTCGTCGAGCCGGCTCGCTGATTTTACTCCGCGCTGATCGCAGGCATCGACGCGCATTGTCCTGAACTTCAGCACTTCGAACGGATGATTGCCGCGCCCTATTCGCTGCTGACGGAAGAAGACGGGGCCTTCCGAGGTCAGCTTGATTGCAGCCGCCGCCAGCACCATGACCGGTGCAAGTAGGATCAACAAGAGGATCGCGAGCGCAAGATCGAGCGCACGCTTCACGATCCGGTCGCGAAGTCCAAGAGGTCCCGCGGCGATGAGTACGGCGGACCCGTTCTCGGTGTTCCTGAAACCGAGCCCACCCAGATTATCCAGTTCGGGCGTCAAGACTTCGACGTCGACCCCGACGCCCTTCAGCATCTTGAGCCAGAGTCCGCGGCGCTCGGGGCTGCATGAGAGGACGATCCGGTCCGACCCTCCGAGAAGAAGTCCGACGCGATCGGCAAGTTCGGGATCGTTAGCGTAGGGCGTTAAGCCCTCCGTTTCCGCGTAGAGCACGGTCCCGGATGGCGGAGGAAGCACTGCAGTGCCATCCACCAGCAGGATTTCGTTCTGAAATCTCCAGCCAGCGCGCTCACCGAGGTTGAGCCCGAACGCATAGCGCGCGGTGACCAGAATGACCGTCGTGACAATGACTCCGATCCCGAAGACCGCGCGTGACATTTCGCTGGAGGTCTTGGTGTAGAAGAAGCCCAGGAGAAGCGCGAAGGTCGCAAGCGCAATGGCTTTCAGCACGCGCACGAGGCCGGCGCGCGGATGTTCGAGAACTTCGACCGCGTATGCTCCGCCCGTAAAGGCGAGGGCCAGGAACATGGGCGCGAAAACGACGATATATTGAAGGCCCGTGGTTGCGAGCGGCTCCTTGAAGCGCAGCGAATTCGCGATCAGGAACCCCGCCGCTATCGAAGCGATATCGAGCAGCAAGAGGGTTCCGTAGGAGCGCAGACGCAGCTGGAACAAGGAGCGCGGCTTGAACCACCTGCCCTCAGCGGAGGGAGCTTCGCTGGCAGCAGGGACGGGTTGCAGAGCGACCCCCGCGATGGCGAGCTGTTCAACGCCGCCCTTGCGGAACAGAGGCGCGGCGTCGGCAGGCGCTGCGATGGACGCAGCGTACGCCTGAGCAACCTCGTTCTTGAGTACGCCGCGGCCCATCAACAGTTCGCCCCGAATCGTTGTTAAAGAATTCGTGAGTCTTTTGTAAACGAATTGTTAACTACGAAGTCATTGCGGTACAAGAGCATAAGCGGGGCAGTTGGCGATTCTGGCTGGAGCGCCTTCGAGCCCGATTGGATGGGTGGCAAGGAGCGCGTGGGCTCGGGCCGTTGCGCCCGTCGTCTCAGGAGACGCGGCCTTCGATGAGCAGGTGCCGGCAGTGCATGACGGCCGAACGCAGAGGCTGCGGAGCCGCCCGTACGGCAAGGCGTATGCGGCGGGCAAAGGTCCAATCCTCCTGGGCAAGAAGCGGCCTGATCTCGTCGGCCGCATCGAAGCGCGAATGGCGCCATGCCTGGTCGAACATCCTTGCACGGCGCTTCGGCAGGTCGTCGCGAAGCGCCCGATACAAGCGTTCGCTGCCATAGCCGGCGCGGGCGTACATATATTCGAAGATCTTCCAGCGGCCGATCGCCTGGCTGACCCAGTCCGCGGCGCATGAGTTCGCGCCGTGGATCCGATAGTCCATGAGCGGTGCCCAGATGATTGCGAGCCGGCCTGAGAGGAGCGCCCTGGCGGTGAACTCGATGTCCTCGGACTTGATCCCGAAAATGTCGCGATTGAAGCCGCCGATCGAATTGGCGAAATCGCGCCGGATCACCATCGCGGACGGGTAGAAGGCCACGAACCGCAAGAGGCGTTCGGCCGGGAAAGACCCCACGAACGACCAGTCGGCACCCTCGACTGGTCTCGGGATCTCATCCCAATAGCCTTCCGGGGCGAGCTCAAAGTTGGTCTTCGAATAGGCCTCGGCGGACCCGTCGCTATCGATGAATTTTCTGAAGTCGGAATAAATGATGGTGGCGCGACCATCATCTGACGCCGGGGCCACTCGCTCGAGATAATCGGTGTGCCACACATCGTCGTCATCGAGCATTGCGATCCAGGCCCCTTTGGCCCGTTCGATTCCGGCGTTGCGCGCCGCCTGGACGCCCTCGGATGCCACCTTCACGCAAGCGATGGCGCTGCCGTATGTCGCTTCGACCATGGCGAGGCTGTCGTCGTTCGTCCCGTTGTCGACGACAATGATCTCCCTTGGCGGAGCGGTCTGTGCGAGCACCCTCGCCAGCGTCTTCTTGAGGAGCGCCGGACGATTGAAGGTCGGGATGATGACTGAGACGTCCATACAAAAACGGGACAGCTGGAGCTGCTCGGAAAACCTCTTTGGTCGCTGCCGAGCCGCTCGCGGATTGTTCCGTTCGGAGACTCAGCTATTTAATTTCAGTATACCTTCAGATATTTAACCGGCAACATGTTGGATCGTGGCAAGTGTCCCGGACTGGACCGCGGGGATCAGAAGTCTTGAAGCAAGCACCAGCGTCGAAGTTGCTGTACCCGTTCCTGGCAGGCCGGGCGCCGAAGCTCGCATCCTCAATTCAAAAGAGACTCAACGGCGCAGGCGCACTTTACCTTTCGCAGGAACTTTCCCTCGCCGACTTCCGCGACCAGATACGCGCGCGAAAAATCGCCGCCGTCGAGCTTCCGCCTTTTGCGAACGAAGCCGCGCCCGAGTTCCTGGTTACGGACGACGATCTCGACCGGATCGACGACCTCGTCACGAAATGGCCAAGTCGGCAGCCGATAAGGCTCTATTCCACCAGCGGCGGCCGCCGCGAGCACAGGTTCAATCCGGCCGGATTCCGGGCCGACGCCCATTATGCCGTGTCGCTTTTTCCACCCCATCTGGCGGACGAGCTGATTGCGCGAGCGAAAGCCACTCCGTCGGGCGCGCGCATCCTGGGTCCGAACGACGCCTTTATCGCCTGCGCCTATCGCGCGGCCTACCTCGAGGCAGGCAGCTGGGAACGCGTCGCTTCCGAGTGGACTGCTAAGTCAGACTGCGATGTTCGACTTCTTCGACTTGCCGAGGATGCGCACATCGCGCTCGAGCTTCCGGTCACGCCTAAAAAGCTGGACCGGTTGCTCGACGGAGAGGGCTGGCGTCCCTCGATCGACATGCTCGAAAGGGCCGCGCACTGGATGCCGTGGATAAGAGAGGCGCTGCCTCCGGCGGAGGAGAAGCAGGCCCCGGGCTTGGCCGTGTTATTCCTTCGGGCTCGAGCGGTCGAAGCGGGATTTCAAGAGAAGATCATCGACTGCCTTCGTGACAACGGGTTCGAACCACTGCTGAGCATTGCGCTTGGCGAGGCAGAGGCCAGTTTGGCTGCAAGAGAGTTCAGGGGAGGGAACTGGGGCCGCGGGCCCTACCGGGTCAGCGGAGGTGCCCCCGCGGCGATCTGCGTTGCACTGGACCTGCTACCTGTTGAAATCGACGATGAACACCGGGCCAATTTCCCCGATTCCGACAATCGCAGGATCGCCGAGGCGAAAAACGCCACGCGCGACCTCGTGAACGCCGGCGTTCCAAAGCCGGAGCACTACAACCCCGTCCATTCCACCGACAATTCGCTCCAGGCCTGGCGGGTCGTCCGAGCGATCATTCCTGATCGCGAACAGCAATTGAACGAACGCGTGGAAGGCCTCCGCCGCGACTTCGCAACCGAGGCACCCATCCGCGACATGACGAAACATGGGCGCAGAGCAAAGGTCGAACTCGTGAAGCTCGACGGCGAGCCGGCGATTCGCAAGACCTTCCGACCCTCCGCGATGCAATTCATGCAGCGGGAGATCGAGGTCATGAAGCGGCTTTCGCCCCTCTGTCCCGAGGTCCCGCGCCTTCTGCGGAGCGGAGAAAATTACATCCTCATGGAATATGTCGGGGATGGCGCTTCGCCGCCTGCAAAGCGGCCCAAAGGCGCTCCTCCAAGGCCCCTGCCGCTGGACCAGGTTCGCACGCTCGCGGAGCTCATCAAGACGAGCGTTGCCAACGGATTTGACCCCATCGACCTGAGGGCCGACGGAAATGTCATCTTCGCTCCCTCCGGCTTGAAATTGATCGATTTCGAGTTCTGGAGGCCGTGCGATCCGGCGACTCCGCCTGAACTGAGCATGTGCCTTTCGGGAATTCCCGTGCAAGACGCCGGCAACCGTCCACACGCAAAGGGCAGGACCCTCGAGCCGTATCGAATCGGATGGTATCCCTATACGCTGCTCCCTCTCACCAGCTTCCTCTATGATCCACCATCGCTGCAGCGGCTGAAGCGCGCTTGGAACTTGGCGCGCGCCTATGCAAACTGGGCGTCCCGTTCCTCGTTGAGCTTCGCAAAGCGGAGCGCGAGGCGAGGACTGCGGGGCACGATCGAGGCCATCGCCGCGTTGATGGCGCCGCAGCACAAGCAATCTCCGGCGATCCCGTGATCTCGGCGCCCTCTCGAGTATTGGATCCCGACGCCGCTTCGCAGCGGGCCGGGGAGTTGCCCGGCATCGCTGTCTTCTTGATCGCGGCAGGCACCCTCGAGGCGGGTCTCAAGAGAACGATCGTCGAGCTTCTGGAAGACCAGGGGCATGAAGCTCTGCTGGTCACCGATCTCGATGGGGCACAAGCGTCAGCCGCAGCTCAGCTGTTTCACTGGAGCGAAACGCCTGGCGCAGCCGTGATCACGATTGATCTGTTGCCGATGAGCCTGGAGGGTGAAGATCACAGGAGATATCGCGCTTTCGACAATCCCAAGATCCCCAAAGCGCTCGAGAGGGCCCGGCACCTCGTCGAAACCATCGCTCCAGAAAAGCAGGGCGACGCCATCGATTCGACGCGCAACACAGACCAGGCGTGGCAAGCCGTCCGCGAGCTTCTTCCCGATCGTGAAGCGCAACTTCGCGCCGCGGCCAAGCGGCACCGCGACGACTTCGCCACGCAAGGCGCGATCAAGGATCTGACGCGCGAAGGACGGAGAGCCAAGGTTGAGCTTGTCGCCTTCGAGGGCGAGCTCGCAATTCGCAAGACATACCGCGCCTCGGCGCTACGATTTATGGAGCGGGAGGTCGAAGTCCTTCAGCGTCTGGCACCGAAGCGGCCAGAACTCCCGAGGCTTTTGGAGCGCGGCCGAAATTTCATCATCATCAGCTTCGTTGGCGAGGGCCGGGATATCGATCTCGAGCATCGCGGGACAGGACCGGCGCCGCTCCCTTTGGACCTGGTTCGAGCGCTCGCGGACTTCATCAAGGCTTGCGTCAACGAGGGCTTCGATCCGATCGACATCCGCGCGCCAGGCAACGTGATGATGACCCAGAGCGGATTGAAGGTCATCGACTTCGAGCTGTGGCGTCACTGTTCTCCCGGAACTCGGCCGCAAAATGCCTTGTGCTTCGCGGGCGTGCCCGCCGGCGACCCAGAAAGGCCACGCGGCGTCGCGGCATTCAGCAAGCCCTATTCCAACGCCTGGTATCCGCTGACCCTGCTTCCGCTCGATAGCTTCCTCTACGACCCGCCCTCCCTTCAGCGACTGAAGCGCGCGGGCAATCTCCTTCGCTCTTGGGGCGACCGCGGCGCGCGAGCCCTCGGCCGCCGGGTTCGCCCGCCGACGCGAAACCCGCGTTACATCCCGGCGAAGCTCGGAGTTGCCGGCGTTATCGCCGAACTCAACCGACGGCGGATCCGTTACGTCGTTCTTCGCTGGCACGAGTACCTGCCCGATCTGCCCCCTGGGGGAGACATCGACCTTCTCGTTCACGACGATGATATCGGCGAGGTCGACGAGATCCTCGACACGAAAAACGGTGTCGAGGAATGCGACGTTTATAGCGTGAGCGGACTACCGGGGAGTGCCCATTCGGGCGTTCCCCACCTCCCCCCGGAGAAGGCCGTGCAGATCCTAGAATCGGCGACGTTTTTTCGTGAGATCTACCGCGTGCCGGCAAAAGCCGATTATTTTTTCAGCCTCGCCTTCCATTCTGTTTACCACAAGGGTTACAAGACCGGATTGCCGTCGCGAATTCCTCCCCGAGCAGCCGTTCCTGAACCGAAGAATGACTATCGCGACACCCTTTCGCGATTGGCTGGCGAGCTGCGGCTCGACGTCGATCTCAGCCTCGAAGGCCTCGAACGCTTTCTCGTCTCGAACGGGTGGGGCGCGACGCCTGAGATGCTTGCCGCGCTCGCTCGGCGGAACGCCTGGATCGCTGCTCAGGCCGCTGAAACGCGCTCCTGAGCACGAGCGAGGATCTCCGCGGTCGCAAACCAGCGGACTGTTCGAAACGAAGTGAGGCTCGGTTCCTGCATAAGCCTCGTGAATGCGGCCATTGCCGAGCCGCCCAATGAGGAATCCCGCTCGCCGATCGACCGGCACGCGTCCTCAAGCGCGGCGGCCATGCTCGGGTTCTGCCGAGGATCGCCGCGATAGACGCCCCTGCCCCGGCGACGGGCGCGCCACCGCCGGACCCTCGAGAATATGGGCTGACGTCCGAATATCACGGGAAACGCTTCCGCGAGCAGGCCGTCGTACCGTGGATAGTTGATCCTCTCGGCGACCGGCTTCGAGTACCAGTGTCCAGCCCAGCGTCGATCCTCATAGGGGCGCACCGGTTTCCTGAACGATCCGGTCACTGACGAGCGAATCCGCAGCCGCTGCCGGAAGCCGAGATCGAGGAGATCGAACTTGGCGAGCCCCGGCCAATTGCGACGCATGGGCTCGTGAAATTCCAAGAACTCGCGGAAGGGGTGAGAGGAACGGTCATCGACGACTGCCCGGTTCTGCGCGAGAAAGCGCGCGAGCACGTCATCATCGTTTTCGAGCGCGCCCACGCCGAGATGCTTCCCGACTGCGACGATCCCGAGATAGCCGGACAGGACCGGAACCTCGGGAGCAATGAGCTCGGCAAGCTTTCCGAACACCAGCATGCCGTCGATAGGCGGAATGCCTGCACGATCGGCAAGGCGGCGTTCCATCTGGTCCGTCAGTTCCTCGAGGTTCCACGCGAGCGTATCGGGATTGATGAGCTGGTGAGAAACGCGAGCGGCGCGGCAGGCGATCCTTGCCCCCTCGACATCCTCCGAGCCTTCGGAGCCGAACGTGATGCAGTGGATTTTGCCTTTGGGAAATGCGTGAAGTGCAGCGCCCAGCAGAGCGCGTGAATCCCTTCCACCGCTTAGCGGGATGACGACTTCCCTGGCACCTGCAGTGAGGTCCGCTACGATTTCAATGAGGAGCTTCGACGGATCGGCCTCCGGAGGCACAGGACCGGAAAGCATCTCGTGAAGATATTCCGAGGCAATTTCCGGGTCTGGAACGAAGCCGAACGAGAGGTACTGGCGCAGCATCGATGCCTGTTCCATCGCCTGCGACGCTTCCATCCGCCTAGCCGTCGCTCGCCACAATAAACCGATCGGTCTCGTAACCCAGGCGGCGCATCCGGGTGCCGCAAATCTCGACGATCCTCGCGAGGTTCCTCTCCCCGAAGAAGGCACCAGGATCGCCGCCGCGGTCACGCCCGCGCGGCTGGAACTCGTGATCAAGGCTGTTTCGGATGTCCTTCACCATGACAAGGCCAAGCCGGTCCGCAAGAGAGCGGATCGAACCGATGCGGTCGGCCATGAAATCCTCGTAGCGGATCAGGAGCATTTCGCTCGAATTCTGCAGATAGACGTCCGCGGCCCGGTTCCAGCGTTCAGCGGAAAGCTCAATATAGTTTGCGCCCTTTAGGCCGAGCAGGTGCGGCTCCTCGAAGTGCCATCGCCACCCCGGATCGATATTGGCCCGCTGCTCGCCCGATAGATCCACGAGATTGCCCGGGATGCCCATGCGATTGAAGAGGCTCCGGATATTGTCCCTGGGGTCCCTCAGGATGAAGGCGTAGCGGGAGGTGGGAAAGCACTCCTTAAGCTGGGGATAGAGCCAGGTCAGGGTGGGCTGCTTCAGGATGTCCTTCGAAAAAGCGATCCGCTCGCGACTGATGACATCGCGCAAGTGCGACCGACCGGTCAGGATCGGCCTCAGGCCCTCGATGAACAGTGCCGGTATATCGAGTGCGACCGATTGACCCGTCGCTTCGGCGAACAGGGCGGCAATGGCCGTGGTTCCAGATTTCCCCTTGCCGAGGAATACGAGTGGTTGGTGATTGATGCGCGCAGTCCGGTTCCTGACCTCGCGGACCGCGCGCGCCGCAGCCTTGGACATGAATTGCTTAGGGGTGAGATCAGGCCGCGGCTGCATCGCCAATGGCCATATAGGCTTCGACCGCGGCGACGATGCGCGGTGATGCGGGGCCGGTCTCGTGACCCCAGAACTTCGCCCGCAACTCAGGCACGCCACGATGTGACTGCAATGCCTTCCCACTTCCGATAAGCTCGACCAGCTCTTCGAAACTCCTTGCCCGCCAGCCGGCGACATTCTCGTCGAACGGGTAGAGAAGGCTCCGGTCCTGCGCTTCATATTGCGCCTGGTCGAACGTGTAGAGCACCGCGCCGCCGTCAGACTGCTTGATCCAGTCATAGTGAAGCGACGAATAATCGGTGATTAGCGCATCAAGCGAGGGAAACGCGCTGTAGAGATCGACGTCCTTGGGCCACAGCCGGATCCGCTGGTGGGCCCAATCGTGCGGCACCGGTGTGTGCGGATGCAGCCGCAGATAGAGGAGCGCATTCCTCTCTTCGAGGATGTCGTTGATGCGTCGGCGATCAGGGAAGGCCTCGGCGAGGAACCCCCGCGCGCTGTCTCTATAGGTCGGGGCATAGACATAGACTTCGGCGGGCTCGTCTCGCCGCAAGGCGGCGACCTTGGGTCCGTCGAGGCGCTCGACGAGGATGTCGAGCTCTTTGTCGCGGCCATAGTCGAGGCGCGGATAGCCGCACGGCGGGCACCGCGCCGGCGGCAGCCGAAACTGATCGGCGAAATGCGCTTGAGTGAACGGTGATGTCGTGATGAGCAGGTCAGGCTCGAGGCGCGATCCGAGCCCGAGTGTCCGCCGTGCCCATCCAAGTTCCGGATTCGAATAGATCGAAGCGTTGCTCCGGGGGTCCCCGAAGCGTGTCGTCTTCAGCCCGATGCCGTGCCACAAGTTGACCAGCGCGGCTCCGCCGCCAAGCGCGATACTGACATCCTCGGGGCCATGACAGTAGAAATAGACTCCGGCGTCGAGCGCGGCGCGTGCTGCCCGCGCAGTGCCACGGAGGAGCACTGGCAAGCCGTGCATCTCCAGTTCCGCCAAGACCTCTGGTCGATGGGTAATCCAGAAGACGCAGATATCCGGGCGATGGGTGACGACCCACAAAAAAAGGAACTTGGAATTGCCCCCGAACGCTCCATCCTGATGGCCGAACAGCCACAGCCTCGAGTTCCGGTGCGAATAGCTGGTGAGCGGCCGCACCAGTCCGTTTGCGACCAGTCGGGATGCCTTTTCTAGAATCGCCGGCACTTTGGATCAGGCCTTCACGATATCGTAGATGATCCCCGATGTGTTGCTGATCAGTACCGACAGGGCGCGCCGCGCGACGTCCTCGGGATCCAGCAATGTCTCTGGCGGCTCGTTGCCGAATGCTCGAACCCGCATCGGCGTCCGGGCGCGTTCGGGGTTGATGCAATTCACCCGAATCCCGACCTCGCTCCACTCATCGGCAAGCGCCTGGGTGAGGTTTACCACCGCGGCCTTGGCCGCGCTGTAGGTCGAATAGAGCGCGCGGCCATAGGTGTAGCTGCTCGATGCAAAGAACATGAGCTGGCCGCGCGTTTCGGCGAGGTGTGGATGAGCGGCCCATGCGACGTTGGCAGCGCCGAGGAAATTGGTCTGCGTGCTCGACCGGATCTGCTCGAGTGTCATCGACATGAGTGGCTGGCGGTCGAGCACGGCAGCTGCATTGACCACGGCGTTTATGGGTCCGTTTTTTTCGCGCACGGCGGTCAGCCATTCCTGGACCCTGGCGCCGTCCCCAACATCGAGGCCCGTCGAGCGTCCCGCCGCGCTCACCCTCGCACCATAGGCCTCGGCGAGACTAGCCATCGCCTCGCCGATGCCACTCGTCGCGCCAATGATCGCGAGATGGCTGTCTCTTAGGCCCGAGAGCCGCAGAGTTTCGGCGCTTGCGTTCAATCGGCGGCCTGCATTGCTCTGCATGAACTTGTCGATGATCATCAGATCGGTCTGGAACGTGAGCTTGAGGTTGGATGCGTCGCCCTCGACGACGAATACCTTCGTTTCCGGCATGTATTTGACGACCACTCCGCAATCGTCGGTAGTCGTGAACTTGGGATCGCCGAGCGCCCGGTCATAGGCTTCCTTGATCGTTCGATACGAGAAGCCCTGCGGGGTCTGTCCAAGCCGGAGTTGCCGGCGGTCCGGAATCGCTTCGATGATATTTGTCTTCGGATTGGCCTGTATGACCGTGTCGGCAACGCTGATGGCGACATCGACCGCATCATAATGCTCGAGCGCCTTTAGCACTTCGCTGATCACCGAATGGCTGACCAGCGGTCGAACGGCGTCGTGGAAAAGAAGCAGCACTTCTCCTTCTTCGGCATCCTTTTCGTAGGCGCGGATCGCAGCGAGCGAAGACTGGTAGCGCTCGGATCCACCGATGAGGACGCGTTTCACCTTCGTCAGCTTTTCGCGGCTGACCAGTTCCTCGATGGGGCTCCGGCACAAATCATTGGTGACGATGCAGATCTCGTCGACGCCGTCATGGGTCTGGAATCGTTCGAGTGCGTGGCTGATCACCGGTCGACCAGCGAGCTTCACGAGCTGTTTGGGCCGCGAGAACGCGCCCCTTTCACCGATGCCACCGGCGAGAATGACAGCGATGGTGCGAGACGCCACTAAGCTTGCCCCCGTTCGTCGCCTGCAGCGGCCGACTTCGACCGCCTCGCAAGCACCTCCTCATAGATGTCCTCCAGTTCCTGCGACTGCCGTTCGATGTCAAACTGCGCTTCGACATTGCGGCGACCTGCGGCGCCCATCCGGCGGCAAAGCTCCGGGTCATGCAGGAGCCGCCCGAGGCAGGAGGCCAGGTCTTCTGCCGAGCGGTCCTTCGCCAACAATCCCGTGACGCCTTCCTCGACGCATTCGGGAACGGGTCCCTGACCGAAGGCGACGATTGGCAGGCTTGCAGCCTGGGCTTCCAGGGACACGATCGGAAGCCCCTCATTGTCGCCGTCGGATGCTTCAACACTCGGCATGCAGACGATCTGCGCGGAGCGCAGCTCGTCCCGGACGCCCTCGGGCGGAACTCGGCCGAGAAAGCGCACCCGCTCCTCGAGGAACCTCGCCTTTGCCCGGCACTGTTCGATGAGCGGTCCGTCCCCGATGATCCTCAATCTGAAATCCTGTCCTGTCCTCGCGAGGATCCGGGCGGCATCGATGAGATAAGAAAGCCCCTTCTTTTCGACGATCCGTCCGATGAAGAGGATCGTCGGGGCATGATCGCCGTCGGAGCCGACGTCGGCATAAGGAAACAAGGGGATGCCGAGATAGTGACGCTTGAGCTTGGCGGCAGGAAAGCCCCGTTCCTCGGCTTTAAGTGCAAGATGGTCCGAGACGGGAAGAAACAGGTCTGCCGAGCGCATCAATCGCCGCCACAGGAGCCTCGTGACTAGATCGCGCGGGGATGCTCCTCCCCGGCGCAGCACATCCGAGCCATGAAGGGTCACGAGAAGCGGCAGGGAGCGCCTCTTCGCATATTGCGCGAGGCGAGCGCCGGCGTCGGCGAAATGCGCGTGAATGAGGTTGATGCCGCGCCTCTCGACGAGCCGGTCGAGCGCTTCGGACTTTCCCATCAGCCAAAGCCGCAACCGTGCCCAGCGGCTGTCGGGGAGCAGCGCGGTTTCAAGGTCGTCGGTAGAGAGGCCGGAAACGGCCTTGGCGCCGACAAGGATCGCGCTCCCCACACTAAGGCTCGCGACGTGGTCACGGACGAACGTCTCTGAATATGGAAGGAGTTCGGCCGTATAGACGAGCACGCTCGCGCGGCTTTTCTTCGCCGCGAGCTTGGGATCCGGCGATCGCTGGTCGGATCGGTTAGCGGCGGGTCTCATTTTCGGACCGCCGAAGGTGCAAGTTCGGCAGCTGCCTCACGCCGAGCACTTCCTCGAACGTACCTTGCTGCGCGATCTCGCCTTGTGCGAGTCGGTAGATCATGTCGCAGCGCTGGAGGGTCGTCACCCGATGCGCGATCATCATCACCGTATATTCCCCGCCAAGCCGGTGCACCGCATCGATGACGCTTGCTTCCGTCGCGTCGTCGAGCGCACTCGTTGCCTCGTCGAGAATGAGCACCGAGGCCTTCTTGTAGAGCGCGCGTGCCAGGCCGAGACGCTGGCGCTGCCCACCCGAAAGCCTCACTCCGCGCTCGCCGACGATTGTCTCGTAGCCGGCGGGGAGGCTCGCAACGAAATCGTGGAGCTCGGCGCGCCGGCACGCTTCGTGGACTCGCTCGAAGTCGACGTTTTTCGGTGGAAGGCCGAAGGCGACATTCTCGATGATCGAGCCGTCGCTGAGGAAGATGTGCTGCGGGACATGCGCGATCTGTCCCTGCCATGAGAGGATATTCTCCTCCGTTAGCGCGGCTCCATCGACGAATATGGCCCCCCGGCTCGGCCGCAGAAATCCCATGAGAAGGTCGACAAGGGTGCTCTTCCCGGCACCGCTCTCCCCGACGAACCCGACGAAAGCGCCGCGGGGAATGGAGATGTCGATGTCCTTAAGAACGTCGGGCGAGCCCGGCGAATAACGGAAGCTGAGGTCCTCGACCTTTATCTGATTCTCGAAATCGATCGGTACCGATTGGGCCCGATCGAAACGGTCGGCTACGGGCTGCTGAAGCAGTTCCACCACGCTCAGCAGGACCGCCTCGCTGCCGCTGATGTTGGTCCAGCCATTATAGGTTTGCTGAACGAGGGGGAGCAGCTTCTGCGCTCCGAGCGCAAGGGCGGCGAGAACCGGCAGCGAAGTCTGGATCGAGCCTTGCGCGGTGAGGATGAGCGCCAGCCCTACGATGACCAGCATGCCAAGCGCTTCGACGATGAAACGCGGCGCGACACCGACGAGCGCATTCTCGGCCTGCGCGTCGCGCAGCTGGCTCTCGATGTGCGAGAACTTCTTCACGTAGAGCGACTGGGTGTTGTCGAGGAGGACGTCGCGAATTCCCCCGAGGCCTTCCTGGACGGTCTTTACGCGAGCGCGGCTGGTCGTCTTGATGAAGCCGCCGTTCCTCCTCAACCGCGGCCGCGACCACAAGGAGACGACCGCGTAGATGGCGCCGATGCCGAGGAAGGCGATGAGCGCGGCCTCGGAGCTGATCACCAGCAGAGCGGCGAGGATGAACAGGCTGATTACGAACGAGGAGAGGCCCTACATCAGCGGCAGGATCATCCCCGTGAGAAGCCGCTGTATTCCGGTCACGTCGGAAATGATGCGGCTGCTGTTGACCCTGACGTGGAAGTCATAGGACTGGTGCAGCACTCGCGAATATAGCGACACGCTCAAGTCGTAGCCGATGCGGAAAACGAGCTTCTGGCTCGACCAGGTGAGAAAGATCCGGACCGCTGCGGAAGCGACAGCGCCAGCGCAGAAGATGGCGGCAAACACCGTGAGAGGCAGTTGCGACACGTCGATGCCCGTGTCGCGGAGCATGTCGGTCACCTGCGAATGACCCGCGTGTCCCGAACCCGCGAGCATCGCCAGCAACGGAACCACGGCGGCAATCGTGAAGAGCTCCGCGGCGCCTCCGACGAGCATGATCCCCATGACGCCCAGAATCTGCCAGCGGCGTCTCGCGGACAGGAAGTCGAACAGGATCCAGCGCAGGCTCCGGCTCAGCGTCTGCGGTGGAGAATCCATGGGCTTAGGCTTCCGTCCCGGCGTGGCACGGAGAGCGAGGCGCGCCTGGAGCGCAGGGATGTTTCCCCATCAACTTTGCGTTATAGATCACAATGTGAATCTTTCCTTATTTAGCAAGAGTCTGCAACTGGCGATTGGTGTTGGCGAACCTATGGCAGGTGTGAGAGCATCGGGGGGAACCCTCGCGCGCCTGTCCCGGGATGGGACCGATGGGTGCTCGGCGGGCCTTCTTCCCCTTCGAGCAGCAAACGAAGCTCGGGCCTCGAGCAAGGCGGCGCTAGCCAGGAAACAGCGGGTTTTGATCGTTTCGGGCTATCACGATTACCGCACCCGCAAGCGGGCCAGTATTCACCAGATCGCCGACGGGCTCGTCCGCTCCGGCTTCGATGTCTCTTTCGTCTCCACGAGATTCAGCCTGCTTTCGAAGCTGACGAGCGATTCTCGCCTGTTCCTCTGGGACAAGGCGAACAGGATCGAAGAAGCCGACGGGGTCGAATGCCTTCTATGGCGCACGCTCGTCCACCCGTTCAGCTCCAGGGTGCACATGCTCGAGGTTCTTAATGGCCATGCCTATGATTTCTATTCGGAGCTGAGGAACCCCGATTTCGACAAGCTCGTCGCGCGTGCCGACTACGTCCTCGTCGAATCTGGAACGGCGGCGATCTACCTTCGGCGGATCAGGCGGACCAACCTCAACGCAAAGATCATCTATTACGCAGCAGACCGGCTGGCGACGATCAACGCGCATCCCTTCGTTCGCAGGAGACTGTTGGAAGACGAAGCGATGATCGACCATTTCAGTCTTCGCGCAGCGCAGCTGAAGGACGATTTCCCGAACGCCGCCGGGCGCATGTACAAGGCCGGATTCGGAATAAACGCCAGCGACTTCGCTGGCATCGGGCCGAGCCCATATGCGCCTGGCGAGCGCGTCGCCGTCTCAGTCGGCTCGATGCTTTTCGACTGCACCGTGTTCCAGCTGGCGGCCGCGAATTTTCCCGAGCTTCAGTTCCACGTGATCGGCTCTGGAGCAAGGTTCGAGGCGCCGCGCAACGTTCACATCCACGGCGAAATGCCGTTCGAGCGAACCCTTGCCTACGTGAAGCATGCCTCGATCGGCGTCGCGGCCTACGGCGCGGTCGCCGGGGCGGATTATCTTGCCGAATCCAGCCTCAAGCTTGCCCAGTTCGATTATTGCGGGCTTCCTTCCGTATGCCCGCACTTCGCTTCTGGAACATCGCCCGGGAGGATCGGCTACGAGCCAGGGAACGAAGCCTCGATCACGAGCGCAGTCTCTCGAGCGCTTTCGATGGTCGGGCGTGTCAAGAAGCGCTCCTTTCCAAGCTGGGAGGACGTGGCGCTCCAGGTCATCGAGCCCGAGCGACATGGAGCGACGAACCTTGGCTGAGCCGCCGGAGGGTCGATGTTCAAGTCCGCTGATCGACGGAGGAAAGGCGCGCGCGCCTGGCCGCTCACGACTGGCCAGACCATGATCGGGGCGGTCGGGGTGACAGGCGCCCTCGCCCTCGCGGTGCTTGCGCCCCGCCAAGCGGCAGACACGAGCCCAAAGGTCCACGGGGCACCTTCATTCTACGGGGTCAATCTCCCCACCGCGACCTTCGGGAAGAAGCACCAGGCCGGGAAATACGGCAAGGATTATGCCTATCCGACGAGAGCCGAGGCCCAGCCCTTCAGCGACATGGGAATGAACACCGTTCGCCTGGGTTTCACCTGGGAGCGCATACAACGCGAGCCGATGGGCCCGCTGGATGCAAGCGAGCTGAGGCATCTCGACGCCGCCATCGATGCCTTGAGCGGCTTCCAAACGATCATCCTCGACCTCCACAATTATGGGAGCGTCAGCGGAACGAAGCTCGATGACCCGTCGCGGGGCGCGATGCTCGCGGACCTGTGGACGAAACTCGCGCGGCACTACGGCAGCAATCCGAAGATCGCGTTCGGGATCATGAACGAACCACACGACATCGACGCCTTCGTGTGGCGCAAGATCAGTGATCAGGCTCTCGCAGCGATCCGCGCCGCCGGGGCGCGCAACCTCGTGCTCGTGCCGGGGACGCGCTGGACCGGTGGCCACAGCTGGAATGCCGGTGGAGAGGGGTCGAACGCCGCGGCGATGAGCGGCTTGTCCGACAGCAACTTCATGTTCGAAATCCACCAGTATCTCGACAGCGATTCATCCGGAACGAACCCCGATTGCGCGGACGCCACGGTCGGAAGCCGGCGCCTCGCCAAGGTCACGAAATGGCTGAGGGCGCAGCGCGCGAAGGCGGTGTTAGCGGAATTCGGAGCGCCGCCCACGAGCGTCTGCATGCAGGCGCTCGACGACCTCCTCACTTACCTGGACAGGAACTCCGACGTCTGGGCCGGCTGGACCTATTGGGCGGGGGGTTCCCGCTGGAAGAACTACCCGATGAGCATCCAGCCCGAGAATGGCCAGCCGAGGCCGCAAAGCGAGATTCTCGCCCGGCATATCGCCGGATACCGGCGATCAGCTTCTCGCTGAAGCATGCGCGGCCGAGCGCCGCGACCTCCTCCAACGCTGCGCCTCCAGCCGTTCGAGGTCGGGTCCCTCAGCCGCGGCACTGGCGAGCGCGTCGCCGCGAAGATTGCCGACGAGGAGCCAGAGGAGGGCCGCGGTCTTGATCGAAAAGACCGAGTTGCCGCTTACCGTCAGGCTGCTGAAGACGTAAATGTTGAGAAGCAGATTGCATCGCATCACTTTGGGCTTGTCCTGCGAGGCAACGAGCGAAGTGAACAGCCACAGGACGATCATTCCAAGGATGGTGCTCGCGTAGATGACATAGGCGTAGCCGCTGTCGGCAAAACCCGGAGCCCTGAAAGCCTTCAACCCGCTGATCGCGCCCCAGTCGAGGTCGCCGAGCGCCAGGACCGTCTTGTTGAGCCGCCCCTGCAGATTGTCTGCGTAGTTCGAGGAACCCATGCTGACGAGCAATGAAAGCAGCAGGGACACCGGAAGCACGAGCACCGGCAGGTAGCGGTTCCACCTGAGGGTGAGCAGGCAGGCGAAGGGGGTGAGGATGATCAGCCCGAGCGCAAGCCGCGAGTTGGTGGTCACCAGGATGAGGCCAACGAGCGCGCTGAAGAACACTCTTTTTATTAGCGAGATCTCGATCCATTCGCAGGCCAGGAATATCGTGAGAACGATCGCGAAATTGGCGAGCGACACCTGTTCGAGGAATATCGAGCAGGCGCGGTGGCCCATGATATTCATGATCGCAAAGCGGCTGTCGAAACCCAGGGCGTTCGCGAAGAGGCCGAGCTGGTCGAACTTCTCTTTCGAAATTCCCCTCGTTTTCGCGAAATAGTCGCCAGGAGCGAACCAGGCCGCGTACGTCGGTGTCGAGATCATTTCGAGGAGCAGGACCGCCGCGACGATGACGGCGGCGATCGTAAAGCAGCGATTGACGTTCGCGCGGTCGATTCGCGATCCGACCATGATGAAGGCCGCGATGATCGCGGCGTTTCGGCCCATGTCGGCGAAGACGTCGTTGTTCAGCATGGACACGACCAGCATGTCGATGACGAAGAAGACAAAAAAGGCGGAAGGAGCGCTGTCTCCGAGCCGCGGACCTGAGACCGCGACGACGAATGCTGACGCCGAGAGAAGCAGCAATTCGGCGAGGACTACGCTGTTTCGTCCAATGCCCGTGACATGTGCATTCACGAGCGCCAGCACAGCGTTATAGCAGACTGCACCGATCACGATCACGACAACGGCCCACGCCCACTGGTTGAGGAAGGGCTTGGACGTCCGTTGACGGTAGCGGATCAGGTCGCGAGTGAGCGGCTGCACTTCGATTTCGTGATGAACGGTAGCGGCGCGGCCCCCGCTCCTCGCAGCCGGCATGTTGCGCGCGTCTAAACGCGAGGCCGTCATTCGAGCATTAGGACGGACGCCTCGGGCGCGCCCGCGTCGCGCAATGTCCTCACCAACGTCGCAAGCTCGCGCATCGACGACCCATGCTGCTTTGCAGTGACGATGACATTGTCCGCGCCCTCGCTCACCCGCCCGACGAGCGCAGGGGTCAGTCTCGCCGCATCGACGATGACATAATCGAAATATTTCGCGAGCGGCTGCAGCCGGTGGAAGAGTTGCTCGCGCGACAGGAGGCCCGCGTAGACCGACAGCTCGGGGCCGGCGGTGATAACCGCGAGGTTCGGTACTGGCGTGCTTTGTGGGAAACGGTGCGGTGCCTCGGAGCCGAACAGGAGATCGGTCAGCCCGAAGTCGTTTGAAACGCCGAACTGCGCGTGCGCGGCGGGCCGGTGCAGGTTGGCATCGACGAGGAGGACCCGAAAGCCGCTCCCGGCGCTTGTCAGTGCGAGGCCCCACGCGATCCGCGATGCATCGAAATCCGTGTTTACGCCTGCGACCACAATACGCTGGGTCGATCGCTTGACGGAATGGCCCTTCGCGAGAGTCGCAAGGACCTGCTTCAGGTCCTCCGCATAGGCCCTCATCTGGCGATCCAAGGCGAACGCCTGGGCGATCCCCGTCAGGCCGGCCTGCTCGGCCGGCTCGGCGTGGCGAACTTCGTCGGACTCACTGGGTACAAGAGCGCGTTCGATGAGCTGGTCGGCGCTGGAGACCTCGCCTTCCCCGGTTGTATCCAAGTTCGCCGGCGGATGGAGATCCTCGGAGACGAGCTGGTTCTCTTCGACGGCCTCGTTCGGCAGGGCCCGGCGGTTGACGTCCATCATGCCGCCCCTTTCTGAAGCAGGAGCGGCCCCGATCTCGGTAGTGCCAGTGGCGGCGGAGCAGGAAGCGCCACCTTTCCGATCACGCGCACGCCCAGGAGGCGCTCGATACCACCCCAGGAGCGCACCCGCGGATTGAAATATTCGAGAAGAATGGCACCGGCAGCGCCGAGCAGCAGCCCGATGAGCACCGCGAAGATGATGATCTTGTTCTCGTCGGGAGCACTCTGCACGAGGAATGGCGAGGCCGTGTCGAGCACCTGCATTTCTGTCTGGGGAACGGCGCTCTGGAGCCGCATTTCGGCGAGCTTCTGGTCAAGGTCGTTATAGTTGCGCTGGGCAGCGCTGTAGTCGTTCTTGAGCGTATTATATTGCGCCGCGCTGACGCCCATGGCCTCGAGCCGCGCACGCTGGCGGTTGGACATCGTCCGGAGGCGCTGCTCGGCAGCAGCGGCCGCTGCGCGTTCGGCCGCAGCTTGCGCGTTTCGCGCCTGGGTGAACGTACTATAGGCATTCGCAAGTTCGGACTGGAGGTTGGTCTGGAGGGTCGCGAGTTCTGCCTTCGACCGCTTCACGTCCGGATAGTCGGGCCCGAACGTCTCCTCGAGCTTGGCGAGATCGGCGGTCTTCGACGCGACGTCCTGCCGGAGCGACTGGACGGTCGAAATCCGCTCGGCTTCCCCGAGGCCCTGCGCCTCATTGTACTTCGATTGCTGGGCAGCAGCGGCCCGCGCCTCCGCGGTCGCAAGCTCACCCGCCATGCTTGCCGCTTGCTGGCCTTCCGAGCTCAGGTCGTCGCCTTGCGCGAGGCCTGTCTTCTTCATGAAATCTGCAAGTTGGAATTGGGCGTCCACCATCCGGTCGCGCGCCTGCGACAGGCGCGTCTCGAGCCAGGTAGCATAAGCTTTCGCAGGTTCGGTCCGAAGCCGGTAGTGAGCCGCGACGGCGGCCTGCGCAAAGCCATTTGCAAGTCGGGCGGCCTCGATAGGAGTCCGGCCGGCCGTCGACACCTCGAGGACGTTCGTGTCCTTGCCCGGGCTGACAGTCAGCGCTGCGAGCAACCGCCGCTTCAACCACTCGTCGTAAGGCACCCTGCCCTTCGTCTGTAGCTTCCACTCGGAAACATATTGGGGATCGCGATCGAGGCCCGCGAGCACCGCGGCGCGCGCCGCAACAGTCGGCGAGCGCACGAGATCGGCCTGTGTGCCGATCACCGATTGGGATGATCCCCCCTTGGCCGGGTCGACGGGCTCGAGTTGTTGCTGGTCGACGAGCAGATTGGCCGTCGCGGTGTAGGTCTTTGGCGCCGCCGCGAGGTAGACGAGCGCCGTCAGCAGCGTGAACAGGGCTGCCGCGGCCACCATCCTCCAACGATAGCGGACGGCTTCGAACCAATCGAGAAAGCTATACACGGGCATCCCCCTTCGCGGGCCGGCCACGTTTTGGCGCAGTCGTGATATGCTGGAGCGCGAGCAGGAACTGGGGCGCGGTGGCGTCGCGGAAAGCGACTCCGCCGTTGGCGCGCTCAACCGCGGGCGCGAGCGCCGTCAACATCTGCTGTTCGTTTGCGCGTGCGGGAGCGCGCACAAGCGACGCTTCCCGGTCGCCGTTTTCGGGCGCTGCAATCTTGCGCGCGGCTTCGATGAACTTGTGCGGATCGCCCTTGGCTCCCGCCATCACGGAGATGAAGGCCTGCGCATCCTCCGAATTCAGCAATGCCCACTCGTCGAACGATTCGGATAATCCGGCGAGCACGTCCCACCGGTCGATCTCGGCCTTCTTGCGAGCGCTCGCTGCGAGCGCGCAATGCATTCCGAACAGGCGCGCGTGATAGGGCGAGCCGCAAACGATCTGGCTGAGAAGCGCCTTTGCTTCGACCGAGAAGCGCATTCCCGCGCGATCGGCACAATTGTCCAGGACTTCGTCGATCACGTCGGGCCGGAGCGGCTCGGTCGTCAGTCTCGTCATGTGGCGCATCAGCGACTGGTGCTCGCCCACGATCTGCTCGAACACGCTGTTGGTGCTGATGAGGATCACGCGAACCGGCACGCGCGCATCCGAGATGAGCTTCAGGAGCGAGGCGATCTTCGAGCGGAAATCAGCGTCTTCCGCCCGATCGAACTCGTCGATCATAAAGACGATCTGGGAATATTTGACGAGGCTGAGGATGCTTGCGGCCTGCTGGGGCGTGCTCTCGCGCCCGAAATGCTGGACTCGCTCGGCGAACGTCTCGATGTCCTGAGGGTCCACGGCGTAGGTCGGGATCCGCTCGAGGAAGTCGCGCATGAGCTCCGCGAAGTCCGTGTTTCGGTCGCAGGCCGCGTAGAAGACGACCACGCCCTCGGCCTGCGCGAACTGCGAGAAGACCCGAACGAGGGAAGTCTTGCCCGAGCCGCGGGGTCCCGAGACGACACCGTGCGTTCGGCGGTAATGCACGCCTCTCATGAGTTGGGCGATATGCTCGTCGCGCCCGCGCAGGTCCTGCGGATCATCGAGCGGCTGCGAAGCATCGAAGGCAGCGTAGATCCGATCGGCCGCCGACGGCGCCCATGAATGGGCCGACGAGGCCAGGGCCCGCGGGAGGAAGCTCCGGATCCCGGCAACCGCTTGCGTGCCTTGCTGCCAGCGCGCCGTGTTCTCGATGAACGGATCGGACGCCTCGGGGAAGACATCGTCTTCATACCCGCGATCGCTGCTCCCGAAGAGCGCGATGTAAATCACGTACAGGAGGAATTTGACCTGGCTGACGACGCGCTCGATCCAAGACCCCGGCTTTGCGCCGTGGAGCTTGAGCGGGGTCACAGCGCCAGAGCCGGACGAATGCGCTGATGGTCGGTCAGGCAATCCCATATCCGTCTTCCACGCGAGCAATGTCATCCTCCTCGAGGTAGTAAGGCCCAGGCTGGACTTGCATTGGTATCTCGAGCGCCTTCTCGGGCGCCGTGGTCGCGCAGCTTCGGCCGGCGGCCGCGAGCTTCGCAACGATATTCCTGACCTCGTCGGAGCGCGACATCGGGGCGACCAGGACTGCGTCCTTAGTGCCGACAACCACGAGGTCTTCAAGGCCGATCGTGACGATCGTCGCCGAGCCGTAGCTGCGGATCAGCGAGTTCCTTGTCCCGAGTGTCAGGACGTCGCCCGCCACGACATTGTTGTCCTTGTCCTTGGGCGAGCTCGACCAGACCGATGACCATGTACCGACGTCCGACCAGCCCATGTCAACGGGGACAACGAAGCCCCGGCGTGTCTTTTGCATCACTGCATAATCGAGCGAGATGCTCTCAAGTGCGCTGAAGCACTCGGCGTTCGGACGAACGAAACGACCTTCCACAACCCGTTCTTCGAATGCCCGCGCGATGGCGTTGTGCGTGGCCGGTAAATGTTCGCGGAGCTCTTCGGCCATAGCGGTTGCTCGGAACAGGAAGATGCCGCTGTTCCAGTAATGCCGACCGCTTTGGCAAAAGATCGCCGCCGATCCCGCATCGGGCTTCTCGACGAAGCGCTCGATGCGCTGAACGTGGTTGGCGCCATCGAGGGGACTTGCCTCGATGTAGCCATATTGAGTGTTGGGCTCGCCCGGACGAATGCCGAACGTCACGATCCCGCCGTCCGACGCGCGAGGAACGGCGAGGTCGACGGAGTTGATGAGGGCAGCCTTGTCCATGATCACGTGATCGGAGGGCATAAGAAGCACCAGATCATCGCCGTTCGAGAGCGCCCACTCGCACGCGAGCGCCGTTACCGCGGCCGTGTTCCTGGGTTCCGGCTCGAGTAGGATCGCTTGTGGCTCGATCCCGATTTCGCGCAATTGCTCTTCTATGAGATCGCGGTGCTCTTCGCCCGCGACGATGACCGGCGCTGCAAACGCCGCCGAGGACACCCGCAGCGCGGTCTCCTGCAGCAGTGATTGATCAGAGACGATCGGAAGCAGTTGCTTAGGTAGCTCCTGCCGGGAGAACGGCCAAAGCCTGGTCCCGGAGCCCCCGCACATGATGACCGGGCGGATGCTGCTCACGCGACGCTCCCGGCAAGCGCCGTTCGAAGCAATCTCCAGCGGACGCTTCGATGTGAGCGGCGAAGGTGACGCGGGCTATATGGCATTGATGAACGGCACGAATGAGCCGAGCCGCGGGAAGATGCTGAAGTCGCGGAGGAAACGTCGCATTGCATCCTCCCCGACGACGATCACGTCATTCCCATAGATCTGGGGGTCGGAGAGATGCCCGGACCTGATCTGCCTGAGGCTGAAGAGCGCTGCCATGCGATGATTGTTGACGGTTCGGAAGATCACGACGTTGTCGAGGTTGGCGATGTTTGCCGCGCCTCTCGCCGACGCGATCGCCTCCTGGAGCGTCATCCGCCCGGTGACGGGATAGACGCCCGGCTGCGAAACCGCTCCATCGACCGTGACAGTGCGCGGGTTTGCCTTGACGATCGTGATCGTGACCTGCGGATCCTTGAGATATTTTCCGCGAAGCGCGCTGGCGATCACCTGGCTCGCCTCCTGGGGTGTCTTGCCACCCACGGCCATGTTTCCAACCAGGGGCAAGAGGATGTTCCCCGCGCCGTCGACCTCGCCGTCGCGCTTCAGATCCGGAGCTCCGAAGACGTCGACCATCAGCTCGTCGAGCGGCCCGATTCGGTAATTGGCGAAATCCTGCTCGTCCGTGGTCACATCGGGAGCAGGCAAAGCGTGAACGACCGACACGGCCGTGCTAGAGGAATCGACCGGAGCCCAGCCGCCGCTGCAACCGGCCAATGACGTGGAAACAATGGTCCCGAGGACCCAAAACGCTCGTCGAAACATGAGGTTAACTTCCGGTAGACAATGCTGTGGATAACATAATACCAATAGCGCGAAAAGTCCTCCGTTCAACGGGTTAAGTGAACCGCTGTGGCAGAATGACACAAAGTTTCGCACCAAAGGCTCCGTCCCCGCGGGTAATGAGGCCCGCTCGGACGCTTAAAGGCGCCGCTCGGAACCCAGAAAATCGGGCCGTTCGGACGGGCCAGGACCAGGTTCCGACTGACCGGCTGGAACGCGCCCGGCACCTCCTCACGATCGCCCATGTCGTCCGGCAATTTCACCCGGGCGTCGGTGGAATGGAGAATTTCGTCGCAGAGCTCGCGCGCCGGCAGGCCGCTTCGGGGCACCGGATCATCGTCGTGACGCTGGACCGTATCTTCAGCGACCCCACTGGTGCGAGGCTTCCTCGGTCAGAGCGAATTGGCGAGGTAGATATCATTCGGGCGCCCTTCAGGGGTTCGCAGCGCTACCCGATCGCCCCGGGGGCGTTGCGTGCATTGCGCGAAGCCGACCTCGTTCACGTTCACGGCGTCGATTTCTTCTGCGATTTCCTTGCGGCCACCGCGTGGCTTCACTGCAAGCCCCTCGTCCTCAGCACGCACGGCGGCTTCTTCCACACCCCCTTCATGCGCCGTTTGAAGCAGCTCTATTTCAGGACGTTGACCCGCGCATCCCTGAGCCAGTTCGGAGCGGTCATTGCCTGCAGCGAGGGAGACCGCCGAACCTTCGAGCCCATCGCGGGCGAGAAGGTCGCGCTCATCTCGAATCCCGTCGACACCATGAAGTTCTCAGGTCTTGGCGACCCCTACGCGCAGACGCTCATCTACTTCGGTCGGCTTGCTCCCAACAAGGAGCTCCATCGGCTGATCGACTGGTTCGAAGGCCTCGCTTCGACGAGCGATTGGCGTCTCATTATCGCGGGCAAGCCGATGGGAGTTACGCCAAGGGAACTCGCGAGCGATGCTGAGGCGCGCGGGATCTCAGGGCGTGTCGAGATTCACGAAAGTCCGACGGACGATGATCTTCGCAAGCTCATCGCTCGATCCGCGGCATATTGTTCATCATCCTCGTACGAAGGCTTTGGCCTTGCAGCGATAGAAGCCGCGAGCGCAGGACTTTTCCCCGTCCTCAGCGACATCCCCGCGCACCAGGACAATGTCAAAAGGCTGGGCTTCGGAATGTTGGTCGATTTTGAGAGGCCGGGGACGTGGAAGGAGAGCTACGATCACTTCGATCGCGTGCTGACCGATTTCCACCGCGACTTTCCGCCCGAGAAGATAGACGCCGCCGCCGCGAAATTCGGATGG
>JBJMVK010000044.1:0-33028 GCA_045810725.1 Sphingomonas sp. | reverse complement strand
GCAGGTCGATACGCTCGCGCGGTCGGTCCACCGCAGGTACCGCGAGGCGCTGGGCGAGGACATCGGCGACATTCCGGACGGGATGTACCCTGGCGATTATCTGCAGCCAGTGGGCACATTGCTTGCGGCGGAGTTTGGCGACCAGTTCGCCGAGGCGCCGGAAGCCGAGTGGCTGTCGGTCTTCCGCGAGCACGCGATCAAGGCGATGCTCGACCTCATCCGCTACGATCTCGGCCTGCTCGGCATCCACCACGACCTCTTCTCGTCCGAGGCCGAACTGCACGCCAACGGCGCGGTCGAAGAGGGCATGGAGGTGCTGCGCTCCAAGGGGCTGGTCTACGAGGGCACGCTCGAACGGCCCAAGAGCCTCGACCCGCACGACGAGTGGGAGCCGGTCGAGCTGACCTTGTTCCGCGCCAGTCAGTTCGGCGACGACCTCGTCGAAATGGCCGAAGATGAGTGGCTGCCGATCGTTCGCAAGTGCGCGATCAAGGCTATGCTGGACCTGATCCGCTATGACCTTGGTCTCCTAAACATCCATCACGACATCTTCTCTTCGGAGGCGGAGCTGCAGAGTTCCGGCGCGGTCGACGAGGCGATGGAGGTGTTGCGGCAGAAGGGGCTGGTCTATGAAGGGACGCTCGAACGTCCCAAGAGCCTCGATCCGAAGGATGAGTGGGAGCCGGTCGAGCTGACCTTGTTCCGCTCAAGCGAATTTGGTGACGACCAGGACCGCCCGATGAAGAAGTCGGACGGCAGCTGGACCTATTTTGGCGCCGACGCTGCTTACCATTGGCGAAAGGCCCGGAACGCCGATCATCTCGTGAACATCTGGGGCGCCGACCACGCCGGTACCGTCAAGCGGGTCCAGTCGGCGGTGACGGCACTGACGGACGGCCGCGTCGACCTCGATGTCAAGCTGGTCCAGATGGTTCGGCTTTTTCGCGGCGGCGAGCCGGTGAAGATGAGCAAGCGAGCCGGGGATTTCGTCACCCTCGCCGACCTCGTCAATGAGGTTGGGAAGGATGTCGTGCGCTTCATGATGCTGACGCGCCGGGCCGACGCTCCCCTCGACTTCGACTTCATGAAGGTGATCGAGGCTTCGAAGGACAACCCCGTCTTCTACGTCCAGTACGCGCATGCGCGGATCAGCTCGCTCAAGCGCAAGGCTGCCGATGCCGGCGTCGACCTCGCCGGCGGAGCGGACTTGTCGCTGCTCGACGAGGAAGAGCTCGCGCTGGTGAAACGTGCCGCGCAATATCCCCGCGCGCTCGAGGGCGCGGCACTGGCCCACGAGCCGCACCGCATCGCCTTCTACCTCTATGATCTCGCCGCCGATTTCCACGCGCTTTGGAACCGCGGCAACGACGATCCAAACCGGCGCTTCCTCATTGAAAACAATCCACAACTTTCTCGGGCTCGGCTGGAACTGGCGCTCGGCATAGGGCAGATCATCAGGAGCGGCCTCGCGCTGATGGGCGTGACCGCTGCCGAGGAGATGCGTTGACGATGAGCCAGTCCCAAGCGGCGGCGGCGATGGACCGGCTGCCGTGGCTCGCAGATGAACCGGAAGCCGTGCAGCCCCGGCGAAAGAGCAGCGGCCACCCGAATCTTCTGGGATGGACAATAGTCGCCGCGCTGCTCGTTGCGGCACTCTCCTACTGGCTGGGCGCGGGCAGCTGGCACAAGCCCGCCCGGGAAGAGGTATCGCAGCCGGGCGCGACAATCGCCGTTCCACAGGCCAGGACTGCCGAAGCACCCCAGCCTCAGCAGCCGCAGGTCACGATCAACCCGGCGCCCGAGGTCAGCCCTGTTCCCGTCCGCGAAGTTCCGATTGCTCGTCCGCACCTCGAAAAGCGCTGGGTCGCACGCCGCTCGGGACCTCAACTGACAAGGGAATCGCCGTCCAGCGTCGAAATTGACAAGGTCGTCGAAGGTCAAAAGGGCATCTCCGAGACCGCCGAACCTGCGCCAAGCGCAGTGAAGCCCGTCGCTCGGCCCGACGACAAGCCGCTCACCGCCTGGCCCGCGTCCATCTCGCAAGGGGCCGAGGGACGCATCGTCCGCATCGGAGCCTTCGGCACTCGCGAGCAGGCGAAGCTCGGCTGGCGCCACATGGTTCGCGCCTATCCGGCCCTTGTTCACCTCAAGGCGACGGTCGTCAGCGACCGCAATTCACGCGGGCGGCATTTCTATCGCTTCCAGATCGGAACGACCTCGCAAGCGCATTCCGAAGTGCTCTGCCAGAGAATGGACAGGATCCGTTTCAGCTGCGCAGTCGTGGGCCTCTCGTGGAAGCCCAAGGGCGTTGAACGGTGACCGACAGCCGCCCTTATGACGAGCAGCTTCCGTGGCTCCAACCCGTCGAAGACGAGGACGAGCCGCGCGGCATCTCGGCGCGCAAAATGTTCGCTGCACTTGTCGTCGTGCTCCTCGCGGCGATGATCGTCGCCGCCACCTTTTTCTGGCTTGGCCGGCGCAACACGGTCGTCAGCGGCCCGCCCGAGCTGATCCATGCTCCCGCGGGCCCCTATAAGGTGAAGCCCACAAATCCCGGCGGCCTCGACATCAGTGCCGAGAGCCAGACGGCGTTCGAAACGAGCGCGGGCGAAGACAGGAACGCTCAGCTCGACACCAGCAAGCTTCCAAAGGGCGTCGCTCCCAAATCCGAGGAGAAGCCTGCCTCGGCTTCTCAAACTCCATCCGCTCCGGCCAAGGCGCCTGAAGTCGCCGCCGCGCCCAAGGCAAGCGGCGGAGCTGGAAGCGTCATCCAGCTCGGTGCATTCGCGAACCAAGGGCAAGCGGAGCGGGCCTGGAGCGCCTTGTCCGCCCGCTTCCCGGGCGTCGCGGCGATGGATAAAATGATCGTTCCCTTCGCTCACGGCATCCGCCTTCGCGCGGGCGCGGGGTCGGCGGCGGACGCCAAGCAGGCGTGCGACACGCTAAAGGCAGCCGGCGAAAACTGCTTCGTCGCGGAATAAGCGAGGGAGCGATGCAGGCTTCGATCTACGGTCTCGAAGGGCTTCAGCTGACAAGTGGCGAGCGGGGATTTTTCCGCGATGCGGATCCGGCCGCATTCATTCTTTTCAAGCGCAATTGCGAGACCCGGGACCAGGTGCTGAAGCTCACCGATTCGCTGCGCGACCTGACCGGGCGCGCCGACCTTCCGATCCTCATTGACCAGGAAGGGGGCCGGGTCGCCCGCATGAAGCCGCCCGAGTGGCCCGCCTTTCCGGCCGCCGAGCGCTTCGCCGATCTCTATCGCGCTGCCCCCTCATCGGCGATCGAGGCGGTCCGCTCGAATGCACGCGCGCTCGGGCTGATGCTTCGGTCGGTCGGGGTCAATGTGAATGCATTGCCCCTCCTCGACGTCCGCCAGGAGGGCGCAAGCGATATCATCGGCGACCGCGCCCTCGGTTCGGAGCCGATGCAGATCGCGGCGCTCGGCCGCGCCGTCCTCGACGGAATGGCTTCGGCGGGTGTCGTCGGAATCATAAAGCACATGCCGGGTCACGGCCGGGCGCTGGTCGACAGTCACAAGGAGCTGCCGGTAGTCATCGCGAGTGCACAAGAGCTCGAGGTCGACCTCGAGCCGTTTGAGCGGCTCGCATCGGCGCCGATGGGGATGACGGCGCATGTCGTCTATACGGCGTGGGACGAGGAGCAGCCGGCGAGCATGTCGCTCAGCCTGATCCGTGACATCATCCGTGAACGCATTGGGTTCGATGGTTTTCTCATGAGCGACGACATCGGCATGGAGGCGTTGGACGGCGATTTCGGGAGTCGCGGCGCGGGCGTGGTCGCGGCCGGCTGTGACGCCGCGCTTCACTGCTCTGGCGTCATGGAAGAGATGATCGCCGTCGCAGCAGCGGTTCCGTCGATGAGCGCCGAAGGCGAAGCCCGCCTTGCTCGCGCAATGGCAACGACGATGATCGAGCCTGACGGGCCCGGCTTCGCGGAGGCGATCGAAAAGCGCGACACCCTTCTCGCGCTCGTCTGATTTTTTCGTTCACGCATTCGCAGATACCAGGCGCCCGTTTGTCGACAAACAGGGTTGTTCCCTGAAACTAACTTTCGGAAGGGTGTCGGCTCCTCCCGACAACAAGCCAAGAGAAACCCTGCCGATGCGCTATTTCACGCTGTTCTGTGCTGCCGCTGCCGCTGCCCTTGCAGTCGGTCCTGCATCTGCGCAGCCGTCGCCTGGGGGTGGAGGCGACAAGGGCAAGAGCGTCGAGGAACTGCACAAGGATGACCTTGCCAAGGAGGCGGCGAGCGCCTGGACCGGCGCTCCGGTCGACGAGCGCGCCGTCTCCACGCATCACAGCGTGAGCGCCGGTGCACGCGCGCTCAGATATACGGCCACCGCCGGCACGCTCACCATCCGCGACGTCGCAGGCAAACCCGACGCCAGCATCTTCTACACGGCAGACACGCTCGACGGCGCTCCGGGCTCCCGCCGGCCGATCACGTTCTTTTACAATGGCGGGCCTGGATCGGCGTCGCTGTGGCTTCGCATGGGCTCATTCGGCCCGATGCGGATCCAGACCGGAAACCCCGATTACATCCGGCCGGCGCCGTTCAACTTCGGGCCGAATTCCGACACGCTGCTGGGAGCGACTGACCTCGTTTTCATCGACGCGCCCGGCACCGGCTACTCGCGTCCGCTCGGCGACGCCAAGGAAGCGGACTTCTACGGAGTCGACCAGGACGCGGACGCCTTTGCCCGGGCGATCGTCCGCTACATCACAAAGTTCAATCGCTGGGACAGTCCGAAATTCCTGTTCGGCGAAAGCTATGGAACGACGCGATCGGGCGCGCTCGCTTACCAGCTCCAGGACCGCGGCGTCGCCTTGAACGGCGTTGTCCTTCTGTCCTCAATCATGAACTACGGACGAAGGCAGCCCGGCCTCGATCGAGACTTCATCAATTATCTCCCGAGCTACGCGGCCACGGCCTGGTACCATCACAAGATGGCCAATCCACCGGCGTCGGTCGAGGAAGCGGCGGCAAGGGCGCGCGCGTTCGCGATCGGTGCCTATTCCTCCGCGCTGGAGAAAGGGCAGACGATAACGAAGGAGGAGGAAGATTCGGTCGCTCGCGAGATGAGCGGGCTGACCGGACTCTCGCCCCAGTTCATCGAAAACGCGAACCTTCGCGTTGGACTGTCGCAATTCCGGAAGGAGCTTCTGAGGAGCGAGCGCCTCACGGTCGGGCGCTATGATTCGCGCTACACCGGCGTCGATCCCGACGCTTCGGGAGACACTCCGGACTTCGATGCGTCCGACGCGGCAATAAGCGGCGGTTTCATCGGAGTCCTTCACAATTATCTGGCGAATGACCTCGGTTACCAAACCGACATGACCTACCGGCTGAGCGCAAGCGAGCAGGACGGGTTCAAGTGGGACTGGAACCACAAGGCTCCCGGCGTCCGGTTTGGCTTGCAGATGCCCAACACGGCGCTGGACCTTGCTGCGGCGATGCGGACCAACCCCTATTTGAAGGTGCTCTCGCTGAACGGCTGGTACGACATGGCGACGCCGTTCTTCGGCACCGAGTACGACCTCGACCACATGATGCTGGAGCCGGCGCAGCAGCGGAACCTCGAGTTCCGCTACTATCCTTCGGGCCACATGGTCTACCTGAACCCGGGCGCGCTTCACCAGATGCGGGTCGACGTCGAGGGCTTCATCAACCAAACCGTCGCTGAAGCGGGCTCGCCCTTGCCGGCTTCACGCATCGCCCGGCACGCCCGCTGACTTATCCACAATAGCGTGTGGCGCTGCCTTCGCAGTACCACCGCTCGTGGTATCATCAGGATGTGGACGACGATTTCGACGAGCGCCCGATCCGGCAGTCGGACGAGCTGACGCTGAACCTCGACGGCTGGGAGGGGCCGCTCGACCTTCTGTTGAGCCTGGCCCGCGCGCAGAAGGTCGACCTCGCCCAGATCTCCATTCTCCAGCTGGTCGAGCAATATCTCGCCTATCTCGCCGAGGCGCGAGCTCTGAAGCTCGAGATCGCGGCCGACTATCTCGTCATGGCGGCCTGGCTTGCTTACCTCAAATCCTGCCTCCTGCTTCCCAAGGATCCTGAGCAGGACCCGAGCCCGGAAGAGATTGCGTTTCGGCTGCAGCTGCGCCTCCAACGCCTCGATGCAATGCGCGAAGCGGGCGCCCGGCTGCTTGGACGCGACCGGATCGGCCGCGACGTCTTCCTGCGCGGAGCCCCCGAAGGGTTAAGGCTCGTTCGCAAGGCCGCATGGCAGGTCCGCGATTTCGACCTTTTCGCCGCCTATGGCGTCGTTCGAGCCCGCAACCAGCCCACCATGCACGTGGTCCATGCACGCGCCGTCATGACTCTCGAGGAGGCAATCGAGCGGGTCAGCCAAATGATCGGCATGGCGATCGAATGGACCTTCCTGGAAAGCTTCCTTCCGGCAAGCCAGGATCCGCAATTCCGCCGCTCGGCGCTGGCATCGAGCTTTCTCGCGGCGCTTGAGTTGGCGCGGCGGGGGCGCCTCAGAATCTCACAGGACGAGCCGTTCGCTCCGATCAAGCTCAAGGCTGCGTGATGGATGAGTTGATCCGCGCCATCGAAGCCACCCTTTTCGCCTCCACCGAGCCGCTGGCAGTTGAGGAAATCGCCGAGCACGTCGGCGAAGGCGAAATCGAAATCGCCCTCGGCGAGCTTGCGGCACATTACGAAGGGCGTGGAATTGAACTCGTCGAACGCGGCGGGCGCTGGCATTTCCAGACGGCGCCGGACCTGGCCCATCTGCTTCGTCGGACCAGGGAAGAACCACGCCGCCTGTCGCGAGCCGCGACCGAGACGCTCGCGATCATCGGCTATCACGAGCCGGTCAGCCGCGCGGAGATCGAAGCGATCCGCGGTGTCCAGATTTCGAAAGGTACGCTCGACGTCCTGATGGACGCAGGGTGGGTGCGGCCAGCAGGACGCCGCGAAGGTCCCGGCCGACCGCTGCTCTACGCGACGACCAAGGAGTTCCTGACGCATTTCGGGCTGGGCTCGCGCCGCGACCTCCCCGGCATCGACGATCTGAAGGCCGCAGGGTTGCTTGACCCGCTGGATGAGGCGGTCTTGCAGCTTCAACTGGAAACCGAGGACGAGGCAGACTAGATATTGGCTCGAAGGAGTTCCCCATGGGCGGTCTAAGCATCTGGCACATTCTGATCCTCGCGATCATCCTCCTGCTGCTCTTCGGCGGGAACCGCTTCTCCTCGATGATGGGCGACGTCGCGAAAGGCTTGAAAAGCTTCAAGCAAGGCATGGCGGAGGAGGATGACGACAAGCAGCGGCGCTATGACGAGCAGCGCCGCGCCGAGCCGCCGCGGCAGCTTCCACGCGACGAGCCGATTGATGTCACGCCCCGTCGTGAAGAATCGGTCCAGCCGCCGCGGGACAACGAGCCGCGCTAGGCCCTAAGGGGCATTGAATGTTCGGTATCGATTCAAGCGAGCTTGCGGTTGTTGTCATCCTCGCGCTGATTTTCATCGGCCCGAAGGACCTGCCAAAAGTCATGCGCACGGTCGGGTATTGGATCGGTCGTGTTCGCGGCATGGCGCGGCATTTCACGGCCGGTCTCGAGAATATGGTGCGTGAAGCCGAGCTCGAAGAGTTGGAGAAGCGGTGGAAGGAGGAAAACGAGCGCATCATGCAGCTCCATCCTCGCGAGGGCCATTATCCCGAAGCCGGTCAGAACGACGGAATTCCGCCGCTGGCCGAGGTACCTGAACCGAGGCTTCCGCTCGACGAAAAGCAGGCCGGGGACGATATTCCGCCCGACCAGCGGCCATTGCCATGAAGGACATCGACGACACCAAGCAACCGCTCCTCGAACATCTGATCGAGCTGCGGCGGAGGCTCCTCTGGTGCCTTGCGACGCTCGTCCTGACTTTCTTCATCTGCTTCGCCTTCGCGAAAGATATTTTCGCGGTCCTGGTGCAGCCCTTGATCAAGGCCGGGCAGGGCAAGCTCATCTACACCGACGTTTTCGAGGCCTTCTTCGCGCAGGTGAAAGTCTCCCTGTTTGCGGCGCTGATGCTGAGCTTCCCGGTGATCGCAACCCAGCTGTGGCGTTTCACCGCTCCTGGTCTTTACGTGAAGGAAAAGAAGGCATTCCTTCCGTTCCTCCTGATGACCCCCATCTTCTTCGCGGTGGGTGCCTGCTTCGCCTATTTCGCGGCGATGCCTTGGGCGCTGCATTTTCTGCTGAGCTATCAGGGAGACATTGGTGGAATCAGCCAGGAGGCTCTGCCTGGAGTCGGAAATTACCTGAACTTTTGCACGCGTTTCATTTTCGGCTTCGGCGCCGCCTTCCTTCTTCCGATCCTTTTGATGATCCTGGAGCGCGCCGGGATCGTGACACACGAGCAGCTTACGAAGTCGCGCCGTTATGCCGTGGTCGTTGCCGCAGCTGTGGCTGCCGTCCTCACTCCGCCCGACGTCGTTTCGATGCTGATGCTGCTTGTGCCGCTTTATGGCCTCTATGAGTTCGCCATCCTCGCGATCAGGATCACGCACTGGCGGGCGGCTCGAAAAGCCGCCCGTTCAGGCTCTGCTGTGACAATGCCCCAGACAGAAGAGGGCCCGGAAGCGCCACCGGGGGGGGGGAGGGTTGGCGGTTCCGGGCCCATTTAGTTGGATAGCGAGAGCGGGGGGGCAAAAGGTCACTATCCGAACAACACAACGCCCCTTCTTCCGAATGGGTTCCGGTTCTTCTCCACAATTCGAACATTTTTTTCGCTACAGCCGTAACGATCGGCCCCGGCTTCAAACGGGCGGAAATACAGGCAAATCAACGCCGTAACGACCGAGCTTGCGCTCCAGCGTGGACCGGAGCTGTTTGGCAAGACCGGCGACGATCCGCTCGAACTGGACCTTTTCGCCGGTCGCCTCGTCGTCCGGCACCAGCACTTTGCTGGTGAGGAGAAGCTGGGCAGTCAATTCGCTCGTCCGCCTCAGCGAAATCTCGATCGGGTCGGAGGGGCAGTGAAGCATCGCGAACTCGACGATTTCGGTGACCAGGAATGCCACCGCTACTGCGACGTCCTGCGTCGTATTCACGCTGTCGAGCTCGAGATCGATCCGCAGGGCTCGCGCGACGTCAGGCGCGCCGGCACGAAGCTCAGCTGCGAGCTCGGTGATCAGCGGCCGCATCGCGATGCCGCGATTCTCCTCCATCTCGGCGAAATGGTTGCGGTGGACGATCGAAAGCGCGCCGACCCGGCGGCTGATTCCCGCATAGGCCGCGCGCGCGTCGGGGGTGTTTGCACTCCGACCATGAATATTGAGCAGCGAGGCAACGACCTGGAGGTTGTTCTTCACGCGGTGATGGACTTCGCGGACGAGGCGCCGCTGGCCCTCGAGCGCGTTGCTCATTTCTACGTCCGATTCTTCGACCCGGGCGACGGCCCGAGCGAACGCATCGCGCAACCCCTGAATTTCCTCGGAAGGGCCAAGTTTTCGGGGAAGATCGAGCGCGACCCCTGGCTCATAGTTGATGACGGCCCGTTCGAGCCGGTTGAGCGGCCGGATGAGCAATCGGCTGACCAGCAACCAGGTAATGAGTGCCGCCGCTATCCACATGACCACCGGGAGCAGCAAAACCAGCCTATCGTAGGTAGTGATTCGGCGATCGGGAACTCCAATGCGCGCTTGAAGTGCTCCATTACCAACCGACCATTCGCTAAGGCGCAGCCTCCTCTCCTTCGCGGTCGGACCCAAGATCCTGAGGTCGCGGGTATTATCGTGAAGAACGATGGAATCGACGTCGCCTGGGGCGTCGATCGCCGCGATTCGAATCACCTCCACCGGAACGAATGCCGTTGCCATCCCGCCGATCACTCCCACTCGGATCGCCACTCCGTTGAGACCCGGCGCGATGCGGAGGACGACGCTGCCCGGAGCGACAAGCGGCAAGCTTCCCATGTCGCCGACGGTCCCCGCAGCGCAGATCGGCTTCGAGTCGCCGCTTTCTAGCTCGAAGCTCTGGGCGACTCCGGGGGCGATCGTGAGGGAGCGCTGCGCACGTGCACACGCATCCCCAGCACCTCCGGCAAGCGCACCATTGCCGGCAATTCGAAGAGCGAGCGCATCGCGGGCAAGGAGGCCTTCCATGCTTTCTGCGGCAGCGCGCGACTGGTCCTCGGCGCGGCCTTTCAGCGCGTCGTTGGCCTGCCGAATGCCCGATTCGCCGAGCCACACCAGAGCGATTCCGATCGGCAGAAGGGCCGCGGTCAGTATGATAAGCAGCTTGGCCGCTGTGGGCAGGCGGGCGAACCGCTCGGCCGCCCTCATCGCAATGTCCCGAGCTTGTTAGCTGAGCTTGCCGATGAGATGGACCAGGTCGTCGGGCACGGTCTCACGCAGGGTGTCGTCATAAACCGACCGAAGCGCACGCCCCAGATCCCCTTTCCGAGCAGTGCGATCGGAAGACTTGGACTTCTTAGAGTGCCTGGAATGTCCGGCTCCCTCCGTCTCGCTTCCTTTCTTGGCACTCAACTCCTGTCCCCCCTCGCGCGGGTTCTCGACGCGCTCATACAAATCTCGTTGCGCGGCGCAACGCCTCCGTTGGAAGCTGCCCCGCTCCGGCACGTAACAAGCCGGACGCCGCGGTTGATGATCCAACGCGACGTGCCGGTTCAGCCATTGGAAACCAAATGGCCGGTGCTTGGTTCCACACCCGAGCCACTTCTCTGGGGGGCGGTGCCGCAACGCAACAGACGGTTCTTCCGGGGTTGAAACAATGACGGCGCCCCGCCAAAGACGCCGCAACACAGATTTCGAGGGAGATTTAACTACCATGTCCCTTGGCCAGGAACTCGCTCCGCACCTGCCGTTTCTTCGCCGCTACGCGCGCGCATTGACCGGCAGCCAGGCGCACGGCGACGCCTTTGTCCGCGCAACGCTCGAAGCGATCGTTGCGAAACCCGATGAATTTCCCCGGGACGTCGACCCCCGGCTCGGGCTCTACAAGACTTTCCACGCGATTTGGTCCACGGCCAATATCGAGGAAGGCGAGGAGCCATCGAAGAGCCCGGTCGGCGCGGAAGGCATCGCCCATGCGCGACTCTCGCGAATCACTCCGCTCTCGCGCCAAGCACTGCTGCTGACGGCGCTCGAAGGCTTTTCGTCCGAAGACACGGGCTATCTCATCGACGTCAGCCCGGCGGATGTCGATTCGCTCGTCGCCGAAGCGCTTGAGGAAATCGAGCGCCAGACCCTCGCCGACGTGCTCATCATCGAGGATGAGCCGATCATCGCGATGGATATCGAGACAATTGTGCGCGATCTCGGCCATAACGTCACCGGCGTCGCCGTGACCCGGGACGAGGCCGTAGCCCAAGCCCGCCAGCAGCCGCCGGGGCTCGTTCTCGCAGACATCCAGCTCGCGGATGATTCGAGCGGCATCGACGCGGTGAAGGACATCCTCGCGGAATTCTCGGTGCCGGTCATCTTCATCACTGCATTCCCGGAGCGGCTGCTTACGGGAACGCGTCCGGAACCGACCTTCCTCATTACCAAGCCGTTCCAGCGCTCGACGGTGAAGGCTGCGATCGCGCAAGCCTTGTTCTTCGATGCCGCCACGGTGCCTGCCGCCTGATAAAATCGTCTCGGAACACGGCTCCACGCGGCGCGTTGGCCGGGAGAACGTTGATTTCGTGACGAGAGCATAATGGCTGATCCGAGGCATTCCGAACCTTCGGTCGTCGAGACGACGACGGAGGCGCGCGCCGGCTCCACGCCGGGCGTTGCGCGCAATGTCCTCGTGATCGGCACGTTGCTGGTGGTCGTTATTTTCGCACTGATCGTCTTGGTCGGCCGCAGCTGAGCACCTACCTCCTGTCACGGTCATCGTTCATGTTCGATCTAACCGCGCGTGGCCAAGGTCACGCGCTCGCGCAGGGTGGGGTTTAGTTTGGCAGAAGATCGTGAACAGGACGGACCAGAAGGCGCCGCGGCCGAGCACGTCCCGCTGTCGGATCCCGAATTCAAGGAACAGCTGGCGGCGGTGATCCCGCACCTGCGTGCATTCGGCCGCTCGCTTTCGGGCAGCCGCGATCTTGCGGACGATCTGGTCCAGGAAACGCTGCTGAAGGCATGGGCCGCGCGGAAGCGCTTCCAGGCCGGCACCAACATGCGCGCTTGGACCTTCATCATCCTTCGCAACCTTTTCCTGAGCCAGATGCGCCGTGCGCGCTTCAAGGGCGAATGGGATGATATTACCGCGTCGAAGATTCTTGCAGCGCCTGCGAGCCAAGACCGGCACATCGAACTCGGCGACATGCAGCGTGCGCTTATGCACCTGCCGCAGCCGCAGCGCGAAGCGCTGATCCTCGTCGGCGCGGGCGGGTTCGCTTACGAGGAAGCAGCCGAGATCTGCGGCTGTGCAGTCGGCACGATCAAGAGCCGCGTCGCGCGCGGGCGGGTGGCGCTCGAGCAATTGCTGTCGAGTGGCAAGCTGCCGTCGCGCCGGCAGCACAGGACCGATCCGGATAAATCGGCGCTCCAGACGATCATGGGCGAGGTCGACGAGCTCAGCCGCGACCACGAATAGCTAAGCCCTTGAGTTGCGGCGGGCGGTTGGTTTGGAAGATCAGTTCAGCTTGCGCAGAAGCTCGGCGAAATCGCGGTCGGACGGCTCCGAGGCGGCAGCCTCGAAAGCGCGGCGAAGCGCGGCCGTGATCCCGGCATGAGTCGGCGGGACATTCACTCGGATGATCCGTCGATCCATGGAGTTGAGCTCCGGCACCAAAACCTCTTCTGTTTGAAACTTCATCGCCATTGCAAACGACCAAAAGGCCGCGGAAGTTTCCTTCCGATGCCCCTAACCGATCCGAAATGCCATCAGTGAGTCGCGGGGACCTCCATTTGACCGCAAAGGCCCGCCAGGATGCCGTCGAGCGCGCCCGCCGACATTCGCCATTCCTGCGCGAGGCCTTGCTCGCGCGGGGCGAGGTTGGCGACATCTTCCTCGAACGTGGGGCATTCGCGGCGGCTGAGGCCGCTCTTCTGGGATCGAGCGATCTGGAGGTTGATCGCCGGCTGAGGCAGCGGCGTCACGGCCTTGCGCTCGCCGTTGCCCTTGGCGACCTCTCGGGAGACCTCGAACTCGAGGATGTCACGAAATTGCTGTCCGCCTTCGCCGACAGCGCGATCGACGAGGCGGTCTCGGCGGCTATTTCGGAGCGGGTCCCAGGCTCAGACGCTGCTGGCTTCGCGGTGATCGCAATGGGAAAGCTTGGAAGCCGCGAGCTCAATTATTCGTCTGACGTCGACTTGCTGCTGCTATTCGATCCAGCGACTCTTCCGCGCCGATCGCGCGACGATGCGGGGGAAGCTGCGGTCCGCGTCGGCCGGCGATTGATCGAGCTCCTGCAGAAGCGGACCGAAGACGGTTACGTCGAGCGCGTCGACCTCAGGCTCCGACCGTCTCCGGAAGTCACGCCGATCGTGCTGCCGATCAACGCCGCCATTTCGCACTACGAGTCGAGCGCCCTTCCGTGGGAACGTGCCGCCTTCATTCGTGCCCGGGCCGCGGCTGGCGATGTCGCTCTTGGGCAACGGTTCCTCGATTCGATACAGCCGTTCGTATGGCGACGATCTCTCGATTTCGGCGTCATCGACGAGGTGCGACAGATCTCTGCGCGCATCCGCGACCATTTCGCTCAAGGCGCGGAGATCGGTCCGGGCTTCGACCTGAAACGGGGCCGCGGCGGCATCCGTGAGGTAGAATTCTTCATCCAGATCCAGCAGATGATCCATGGCGGACGCGACCCGTCGGTCCGAGTTGCGCCGACGCTAGAGGCAATTTCAGCGCTGGGCGCAGCCGGGAGGCTCGATCCATCCATGGGCGGCGAGCTCGCCGGGACCTACCGGCTTCTTCGAACGATCGAACATCGCGTGCAGATGATCGAGGACGCGCAGACGCACCTTCTTCCTGCGAGCCCTGCGGCCCTCGACAACGTGGCGCTGCTCCACGGTCTCGACAGCGGCGCCCAGCTGCTCGAGGAGATGCGGCCCCACGTCGAGACAGCCGGACGGATCTTCGACAGCCTCGCACCCGATGAACGGAATGTCCTTTCGAACGATCCGAACATCCTCAAAGCGGAGCTCGATCGGCTCGGCTTTTCCGACCAGGAGACGGCGGCGCGTCATGTCGGGCATTGGCGATCGGGCAAGGCCCGCTCGCTAAGATCGCCCGCCGCGCGCCAGGCGTTCGAGGCAATGCTTCCAGCACTCATGCCTGCAATCGCCGCCGGAGCTCACCCGGACCACGCACTCAACCGGTTGAGCGATATCGTCGAGCGCCTGTCGAGCGGAGTGAATTTCTTCCGTCTCTTGGAAGCACGTCCGCAGCTTGCGCAGTTGCTGGCCAAGGTGCTCGCTCATGCTCCGGCGCTTGCTGACCAGCTTGGCCGCCGACCCGAGCTGTTCGAAGGGTTGTTCGATGCATCGAGCTTCGCAATGCCGCCGCCGGCAGAGGAATTCGCCGCGGTGCTATGCGACGCCATGGCCGGACAACCCTATGATGTCGCGCTGGATCGAGCGCGGAGACTGGTCAACGAGCGTCGCTTCGCCCTCGGCGTGCAGCTTATCGATCGCATGCGCGATCCACTGGAGGTGACCGAAGGTTATGCGCGGATTGCCGAAGGGGCGCTCATGGCTCTGGGCGGTGCCGCACAAGTGGAATTCGAAACCGTCCACGGCAAGTTTGCGGAAAGCGAGCTCCTGGTTCTGGGGCTCGGACGCCTTGGCGGCCATTCGCTGACGCACGCTTCCGACCTCGACATCATCTATCTCCACAACGCGCGCCAGGGCGGCGCATCGGAAGGCCGCAAGCCGCTCGGTCCGAACGACTATTTCAACCGCCTTGCGAGCCGGGTGACTGCAGCGCTCAGCGTTCCCACGGCCTCGGGGCCATTGTACGACATCGATGCGAGGCTCCGTCCCGGGGGAGCCAAGGGCATGCTCGTCGTGTCGCTGGACGCCTTTGAACACTACCAGCGCAAGGAAGCCTGGACCTGGGAGCACATGGCCTTGTGCCGAGCGCGCCCTGTGCTTGGGTCTCCTGCCGCGCGCGAAGAAGTCGCGGCCATGATCGACAGCATCCTTCGAATGCCGCGGGACAGGACCAAGGTCATCGCCGATGCCGGAAAGATGCGGGCCGACATGGCTCGACACAAGCCGCCGAAAAGCGCGCTCGACGTCAAGCTCGGACCGGGCGGACTAATCGACCTAGAATTTGCAACCCACGTACTTCAGCTGACTACCAACGTCGGGCTCAGCACCCGGCTGGAAGTCGCGCTCGAGGCGCTTGAATCCGAATCTTTGGTTCCGGCAAATATTGTCAACGCGCTAAAGTTGCTTTCACGAATGCTGGTGATGATGCGCCTTGTCGCGCCTCACGACGTCAAGCCCACGCCCGACACATGGCAGCTGGTTGCCGAGGCGTGCGGAGCGGCGAGCTGGGATGAACTGCTTGCCGAGCACGACGCTGCGCGGCACAGCATCGCCGCGCTTTGGACCAAGATCAAAGAGGGAGCATGATGGTCAACGAAGGAGACAAGGCCCCGCCAGTCGATGTCAGCGCGAGCGACGGGAGCAGCGTCAACCTCGCGTCACCCGGCCAGCCGCTGGTGCTCTACTTCTATCCGAAGGACGATACCTCAGGCTGCACGCGCGAGGCTCAGGACTTCACCGCGCTCGCCAGCGATTTCAGGAGCGCCGGAGTGAAGGTGGTCGGGGTTTCGCGGGACGCCATGAAAAGTCACGAGAAGTTTATCGGCAAATACGATTTGGCGATCCCTTTGGCATCCGACCAGGACGGCAAGATCTCGGACGCGTTCGGCACCTGGGTCCAAAAATCGATGTACGGCCGCAAATATATGGGAATGGAACGCGCGACCTATCTGATCGGCGCCGACGGACACGTGCTGAAAGCGTGGCGGAAGGTCAAGGTACCCGGGCACGCCGAAGAAGTGCTGCGAGCCGCGACCGCTTGAGTTAGCCGGCGAGGCTTCTGAAAATCATCTCCCAGTAAGCGACATCGTCATACATCGAGCGGACGGGCGTGCGCTCATCCAGGCCGTGGGCGCGCTCGTCGATCGGCGAGATTCCCCAGCTGCCGTCGATGTCGTAAACGGGAATGCCCTGCGCGCGGAAGAAGCTGCCGTCGCTCGCGCCGGTCGACATCATTGGGTAGACATGCATCGCCGGCCCGTGAAAATGCTGGATCGCCTTGGTTACCGCGTTGACGACGTCGGGGCGAAGCGGCGATGCCGGCGTCGGGACCCCGATGTAATTGGGATCTGGCTTCACCTCGACGTTCGGGCCCACGAGCTTCTGCAGCTCGGCCTGGACAGCGCTCGGCTGAACGCCGGGGAAGATCCGGCAGTTGACCGTGGCCGTCGCGCTCTGCGGCAAGGCGTTGTCGGCATGCCCGCCACTCAGCATCGTCGCGACGCAGCGTGTCCGAGTAAGTCCCACTTCAAGCGGGTTGGCCTCGATCGCGTCGGCAGAAGCGCCATCATTGGGGTTGGCTAGCCAGGCACTGATTTGCTTGCCGAGCTCGCTGTTCCCTTCCTGCCTTGCCCGTTCCTGGAAATAGGCGCGGCTCACGTCGTTCTGCATTGGCTGAAAGCGGTAGGTGCGCAGCTTCTCCAGCGCGTCCGCAAGGTCGTAGATCGCATTGTCGGGCCGTGGCCGGCTGCTGTGGCCACCAGGATTGTGGGTCGAGAAGAAATAGGTCTGGAAGGTTTTCTCGGCCATGGAAATGCCACAGCCAAGCGGGCGGAACTGCTGATCGTACGAAGCACAGCCACCGTCGGCGTTGAGCCCGAATTCAGCCTCGGTGAGATTGCGCCATTTCGTCGAACCGAGCGTTGCGCCCCGACCGTTCGTTTCCTCATCACCGCTGTAGAAGAAGATGATGTCACGATCGGGCTTGAACCCTTCGGACATGAGCTTCACCGCCGCCATGGTCGTCGCGACGTCGCCGTTCTTCATGTCGCTGGTGCCGCGGCCCAGGAAATATCCGCTCTCCTCCCGGAAGATGAACGGATCGAACTTCCAGTCGGAAGCCTTGGCCTCGACGACGTCCATGTGGCCGAGAACCAGCATCGGCTTCTTCGTTGGATGCGGCGAGCGCCAACGGACGATCAGCGCCTCGGTCTGGTCGCCAGGAAGCGCTTCATAGGGCATGAAGTGGATGTCGGCATCGGGGATGCCGGCGCTCCGGAACTGGTCTGCGAGCAGCTTCGCCATCTTCGGCACTTGACCGCGATGATGCACGGTTGGGATTTCGATGGCCTGCTTGAACACCTCGCGGGTCTTCGACTGCCACGCGGGCGGCAATTGCGTCGGCACCGTGCGTGGGTCGGTTGCGGCAACGGCCGACGTCGCGGCAAACAAGATCCCGAGCGCAATTCGCATGAACTTTTCTCTCCCCTGGATTGCGTTGCGCGACGCTACCCATAGCTGGCGCCGCGTCAAGTTATGGCGCCATGGCCTTGCGCAAGATATTCGGCGCTGCGCATTTCCTCGAGCCGGCTCACTGTGCGCTGGAACTCGAAGCTGCCGTCGCCCGACGGATAGAGACTTGCCGGTTCGGCGTCGGCGGCGGCGAGTAGCTTCACCCTATGCTCGTACAGCGCGTCGACCAGGGTCACGAACCGCGCCGCCTCGTTGCGCATATCCACTCCCATGACGGGTATGCCCACCAAGATAATCGTATGGTAGCGCCTGGCGATCGCAAGGTAATCGGCTGCGCCGCGCGCCTCCCCGCAGAGCCGCTTGAACGAGAACACCGCGACGCCCTTCAGGCTCTTGGGGACATGGAGCGTTCGCCCGCCGCCGAGGTCAATATCCTCCGAAGGGACTTTGGCTCGATCCTCGACGGGATAGTCGGTCAACTGGAAGAATGCGCGGGAGAGGGCGGCCGTGGCTTGAGGCCCGTTCGGCACGTGCCAGGCGGCAACGCCTGTCAATCGTTCTAGCCGGTAATCGGTCGGGCCGTTCACCTCGACGACGAGCATCTGCTCTTGAATGAGCTGGATGAAAGGCACGAACAGCTCGCGGTTGAGGCCGTCCTTATAGAGGTCGCTTGGGGGGCGATTAGAGGTGGTGACGATCTTCACGCCTTCTTCGAGCAATTTCTCGAATAAGCGGGAAAGGATCATCGCGTCTGCCGGATTGGTGACCTGGATCTCGTCGAAGCAGAGCAGCTTCGCCTCGCCAGCAATCTCTTCAGCGACCGGTTCAATAGGATCGCCCTCGTGGCGCTCACGGACTTTGCGAAGCCGTCCATGCGTCTCCAGCATGAATTCGTGGAAGTGGACGCGTCGTTTGGGATGAAACTCGATGCTTGCGAAGGCCAGGTCCATCAGCATCGACTTTCCCCTGCCCACGCCGCCCCAGAGATAAACGCCCGCCGGTCCATTGGCTTGCCGTCCAAGCAGGCGCGCGAAGAAGCCGCCGCCGTTGCACAAGGCCCCGGCAAGCCGATCGAGCGCACCGGCCGCGCGCTCCTGCGCGGCATCGGGCTTCAGTTCATGGGCTTTGACGAGCTGGTAATATGCCCGACCGACGGGCCCCGTCATGCAGGCGCGTTACGCTCGCGGATGCGCTTGAGAGTGCCGCTGAAACTGTAGCAGGCAGAGCCGTCCTGGTAGACCACGCCCTGAAGGAAGGCATGGCCGCGCGTCTGCTTCACAAGCTCCACGTGGGCATCAAGCGGTGGTCCGGGCTTCCCGCGAGCGAGGAAGTGCGTCGTCAGATCCAGGGTCACGTAATGCCCTCGCTCCATCCCCGCGCAGAGCCCACCGGCGAACATGGACATGTCGATGAAGCTCATTACCGAGCCTCCGTGGAGCGATCCGCCGAGGTTCATGTGGTGCTCCGTGGGGAAGATCCGGCAGATCGCGCGCCCGGCTCCGTCGGGCCTGAACAGGAGCCGGCCGGTCGCGGCCGCGAAGCTCCCGCGCGGGAAGTCGCCCCAGCTGAACCACCCATCGTTTTCGGCGTCGGGAGTCGCGCCCGTGGGCACGCCTACGTCTTCCAGTCCTGTCGCCTCGAACGTGTGGCCGTCTTCGCTCAAGCAGCGCGCTCCGCGATCAGCTTGCGTGTCTCGGCGATCGCTTTGGCCGGACTGAGCCCCTTCGGGCAAACGTTCGCGCAGTTCATGATCGTGTGGCAGCGATAGAGGCGGTACGGATCCTCGAGCTGGTTGAGCCGCTCGCCCGTTGCCTCGTCGCGGCTGTCGGCAATCCAGCGATAGGCCTGCAGGAGGATGGCGGGACCGAGGAACCGGTCGGAGTTCCACCAATAGCTTGGGCAGCTCGTCGAGCAGCAGAAGCACAAAATACATTCGTAGAGACCGTCGAGCTCGGCGCGGTCCTCACTCGACTGCAGCCGCTCGCGCGATGGAGCCGGGCTCGAGGTCTTCAGCCACGGCTGGATCAGCGCATATTGCGCGTAAACGTGGGTCAGGTCGGGAACGAGATCCTTCACGACCTCCATGTGCGGCAGGGGCGTGATCTGAACGTCACCCTTCAGATCGTCGATCGCCGTGGTGCAGGCAAGGCCATTTCGGCCTTCCATGTTCATCGCGCACGATCCGCAAATCCCCTCGCGGCAGGATCGGCGGAAGGTCAGTGTCGGGTCGATTTCATTCTTGATCTTGATCAACGCGTCCAGGACCATCGGGCCGCATTTGTCGAGATCGATGGTGTAGCGGTCGAACCGCGGGTTCGCCGCGGTATCCGGATCGTAGCGGTAGATCTTGAACGTCCTCAGCCGCTTGCCCTCCTCGGGCTTCCACTCGCGGCCCTTCGTGATCTTGCTGTTCTTGGGAAGCGTGAATTCGGCCAAGCGGGAGACTCCTTGCTTGGTGCGAGGCGCTAGCACGGCGCCGCGGCATAAGAAAAGGCCGCCGGGGAGGGAGCCGGCGGCCTTTTCGACGCAACAGCGCCTTGGAGATGGCCTAATAAGCGTTCAGGACCCGAGTGATGGCGTAATTCACCGGATCGACCACATAGATGTAGCCGTTCTGGTAGACGTAGCGATAATGAGGGGTGAGGCTGTAGCGCCGCACGTAGGTGCGCGGCAGGGCACTGTAAGTCGTGTAGCCGTACCGGGGGCCGAACCGGTGTCCGACAGCATATCGTGACCGCCAGGTGACGCAATGCCCGTGACGCCATTTGGCGCAGGTCACCGGTCCCGTTCGCCTCGCATCGGCAGGAGCGGCAACGGCGAGCGCGACCGTGGCAATGCCCAACGCAAACAATAGCTTCGTCATTCGGTTTTCTCCCTGCATATCATCGCCGTCCAACGATCCAGTCCTCGTTGGAGTTGCGGGGTTCATCCGGCTGAAAGCACCATTTAATGAATCCCGCTCGGTTGCCCCTGTCGAGCCACCTCGCTAAGCGGGCGCCGCGCTCCTGAGCGGCGACTCCGGTCAGCCGCCGCCCACACAACAGAAAGGTGAAAGCCAGCCTATGGCTCGCAAGAAGATCGCCCTGATCGGCGCTGGAATGATCGGCGGAACGCTCGCCCACCTCGCGGCGATGCGCGAGCTCGGCGACATCGTCCTTTTCGACATCGTCGAAGGCGTGCCCGAGGGCAAAGCGCTCGACATCGCTCAGGCGGGCCCGATCGACGACTTCGACGCCGAGCTGAAAGGCTCGTCCGATTATTCCGACATCGAGGGGGCGGACGTGTGCATCGTCACGGCCGGCATCGCGCGCAAGCCTGGAATGAGCCGCGACGACTTGCTGGGAATCAACCTCAAGGTGATGAAGGCGGTCGGCGAGGGCATCCGCAAGCACGCTCCCGGCGCGTTCGTCATCTGCATCACGAACCCGCTCGACGCGATGGTCTGGGCACTGCGCGAATTCTCGGGCCTTCCGCACCACATGGTCGTAGGCATGGCGGGTGTTCTCGACAGCGCGCGCTTCCGCCATTTTCTTGCTGACGAGTTCAAGGTCAGCGTCGAGGACGTGACTGCTTTCGTACTCGGCGGGCACGGCGACACGATGGTCCCCATCGTTGAATATTCGACCGTGGCCGGAATCCCCATCCCCGATCTCATCAAGATGGGCTGGTCGACGAAGGACAAGATCGATGCGATCGTGAAGCGTACCCGCGGCGGCGGCGGCGAGATCGTCGCGCTGTTGAAGACCGGCTCCGCATTTTACGCACCCGCGACCAGCGCGATCGCGATGGCCGAGAGCTTCCTCAAGGACAAGAAGCGCGTCCTTCCCTGTGCCGCTCACCTCACCGGCCAGTATGGCGTCGATGACCTTTATGTGGGGGTGCCGAGCGTAATCGGCGCGGGCGGCGTGGAGCGAGTCATCGAGATCGAACTCGACGGGGCCGCCCGGGAGAACTTCGACGTCAGTGTCGAGGCAGTGAAGGAATTGCTCGACGCCTGCAGGCAGATCGACAACAGCCTCGCCCAAGAGGCCGTCGCGTGAGCATCCTCGTCGGCCGTGATACCAAGGTCATCACCCAGGGAATGACCGGCGAAACCGGCACCTTCCATACGCGCCAGGCGCTCGATTACGGAACACAGATGGTCGGCGGAGTGACGCCCGGCAAGGGCGGAACGACCCACCTTGGTCTACCGGTGTTCGACACCGTTCACGAGGCCGTTGCAAAAACCGGAGCAACGGCCTCCGTCATCTACGTTCCACCGCCATTCGCAGCGGATTCGATCCTCGAAGCGATCGATGCCGAAGTGCCGCTCATCGTGACGATCACGGAGGGCATTCCCGTCCTCGACATGGTCCGCGTCAAACGCGCTCTCACGGGTTCCAAGTCTCGCCTGATCGGACCGAACTGCCCGGGAGTGCTAACGCCCAACGAGTGCAAGATCGGCATCATGCCGGGCAACATTTTCAAGAAGGGGAGCGTCGGCGTTGTCAGCCGCTCGGGCACGCTCACCTACGAAGCCGTGTTCCAGACAACGAACGAGGACCTCGGCCAGTCGACGGCGGTCGGCATCGGCGGCGATCCGGTCAAGGGCACGGAGTTCATCGACATCCTCGAGATGTTCCTCGCCGACGACGAGACCAGGTCCATCATCATGATCGGCGAAATTGGCGGAAGCGCGGAAGAGGAGGCCGCCCAGTTCCTCGCCGACGAAGCGAAACGTGGACGCAAGAAGCCCGTCGTGGGCTTCATTGCCGGGCGGACTGCGCCTCCGGGCCGCCGCATGGGTCACGCGGGCGCGATCGTGTCGGGGGGCAAGGGGGACGCCGAAAGCAAGATCGCAGCCATGGAAGCGGCTGGAATCGTCGTCAGTCCAAGCCCATCTGAGCTCGGCACGACGCTGAAGGAGCTGCTGGTTACAGCATAAGGAATATGGCCGACGATCAAGCCTTCACGCTCGAACCCGAAGCTGGCCCAAGCTGGGAGCGGCCCAACTGGCCGATCAACGAACTCGATGAGCTGAACCTCGGACTCGATCCGACGCAGGCCACGATCGAGAACGTCCGGCGGGCGGTCGCCGAGCGCGCCGCGGCCGCTGGCGCAAGCCCGGACGAGGTCCGTCGCGCCGCCGACGACAGCATCCGGGCGATGATGCTGATCCGGACGTATCGTGTTCGGGGTCACCTCGCGGCGCGACTCGACCCACTGGGGCTCGCGCGCATGGACGTGCCGCCGGATCTCACGCCGGCCTTCCACGGCTTCAGCAACGCTGATCTCGACCGACCCGTCTACATTGCCGGCACGCTCGGTTTCGAAACCGCAACGGTCAGGCAGATCGTTGCCGTGCTCCAGGCGAACTACTGCGGCCACGTCGGGCTCGAATACATGCACATCAACGACGTGGAGGAGCGTCGTTTCCTCCAGTCGCGGATGGAAGGCAAGGACGCCGAGATCAGCTTCACGCCCGAGGGCAAGCAGTCGATCCTGACGAAGGTCATCCAGGCCGAGCAGTGGGAAAAATTCCTCGCGCGCAAATATGTCGGCACCAAGCGTTTCGGGCTCGACGGCGGCGAAGGAGCCGTTCCAGCACTCGAGGCGGTCATCAAATATGGCGGCCTTAATGGCGTTGAGGAAATCGATATCGGGATGCCGCACCGCGGCAGGCTCAACATCCTCTCGAACGTCATGGGCAAGCCCTACCGTGCGATTTTCCACGAATTCGCCGGCGGAGCGACCAACCCCGCCGATGTCGGCGGCTCCGGCGATGTCAAATATCACCTGGGCACCTCTTCGGACCGCGAGTTCGATGGCATCAAGGTCCACCTGTCGCTGCTTCCCAACCCGTCGCACCTGGAAGCGGTCGACCCCGTCGTCCTTGGCAAGGTTCGGGCGGTGCAGACGATCAAGGGCGATCCGCAGGGCGACCGAGTACTGCCATTGCTGATGCATGGCGACGCAGCGTTCGCCGGCCAGGGCGTCGTGTGGGAATGCCTCAGCTTTTCGGGCCTTCCGGGCTATGGGACCGGAGGCACGATCCACTTCATCGTGAACAACCAGATCGGCTTCACGACCAGCCCGCAGTTCGGCCGCTCCTCCCCCTATCCGTCGGATGTGGCGAAGGGAGTTCAGGCGCCGATCCTGCACGTCAATGGGGATGACCCGGAAGCCGTCACCTTCTGCTGCAAGCTCGCGACCGAGTTCCGCACCACCTTCAACCGCGACATCGTCATCGACATGTGGTGCTATCGTCGTTTCGGCCATAACGAGGGCGATGAGCCGAGCTTCACGCAGCCGCTCATGTATGCGGCCATAAAGAAGCACCCGCCGATCAGCGAAATTTACGGCGAGAAATTGGTTGCCGAGGGTGTTGTCGACCAAGCATGGATCGAGAAGGTCACCGCCGACTACGTCGCGCACCTCGAAGAGGAATTCGAGGCCGGAACCTCTTACCTGCCGAACAAGGCTGACTGGTTCGAAGGCCGCTGGGCCGGCTTGGCCCGACCTTCGGAGCCAGTGCTCGGCCGACGCAACATCGACACTGCCATCGGTGAGGAGGAACTGCGCGAAATCGGGCAGGTACTGACGAGCGTTCCTCAAGGCTTCAACATTCACAAGACTCTTCAGCGCATCATCGATGCAAAGAAGGCGATGTTTGAAACCGGCGAAGGCTTCGATTGGGCCACCGCTGAGGCGCTTGCCTTCGGAAGCCTCATCACGGAGGGCTCGGGAGTCCGATTGTCCGGGCAGGACAGTGGTCGCGGCACCTTCAGCCAGCGTCACGCCGTCTGGGTCGACCAGCAGAGCGGCGAAAAATATATACCGCTTTGTCACGTCGAGGGCGGCCGCTTCGAAGTCCGGGACAGTTCGCTGTCGGAATTCGGCGTTCTCGGGTTCGAATATGGTTACTCGCTCGCCGACCCCCGCTGCCTCGTTCTGTGGGAAGCCCAGTTCGGCGACTTCGCCAATGGCGCACAAAGCATCATCGACCAGTTCGTGGCTGCGGGCGAAGCGAAGTGGCTGCGCGCAAGCGGCCTCGTCATGCTTCTCCCGCACGGCTTCGAGGGGCAGGGACCCGAACACAGCTCGGCACGGCTCGAGCGCTACCTGCAGCTTTGCGCCGAGGATAATATCCAGGTCGCCAACTGCACGACGCCAGCCAATTATTTTCATATCCTGCGCCGGCAGATGCGGCGCGGCTTCCGCAAGCCCTTGGTCCTGATGACTCCCAAGTCGCTGCTTCGACACAAGCTCGCCGTCTCGGCTGCCGCCGATTTCACGGGCGAGAGCCACTTCCGGCGGATCCTGTCCGACCTCGATCCGCCGGCGGAAGGGGAAACCCGACGGCTGGTGCTCTGCTCGGGCAAGCTCGCTTACGAGCTGATGGAAGCGCGTGACCATGCCGGTGATCGCGCAGTCGAGATCGTGCGCATCGAGCAGCTTTACCCGTTCCCGTCGGAGCCGCTGGTCAACCGTCTGAAGGCGATGCCCAATCTCACCGACGTGGTTTGGGCGCAGGAAGAGCCGAGGAACAACGGCGCCTGGTCCTTCCTCGAGAACCTACTCGAGCAATGCATTGCAGAAGCGGGCTTCAGGGGCATGCGACCGCAATATGCGGGCCGCGACTCCTCCGCATCGCCCGCGACGGGTCTAGCCAAGCGCCATGCGGCCCAGCAGGCTGCCTTGATTGCGGCGGCGCTCGGCCATAGCAGCCGCGCGGAAGGTCCAGCGGTCGCCGCACAATGAAGGGAATCCATGGCCACTGACGTCCAAGTCCCCGTACTCGGGGAATCGATCACCGAAGGAACTCTCGCCGAGTGGCTGAAGAAGCCGGGCGAGGCCGTGGCTGCGGACGAGCCCATCGCCAGCCTCGAGACCGACAAGGTCAGCGTCGAGGTTCCCTCCCCAGTCGCCGGAATCCTCACCGAACAGCTAGCGAAGGAAGGGGACAATGTCGCCGTCGGCGCGGTCATTGCGCGGATCGACGCGAGCGCGACTGCAGTCGCTCCCGCGCCATCACCTGTCGTTGAAGCCGCTGCAACGGCTGCGACCAACCCGCCTGGGGCGGGGGAAACGCCGGCCTTGAAGGGTGATGCGACCGCTCCGGTCGCCGAGACGGGCGGTGACGAAGACCACGTGACGACGCTTTCGCCCGCCGTGCGTCGGGCAGTGCTCGAGTATCATGTCGATCCCACCAAGATCAGGGGCACCGGCAAGGACGGACGTCTCACCAAGGATGACGTGGTTGCGGCCGCAGGGGCGCAGCGAAGCGCTGCTGTGGAGGGCGAGCAGCCGCCGGAGGCGAAAGCGCCGTCAGCCCCTATTCCAGGTCCGCTCCAGCAAAAATCCGTCGCCCAATCCGGGGAACGCCGCGTCGAGCGCGTTAAGATGTCGCGGCTTAGGCAAACGATCGCGAAGCGCCTCAAGGATGCTCAGAACAGCGCCGCGATGCTGACGACGTTCAACGACGTCGACATGACCGCCGTGATCGACGCTCGAGGCCGCTACAAAGACCTGTTCGAAAAGAAGCATGGGATCCGGCTCGGCTTCATGGCCTTTTTCGTGAAGGCTTGCGCGCTCGCGGCTAAGGACGTTCCGTCGGTCAATGCGAGCCTCGAGGGAGACGAGATCGTCTATCACGACTATCTCGACGTTTCGGTCGCAGTTTCGGCGCCCAAGGGCCTCGTGGTCCCCGTCGTTCGCAATGCCGACCGCATGAGCTTCGCCGAGATCGAGAAGACGATCGCCGACTATGGCAAGAAGGCAAAGGACGGCACGCTGAGCATCGACGAGATGAGCGGCGGCACCTTCACCATCTCCAACGGCGGCGTGTTCGGCTCGCTGCTGTCCACTCCGATCATCAACCCGCCTCAGTCGGCGGTGCTCGGAATGCATCGGATCGAACAGCGGCCGGTGGTCAAGGACGGCGAGATCGTCGCCCGCCCCATGATGTACCTCGCCCTCTCCTACGACCATCGCCTGATCGACGGCCGGGAGGCAGTGACCTTCCTGGTTCGCGTAAAGGAAGCGATCGAGGATCCCACGCGCCTGCTGATCGACCTCTAGATGGCAGGAGCGCTGGCCAGGGGAACGATGGCGCTGGCCCTGTGCGCGCTCCTCGGCGGCTGCGGGGGACCCAAGAAGTCGTTCGACGACAGTTTCAACAAGAACTTTCACGAGAAGTTCGTCGGATCCTGCGTCAAGTCAGCCACCGAGCGCGGCCTTGCCCAGGAGCTCGCGGCAAAGCTTTGCACCTGCGCTTCGGACAAGGTCTCCGAGCGCTACTCGGTGCGCCAGAAGATGAGCCTGAAGGATGAGCAGCTGAGGCCTATCCTCGAACAGTGCAAGGCAAGCGTCAAAGGCTGACGCGCCTAGATAATCCCAAGTCGCCCACCTATGTCGCGCGCCAACCGGAAGAGAGAAATGGCTGACAATTACGATTTCGACGTCCTTGTGATCGGCGCCGGCCCGGGCGGTTACGTCGCCGCCATCCGAGCAGCGCAGCTCGGCCTCAAGACTGCGTGCGCCGAAAGCCGCGAGACCTTGGGCGGCACCTGCCTCAACGTTGGCTGCATCCCCTCAAAGGCGCTTCTCCACGCTTCCGAGCTGTTCGAGGAAGCCGCCCATGGAACGCTCGCCAAGTGGGGCATTAAGACGAGTGGCGTCGAGCTCGACCTCGATACGATGCATGCCGGTCGCAGGGAGGCAGTGAAGGGCCTCACTCAGGGTATCGAGTTCCTGTTCAAGAAGAACAAGGTCGAATGGCTGAAGGGACAAGCGCGCTTCGAGAGTGCCGATAGCGTCAGGATCGGCGACCGCACCGTCCGCGCCAGGAACATCGTCATCGCCACCGGCTCGTCCGTGACCGGGCTGCCGGGCATCACCATCGACCAGGAACGGATCGTCGATTCGACGGGAGCGCTTGAACTCGCAAGCGTCCCCAAGCGGTTGGTCGTCATTGGTGGAGGGGTCATCGGCCTCGAGCTGGGCTCGGTGTGGCGGCGGCTCGGCGCCGAAGTTACGGTCGTCGAGTTCCTCGACCAGATCCTTCCTGGCTTCGACGGCGACGTGCGCAAGGAAGCGAACAAGATCTTCAAGAAGCAGGGGTTCGAGTTCAAGCTCTCGACCAAGGTTACGAAGGGGGAGCGGAAGGGCGACACGGTCACGCTCGTGCTCGAGCCCGCCGCAGGCGGCACTGCCGAGACCATCGAAGCGGATGTGGTCCTCGTCTCGATCGGCCGTCGCCCCAACACCGAGGGCCTTGATCTCGAGAAGGCCGGCCTCGAAACCAACCAGCGCGGTCAGATCGAGACTGACCACGACTTCCGTACGAAGGTGCCCGCCATCTGGGCTATCGGCGACGTGATCCCGGGCCCGATGCTCGCCCACAAGGCGGAAGACGAGGGCATTGCCGTCGCCGAGAACATCGCCGGCCTCACGGGCATCGTGAACCACGACGTGATCCCGTCGGTCGTTTACACCATGCCCGAGATTGCGGGGGTCGGGCTCACAGAGGAAGAGGCAAGGAAGGGCGGCGAGGTGAAGGTCGGCAAGTTCCCGATGCTCGCCAACAGCCGCGCCAAGACCAATCGCGAGCCCGATGGCTTCGTAAAGGTGATCGCGGACGCCAAGTCGGACCGCGTTCTTGGCGTCTGGATGATCGCGTCCGTTGCCGGAACCATGATCGCCCAGGCCGCGCAGGCGATGGAATTTGGCGCGACGAGCGAGGATATCGCCTACACCTGCCACGCCCACCCGACCCACAGCGAGGCGTTCAAGGAAGCAGCGATGGCAGTGACCGGGAAGCCAATCCACATCTAACGAGTCGCGGTCGAGGAACGTCAATTCGTTAGGGGGGTGGCGAGGCAAGGTCGGTGCCGCCGATAAGAGGCTCGGCTTCACGGGAAGCATGCGCCCATCGCCAGACAAGCCCGACCAGGAGATCGATTCCGAGTGGCGGATCATCGATGGCGACCATTACGAGGTCCGCCCGCCCGTCCCGACAAAAAGCGGCCAACCGGACAAGCCGTTGACGTTCGCCAGAGCGGCTAAAGCGAAGCCGCCGCTTCAGCGTAAGCTTCGGGCGGCAAGGACTCGATAGGGCAGGGGTTCGGCCGCGACTTGGGTCCGGTCCGTGAGATCGCGTTGCCAACGGCCCACGTCGACCCACTGGCCCAGTTTGAACCCGACGGCGCGCTCGATTCCCAAGAGCGAGAAGCCCATCTTGTCGTGCAGCGCGACGCTGCGGGCGTTGGGCAGCGCAATTCCCGCGATCGCCGTTACGAAACCCTGTCTTGTCAGAAGGTCCAGATGCGTTCCAAGCAGGTTTCGCCCAAACCCTTTGCCCTGCGCTTCGGGCGCGAGATAGATCCCCGTTTCGACGCTCCAGCGGTACCCGGCGCGGTTTCGCATCGGCGCAGTCGACGCATAGCCGAGCACCTCTCCAGCTTCTTCGACGACGATCCAGGGGTGGATCGGACCAGCCATTCGGCTGCCGATCTCATCAGCGTCGGGAGGAACTTCCTCGAACGTGAAGTGGCTTTCCTCGACATAAGCGCGGTAGATCGCGGCGATTGCCGCCGCATCGCAAGCATCGGCCAGTCGGATCAACGCTGTCATCGGCGCCAGCTGTTACAGCAGAACCGCCCCTCGACTGCCGCGAGATGTTCACCGCCACGGACGGCGGTTTACGACAGCAAGTCCTTCAATAGCCCCAAGAGGCTGAGATCGCGCTTGTCCAGTCGTGCCGGCGCTACCGGCGGGCAGGACAGACAGCGCGCCTGGATGCTCGGTCCGGAGAGGATTGAGCGCACCTCGGTCAGCATCGATGCAATTTGCTGCTGCGAGGCCCGGCCAAGGGAGCCAAACGCATCCTCCGGTACTGCATTATTGTCGTTCCGCTCGCTGGCGAGCGCCTCGATAAGCTGCTGCTTGAAGGTCTTCGGCGGCTCGAGGTAACGGACTCGCCGCTCGTTCCCGAGACCCGCGAGGTCGGCCGCCTTGGTCACTGCATCGCCGATCCCGCCGAACCCGTCGACCAGACCGAGCTGGTGCGCGGCGCCGCCGTCCCAGACGCGGCCCTGGGCGATCGCGTCGACCTGCTGCGGCGTCTTGTGCCGCGCTTCGGCGACGATCCCGAGGAACCGGCCGTACATTGAATTGACGCCGGTCTGGAGCAGCTGCCCGGCTTCGGGCGACGGGCCCTTGAACAGGTCCGGCTCGCCCGAGAGCGGAGTGGTTTTCACGCCGTCGGCGCCGATGCCGAGTTTCTGCAGCGTCCCTTGGAAGCTCGGCAGGATACCGAACACGCCGATCGATCCGGTGATCGTTGATGGCTCGGCATAGATGAAATCGCCGGGCGTCGAGACCCAATAGCCGCCCGAAGCGGCGACGCTTCCCATCGAAACGACGATCGGAATCTTGTTTGCCTTGGCCTGCAACAGCGCCTGGCGGATCCGTTCCGAGGCGAGCACCGATCCGCCGGGGCTGTCGACCCTGACGACCAGCGCCTTGATGCCCTCGTCGATCCCGTCCTCGATTTCATTCGCGATCGTGTCACCGCCCGCCGTTCCTGGGCCGGCCTTTCCGTCTACGATCATGCCCGCGACCGTCACGATCCCGATCGGCCCTTTGGGGTTCGCCTCGACGACGTCGGAGACGTAGGAGCCGAGCTTGATCCGCGCGAAGCTGGTCGGATCCTTGGCATCCTTCGCGCCTTTTCCGCCGAGCTCCGCCAGGCGCTGCTCGAACTCGCGGCGGCTCCCGATGCGGTCAACAAACCCGTTGGCGAGCGCGGCCTTCGCCATGTCGTTGCCCGTCGCTGCGACCGCGGCGTTCATGTCTTTGAGGAAGAGGTCGACGTTCGCCTTGGGCCGGTCCCGCTTCACGTGGGCACGCCAGCTCTCGAGTTCGGCCTGATCGAGGGCCATGTAATTCTGCTTCGCCTCGGGGGACATGTCGTTGCGGATGAAGGGCTCGACCGCCGACTTGTAGCTCCCGACTCTATAGACGTTCGCGGTAACCCCGAGCTTGTCCAGGAGGCCCTTGTAATAAAGATTACTGCCTCCGGGGCCGGCGATGAGCACGGCTCCGAGCGGGTTCAGCCAGATTTCGGAAGCCGCTGAGGCGAGCTCATAGCTGTCATCAGTGTAGCCGACGCCATAAGCGATGACCGGCTTCCCGGCGGAGCGCACCCGCTTCACCGCGTCGGCGAGGTCGCCGATCGTCGTCTGTCCGCCGCCCGTGAAGCCATCGAGATCGAGTGCGACGGCCTTCACCCTCTTGTCGTCCTTTGCCTTGTCGAGGGCCTGGACGAGATCGCGTAGGCGATACTCACCCATGCGGTTGCCGCCGGCAACGTCGGACCATTGGGCCCGCGAGGGCTGCTCGACGACGCTGCCGTTGAGGTTGAGGTCGAGAACACCCTTGCCGACGGGCGCTGGGCGCGCCGAAAGGGCGCTGTAGAGAGCGCCGAAGAAGAACAACATGAAGATCAGGACTAACGCGTCCTTGATTCCGACGAGCAGCTTCCAGATTGCGCGGACGAACTTCATCGCGGGTCCTTTACTTCGGATTACCCTCGCTAGCGGAGGAGTTGAGCCGGGCCAACCTTTTCCCTGCACGAGCTAATTTCGCCGGCAAGCTAAGCAGGTCCGCACCGCTCCAAGTCGAGAACGCCGATGACGATCGGCATTCCAAGCGGTCGCTGGGCGGAGTGATTGCTTTGAAGCGCAGCTTCGATCGGCTCGCCCTCGCTCGTCCCTCGACGCACCCGGGGCCGGGCAATGATGAGCTTGCCTGTGGCTGCTGCTGCTCGCAAGGACGGCTCCAGTGGATGCGGCAACGAGAAATTCGGCGGCTGGTCAGCAAAGGGCTTGGCGGGACGAACTGCGCGCGGGCCTCGGCCTCGCGTGGCCCCTCATCCTCGCCAATCTCACGCAACAGGCGATCCAGGCGACCGACGTGCTCCTGATGGGACGCCTGGGCTCGACGCAGCTGGCCGCAGCGACGCTCGCCCTCAATCTCACCTTCACCTTCAACCTCCTGATGCTGGGGCTCATCACGGCCTCCTCGCCGATGATGGCAACGGCGCTTGGCCGGCGCTCCAACGCCGTTCGCGACGTCCGGCGGACCTTTCGCGCTGGCCTGTGGCTCCTGGCATTCGCGCTTCCGCCTTACTGGCTGGTGCTCTGGAACATCGGCGCGTTGATGCAAGCCTTTGGCCAATCGGCAGAGCTTGCACGCGAGGGGCAGAGCTTCATGCGCGCCTACATGTGGTGCACCGGGCCGTGGCTTGTCTTCCAGCTCCTGCGCAACTTCGTAGCGGCGCTCGAGCGGCCTCGAGTCGTGCTGTGGCTCAGCCTTGGAGGAATAGCCCTCAACGCCCTCTTGAGCTGGTCGTTGATTTTCGGCCACTTCGGGCTTCCTGCATTAGGCCTTCCCGGCGGAGGCCTCGGAAGCACGCTCACTTGGTTCATCCTGTGCTTCGCGCTCGTGGCGGTGACCTCGCTCGGCCGCAGGTTCCGCCGTTTCCACCTGATCGGGCATTTCTGGCGCTTCGATCCGGAGCGCACGATGGCCATGGTCCGCCTGGGATGGCCAATCGGCATCACCATGGCGCTCGAAATGGGCGTGTTCGCTCTCGCTGCTTATTTCATGGGGTGGATCGGGGCTCCGGCGGTGGCGGCGCACGCCGTGGCGCTGCAGATCGCCGCACTGACCTTCATGGTCCCGTTGGGCCTCGGCCAGGCTGCGACCGTTCGGGTCGGACTGGCCCTCGGCCGCGGCGACATCGCGGGCGTCACTCGCGCGGGCTGGACGGCATGGGTCATGGGCGTCGGCTTCATGGGCGCAATGGCGCTCGTCATGTGGAGTATCCCGCGCCAGCTGGTCACGTTGTTTCTGACCGATGCTCCAGAGAACGAAAGCGTCATCACTCTTGCCGTCAGCTTCCTCCGCGTGGCTGCAGCCTTCCAGCTGGTCGACGGAGCGCAGGTCATCGGGGCGGGAATGCTTCGAGGACTCCACGATACCCGCTGGCCGCTCCTTTTCGCTCTGGTCGGCTATTGGGTTGTCGGCCTTGGAATCGGCAGCTGGCTGGCCTTCGGAGCCGACTGGAAAGGCGTCGGCATCTGGATCGGTCTGGCCACGGGCCTCGCGTCCGTCGCCCTGCTGATGCTGGCGAGATGGTTGATGCGCGCGAGCCTCGGCCTGACCCGCACCGCCAGCGCCTAGAGTCAAAAGCTCTTCAATCGACCCGTTGACGGATGAACGGCGCACAACCATATGCCCGCCATCGCTGGCACTCTCATGGGGAGAGTGCCAACGGCAAGTTCAACTTCGAGAGAAACAAGAGAGGGGTTAAGACCTATGGGTTTCAGGCCGCTTCATGACCGCGTTCTCGTCCGCCGTGTCGAGGCTGACGAGAAGACTGCCGGTGGGATCATCATTCCCGATACCGCCAAGGAAAAGCCGCAGGAGGGCGAAGTCGTCGCCGTTGGCGGTGGCGCCAGGGCCGACGATGGCAAGGTGACGCCGCTGGACGTCAAGGCCGGCGACAAGATCCTGTTCGGCAAGTGGT